>MVRL01000089.1 GCA_002067705.1 Methanosaeta sp. PtaU1.Bin112
CCATACCATGAACTTCTTTGCGTCTCAACTGCTTTCATGTTTCTGGTGTGAATCGCAGATTCATGAGTGGTTTTTTAGGTTTCTTTCTGCAAAGCGGTCTCCTTACAGCTGTTTCTTGATGCTGTTTCAGGAGTCACCCCCAATCGACGGCTACAGCAGGCTGCAAGATCAGAACTCCAGAAGACTCCTCTGCACCGGGGATGCCAGGAGCTTTGCCTGCTTGCGCCACTGACTACCTGGCGTTCTGATTCGCCTTTCCATCTCCTCCAGCGCCTCTGCAAGACTACCAAGGCGCAAAGGCGGCGCACTCATAGCCGCTCTGGCCGCTTCCCGCACCACCCACACCCCCAGGGGGGCCCAGTAGCTCTCAGAGATCTCCCGCACCGCCAGCACTCCTGCTTGCCGGCCCCGTTTGGCAAGGTGCTCCAGGACGGCCAGGCGCGCTGCGTAGTAGCCGCCCGCTAGATGGCTGTACCCCTTGCGGGGCCGTGCATCCTCTCCGTCTGCGCCGATGAACCCCTCTTCCGCCCAGACAGAACGAGCCATCCATATCTCCACCAGCTCAAAACGGAAGGGCTGAGGAAGGAGAAGGATCTCGAAGTGATTTCCCAGGTCTTCGCCGGAAAAAAGGTAGTAGTCGCTAAACTGGCTGCAGTCCAGCACCTTCTCCTTGAGCAGCTTTCCGATCATATCATCGGAAGCGGTGATCGACCAGCGGGTAGGCACCAGCCGTCTCTTCCTGCCCAATAAACCCAGAGAGAGCATGCGAGAGATGTGGTCCGTGCCTATTCCGCTGGAATAGAGCTCGCCCACCGCGTCTACGGCGACTGTATCTCTGTCTTCAGCTATCTGGTCCACCTTCCTGGGAATAAGCGGATTGGTGGTGATCTGCATTCCCGAGATCTCACCTGAGGGACCGGAGGGGCAGAGCACTCCGTCGAACTGCAGATTGCCCTGAGGTGGCCGGCAAAAGGTGACCTCAGTGCCCACGGGAGCAGACGAGAGGGCGATCTGCTGGATGGATTCCAGCATCCTTCCCGGTGACTGCGCGTCTTTTATCGCGATCTTGCTCTCAGAACGAATCATCGCCGAGCGGGCGGCTATTATCTCGCCGATGTCCATGCTGAGGTTTGGCAGCTCTGCCGGCCTGTCGAGGCTTCCGCCTGCGGGAAGCATGGGTCCGGCTCTGACCAGCGGATATCCGTGCCTGCCCACGAAGACCTCGGGAGGAGACAGCCCCTCCAGGCGGCGGCCGATGCGGGGAAGGGCAGCTGTCTCCTCCAGCCGGCGCAGTATGGGACAGACAGGCCGCCCGCAGAGCCCGCGGCCTTTGCAGGTGATGCATTTCATCAACGGGAGCAAGGACCTTATAGGTTATATCACTATTATTCTCCTCGATGACAGACAGGTTGATACCGGCCATCGCCCAGGATGCCAGGACCGGAGAGGTTCTCATGCTTGCCTACATGAATGACGAGGCACTGGCCAAGACCCGCGAAACCGGCAAAGCCCATTACTGGTCCCGTTCGCGAAAGAAGCTCTGGCTGAAGGGTGAATCCTCCGGGCATTATCAGCGAGTCCTGGAGATCAGAATAGACTGCGATGAGGATGCTGTCTTGCTCATGATCGAGCAGGAGGGGGGCGCTTGCCATACGGGCTACAGGTCGTGCTTCTACCGAACCCTGGACGGCAAGATCGTGGGCGAAAAGGTCTTTGATCCCAAGGATGTCTATCGATGAGAGTGAACGCGGAAAAAACGAAAAGCAACGGCAGATCGTACCTGCTCTATGACAGCCTGCTCCTCAAAGCCGAGGCCAGAGTATCGAAGGATCAGGCGCAAGGGGCCAGGGTGCAGGTCGATGCCAGCGGCCCTCTGGCCCATCTGCCTCTCATCCAGTCCGCTCTGCAGATGTTCGATGGCCAGATTGCTGCCTGCGCAGACCGCGAAGAGCTCTGCATCTCCACTTGGATCCCGCCCATCCCCAGCCGGGCATTCTCCAGGCTGGTGGATAGCAGGCTGCAGGCCATGCTGGGCAGGCGCACCCCGGACCAGGTGACGGTCTCCATAACCGAGGAGTGCCCTAACCGCTGCGCACACTGCGCTCTGCCCAACTCCGGAAATAAGCTCCGCTTGGAGCCTCAGACCGTCAAGGAGATCATCAGCCAGATCCTGGAGATGGGAACCACGCTGGTCATATTCGATGGGGGAGAGCCAACCCTGTATCGAGAGCTGCCTGAGCTGGTCTCTGCCGTAGACGATCGGGCCATATCCACCCTCTTCACCTCCGGGGCGGGGTTTACGGCCCAGCTCGCGCGCCGGCTGAAGGGCTCGGGCCTCTATGCGGTCAACGTCAGCCTGGACAGTCCCATCCGGGCGGAGCATGACGGCATGCGCGGCAGGGAGGGTGTCTTTGACGAGGCGATGCAGGCCATAGAGAATGCTCTTGCCGCCGGACTTCTTGTGGATCTATACGTCGTCTTGCGACGGGAGAATATGCAAGAGCTGCAATTATTCTATGATCTGGCGCGAAGCAAGGGCGTCCATGAGCTCACCTTCTTTGAGGTGGTATCAACCGGCCGCTGGTCGGAGCGGCAGAATATTGCCCTTCTGCCCGCTGATCATGCCCATCTAGACGACTTTGTGCAAAAGGCAGGAGCGAGCGGAGAACTCCGAATATTCTCCGTTCCTGAGGCCTACAGGCGTTTTGGCTGTTTTGCTGCTACCAGCTGGATGCACATAACGCCCGCCGGAGAAGTATACCCATGTTCCTGTTACCCACAGTCCTGGGGCAGCATCTTCGAGGAGCCCGTTGAGATGATCTGGCAGCGGATGAGCGGTTTTCCCTACAAAAAGAGCAGCGTATGTCCTATGAGAAAATAAGGCGTTTTATTATCCAGTTTTATCGAAATTGCTCTGCAATAGAGCCTTCAAAAATCGATTCAAGTTAAACCAGATTATTCAGATGGTATTTCGATCAATAAATCTATATAGGACATTAATCATGAACAATGCGATCGAATTATGGACTTGACACCCGTTCAAAGAGATATCTTAACTGCGTTGATCAACATCCATCGTGTTGAAGGACGAGCTGTAAAGGGCGAAGAGATAGCTGAGCTGATAGACCGGAATCCCGGCACCATCAGAAATCAGATGCAATCCCTCAAAGCACTGAACCTGGTAGAAGGCGTTCCCGGTCCTAAAGGTGGCTACAGGGCTACGGGATCAGCTTTTGAGGCGCTGAATATCGAGGCCACGGGAGATGTCGTAACCGTTCCCGTTATCCGCAACGGGGTGGTTATGGATGGCACCACCGCCAGCGAGATCGTGTTCAACAAGGTCATGCACTCCCAGCAATGCGACGGCGTGGTTCGCATCATCGGCAACATTCGCGAGTTCAATGTGGGGGATGGAATCGAAGTGGGGCCCACTCCGGTAAACAAGCTCTACATCAGGGGAACCGTCACCGGCAGGGACGATACCATGAGCCGCATCATCTTCCATATCGAGGAGATGATCTCCGTGCCCAAGGTGGCAGTCAAGGGAATTGCCAGGCGGGCCGTACACATACCGCCCTCCGCCTCTTTGCAGGAAGTGTCGCGCATACTGGTGCACAACGGCGTATCCGAGGCGCTGGTGGACGACAGTTCACCGGGATTGATCAACCTGGCAGACATCGCTCGCGCCGTAGCAGACGGCAGGGCCAATCAGGAAGCCAGGGAGATCATGAACCGCGGTTTCCTGACCATCGACTCAGAGGAGCCCATCTACGAGGCCATCAAGATGCTGGGCAGGACCGGAGCCAGCCAGCTTGTGGTAAGCGAAGCGGGATCCATGTGGGGCATCATCTCGCCCGGAGACCTGGTGAGGACGCTCACCCCGATCTGATCTCAGTTCCTGTGTGCCCGCCCAGGGCACCCTTTCTCAGGTTTTCTATTTTGCTGCCCAGGACGATAGCCGTGGGTATCCGGCTTCTCTCGATGATCTTGGCGGCGAGGGGATCGACGGGCGAGCGCGAGCCAGCCTTCATCTCCGTTCCCGCAGCCATCCGGGCCAGCTCCTGGTGGGTCATGCGGGCCAGCTTTTTAGCTGAGGGGTCCGTCTCAGGGTCGGCAGTGTAGACTCCATCCACGGAGGTGGCGACAATGATCTTGTCTGCGCGCACGTACTCAGCCAGAAGTGCTGATACCGCGTCGGTAGTCTGTCCCGGAGCCACGCCGCCCATGACCACCACTTTGCCGGGCCGGGCCAGGTGCGCCGCGCCAGCATAGCTGTCCGGGATCTCCTGGGGGGCAGCGTCACCCAGGGCGGCCACGAGCAGGGCGGAGTTGATCTTGGTAGCGCCAATTCCAATCATATCGCAGAACATCTCGCTCGCGCCCAGGGCGCGGGCCTTGCCGATGTACTCGCGGGCGATCTTTCCTCCGCCCACTACTACGAAGATCTGGTGCTCAGCAGCCAGCTCTTTCAGGGCGGCAGCGTACTCCTTCAGGCTCTCTGCATCGCGGCCCGCGAGGATGGAGCCGCCTAATGAATAGACGAATATCATGAGGGGGTGCTAGCGGGGCGAGGGGATAAAGGGATTGCTTGCGAGGGCTTCAGCTCTGCCATTTGGCGAGGGCCTTGCGAACCGCTTCGGCGTGGGCGGCTTTCGATCTCTTCGAAGATGGCCAGGGCGGACTGGGCCAATCGAATAGCTTCCTCTTGGTGTCCTAATGACTCTGAAACATTTCCAAGTGTAAAGAGAGCTTGAGCCTCTCGCTGTTTGTCTCCAAACTTCCGAGATGCCTTTAAGGCTCGTTCACAGTAATCGATAGCTTTGTCGTACTCGCCCAGATGGAAATAGGCTTTTCCCATATTTCTCAGAACATCTCTCATTCCACGACAATCCTGCATCTCTTCTGATATTGCATAGGCCTTTTCGAAATAGTTGAAAGCTTTTTTAATTCTCCATCAGTGGCGTAGGCATTTGCCAAGTTACCAGGTGCATCTCTCTCCTCGTGGATTCCCTTCCATTTGGACTATTGTCAGATGTCGCATATGGTAACTGATCGCATCGGAATCATTGCCCATTAACCCAATCGCCCCAAAAACTTCATAATCAATCATGTCCTATATTTATGCAAGGTGGGGAAAAATGAAATCGCTTTCAAAGGCAATCCTGAGCGTCATCGTAGCATCGATCTTTGTTATGTTTGTAGAATTCGCAGAATGCAGCGAGAATCCGCATGCAATTGATTCAGCACTCGTGACTATAGACCTGCAACAGCCAGTAGAGGTTAATTCATTGAGCTGCAATTGCCCCAATATATCGATAATAGTTGGTTACAGCAGGTATAGCATTCCTTTTGAAGATATTGCGGTTCTGAACGTCACTAGAAATTTTACCGGCAATTTAGAAGCATACATTGCAACTACATCCGGCGATGAAATAAATGGTCCATATCCCCGTGGCTGCGTGAATCTGCATGGAACAACAAGAAAAGGTAGCCTTGAAGGGAGTTTCCGTTTCTGTATAGAATCATTAAAGAGAGGTGAAAGCCTCAAAATTGTGGGTTTGTCTCCACTGACACCACAGGTAATATCTCCAACGATTCCGGAAGAAGCAGAGCAGGCTCAAACGAGACAAGAGGTGACCGAATTGGACTTGGGACTTGTTCACTACACTGATGCACCTCAGACCTGGACCATAGATGTGCCAGAGAATTTTAATAAAGTTGAAGCAGGTCAATATGGCAAAGACGGGACAATCAATCAGTATGGTGGCTGGAATGCATATCTGGAGATAAACGGAAGAATGGCTTGGAAATTCGTGAGGCACGACAGTCTATTGGGCGGCATCTTCCACGACTATATCAAGAATGAAGATGTCCAGGCGAGAATGGGTGAAGGAAAATATTTGGATGTAACGAGTATGGTAACGCCTGGAAAGAATAAGATCACATTCTATCATTATACTGAAGGAGATGCAGGAATAAAAATCAGGATCCAGTACGTAGTTGATTAATGTTTAACAAGGTGTAATTATGTTTACAGAGGTTACAGGTGGCTTCCATCTCCTCTGTATATTTCATCTCAACTGATTGGGTGGGCTTATTGAGTTCGATAGCCTTCCTGAGCGTCTCCATTCCAAGCGGTTTGGCCAGATATTCATCCTAAACTCTGCCCTTTTTAATAACCAGATTGGCTTTGACAGGAACTCCAATCCCCATCTTCTCGACCTCATCCCTTTCCCGGTACAGTGAAAGCACTTCATCGCAGTCCCTTTTTTGCAGAGTATCCCAGAATGGTCTTCTCAAATCTGTTTGTGGCCTGGGATATAAATCTCCGATTTAGTTCGAAATGGAGGTTTCTTTAAATACCATTGCTTAACTCTTTGTCCATTATCAGGGATTTAGTCAAACTACTTGCTTACGGCAGGATATTATACGTCTATGACAAATATATAATTCATTTATCGACGCCTTCTTTGAATTAGCTCATTACCATTGGTGCCTTTTTCTTATCTCAGCACCAGCTTGAAAACCGGTCGTTCTAACATCCTTCCAAAGATTCAACATCCTAACTTAACCTTTATTTGAAATATCGCTCTTCATTCATATCTTTTCCCAATCCCTCCGCATAATTCCGACATCTGCCGCCATCTTCTCAAATAATTCCTTATATCCTCGATCGCACCGCTCTTTTGGAGGTGAGAGGGCGAAGACTACCACAGACACGTGCGGACACTCCTTTCATTGGCCTATCGCAAAGAGTTGGGCCATCTCATCCAACTCTTTCCGCTTGAAGGCAGAGGCTGCGAAAAGATGAGCAGCTTCTCAGAATTGAATATTAAACACCAAATATCATCATAACGGAGCAACATGAGGCAAGTAGCCATCTACGGAAAAGGCGGCATCGGCAAGTCGACCACCACCCAGAATCTAACCGCAGCGCTGTCCACCATGGGAAAGAAGATCATGCAGATTGGCTGCGATCCAAAAGCAGATTCCGTAAAATTCCTGATGAACGGCAAGAAGCAACCCTCCGTCCTGGATACATTGCGAAAAGAGGGTGAGGTGCAATTGGATGATGTCCTGAAGGTGGGATTTGGCGGCATCAAATGCGTTGAGTCCGGCGGGCCTGAGCCCGGCGTGGGCTGTGCAGGAAGGGGCATCATCACCTCCATCGGGCTTCTGGAGAACCTGGGAGCATACACCGACGACCTGGACTACGTCTTCTACGATGTCCTGGGCGACGTGGTCTGCGGAGGATTCGCCATGCCCATCCGGGAAGGAAAAGCGCAGGAGATCTACATCGTCGCCTCTGGCGAGATGATGGCCCTCTACGCTGCCAATAACATCTGTAAGGGCATCCAGAAGTTCGCCGAATCGGGCGGAACGCGCCTTGGCGGCATCATCTGCAATTCCCGCAACGTAGACCGGGAACGGGAGCTGGTATCCAACTTCGCAAAGAAGCTCGGCAGCCAGATGATCCAGTTCGTGCCCAGAGACAATGTGGTCCACCAGTCTGAGATCCACAAGAAAACTGTCATCGAGTATGCACCGGACTCCAACCAGGCCAAAGCCTACCTGGCGCTGGCAAAGGCAGTGGACGAGAACGAGATGTTTGTCATACCAAAGCCCATGGAATACGAGGAGCTTGAGCAGGTCATGATGGAATGGGGTGTTGTGGAATGAAGATGATCCGGGCAATCATCAGGCCCGAGGCAGTGGACAAGGTCGCCGATAGCCTGGAGGCAGGCGGCTTCATGGCACTGACCCGCATCGAGGTCTTCGGCAGAGGCAAGCAGAAGGGCATCAAGGTGGGCAATGTGGTCTATGACAATCTGCCCAAGACCATGCTCATGCTTGTGGTGGATGACTGCCTGGTCGAATCTGCAGCCAAGATCATCGAGGACTCCGCCCGAACCGGCAACATCGGCGACGGCAAGATCTTCGTCAACACGGTTGAGGAGGCCATCACCATCCGAACCGGCCAGCGGGGGCTCTAGATGAAAGAAGTCCTGGCCATCATTCAGATGAACAAGATGGAGAGCACTAAAGATGCTCTGGATGTCATCGGCATCCCCTCCATCACTGTCTATAAGGTCAGCGGAAGGGGAAAGCAGCACGGCCTGCAGATTCCCCATCCATCTCCGCTGCCAGAATCCGACAAGAAGAGCATGAAGTACATCCCCAAGAGAATGATCTCGATCATGGTAGAAGATGAATTCGTTCCGGCAGTCGTTGCCGTCATCACCAAGGTAAACCGCACAGGAAACTATGGTGATGGCAGGATATTCGTCTGTCCGGTGGATGAATCAATCCGCATAAGGACCGGCGAGAGAGGGAGCGTGGCCATATCATGAGCGGAGCAGAGAGAGCAGAGAACGCAGTCGAGAGAGCAGGCGAGAGCCTGAGAGAGCCGATAACCATCCCCGGCAGCAAGCAGGTTGTAGAAGGATTGCTCAAGGGCCTTCCCAAGAAGACCGGCACCGTGCGAAGCAAGCACGTAGTAGTAAAGGATGCCTGCGAGGTCGGGCAGAAGATAGAGGCCAATGCTCGCACCGTTCCAGGCATCCTCACCAACCGGGGCTGCGCCTACGCCGGCTCCAAGGGAGTGGTCTTCGGTCCCATCAAAGATATTCTGCATATCACTCATGGGCCCATAGGATGCGCCTACTTCACCTGGGGAACCCGCCGCAACCTGATGAGGCCGGAAGACGGCCGGGACTGCTATGCCGGCTACTGCCTGAGCACGGATGTAAAGGAAACGGATATCGTCTTCGGAGCAGAGAAGAAGCTGGCGGCAGCCATCCGCGAGGGTTACGCCATCTTCAAGCCGGAGTGCATATCGGTATTCTGCACCTGTCCCATCGGCCTGATCGGCGACGACATCGAGTCGGTCTGCCGCAAAGCCGAGGAGGACCTGAAGATCAAGGTCATACCGGTGCGCTGCGAGGGATACCGCGGTGTATCCCAGTCGGCAGGCCACCACATCGCCTCCAATGCCCTGATGGAGCACCTGGTGGGCACTGAGGAGCTGGATGACCCCGGACCCTTCGATGTCAATGTCTTCGGCGAGTACAACATCGGCGGAGACTACTGGGTTGTAAAGGAGCTGCTGGAGAAGGTCGGCTACCGCATAGTGAGCCCCTTCACAGGCGACGCCTCATTTCACGATATCGCCAAATCCCACCGGGCAAAGCTGAATATCCTGCTCTGCCACCGGTCAATCAACTACACCAACCGCATGATGGAGGAGAAGTACGGCCTGCCCTGGCTGAAGGTCAACTACCTGGGGGTGGAAGACACCATCAAGACCCTGAGGGACATGGCGGCCTTCTTTGACAACCCAGACCTCACCCGCAAAACGGAGGCGGTGATCGCCGAGGAGATGGCCCGCATCCAGCCGACAATAAACATGTACCGGCAGAGGCTGGAGGGAAAGAGGGTGATGGTTCTGGTGGGAGGATCTCGTGCCCACCACATCAGAAATATGTTCGAGACCCTGGGCATGGAGGTAGTCGTGGCCGGCTATGAGTTCGCCCACCGGGACGATTACGAGGGCAGAGGCATCCTGTCCAGCATCGTTCATACCGGACAGTCCAAGGTGCTGGAGGATATCCACTACGAGCGCGACCCAAATGTGGTCTCCGCTTACGATGACGAAGCAATCGCCAAGAAGAAGGAGGCGATTCCAAGGTTGATGGATTACGAGGGACTGCTGGCCCATATGAAAGACGGCCAGGTGATGATCGATGATTACAATCATCATGAGTGCGAGAGTCTGGTCAGGGATCTGGGAATAGATCTCTTCTGTTCCGGAATAAAGGACAAGTACGTCTTCCAGAAGATGTCCGTTCCATCCCGGCAGATGCATTCCTATGACTACAGCGGCCCTTACACCGGCTTTCTAGGATTCGTACAGTTCGCTAAAGACATAGACATGTCCATAAACAGCCCAACCTGGAAGTTCATCAACCCACCCTGGAGGCGGGAGACAAATGCTTGATTATACACCTAAAGAGATGGCATCGAGGGAGACACTGGTCATTAACCCGGCCAAGATCTGTCAGCCCATCGGAGCCATTTTAGCCTACAAAGGCATCCACAACTGCATGCCGCTGACCCACGGATCGCAGGGGTGCTCCTCATACCTGCGCATGGTGCTCGCCCGCCACTACCGGGAGCCCACCCTGGCCGCGACCTCGTCCTTCACCGAGGATTCGGTAGTATTCGGCGGCAGGAACAACCTCAAAGAGGCAGTGGACAACTGCGTCAACATCTATCACCCTGATGTTCTGGCCATTAACACCACCTGCTCCTCTGAGACCATCGGCGATGATGTGAGCAGCTTCATGGAGGAGATCAAGGAAGAGGAGTTCTTCGATCCCAAGGTGCGGGTGGTCATAGCCAGTACGCCCAGCTACGTAGGCTCGCATATCACCGGCTATGACAATGCTGTGAAGGCCATTGTGCAGAGCTTTGCCAGAAAGAGCAAGCCGAATGGCAAACTGAATATCATACCGGGCTTCGTCGATCCGGGAGACATCCGGGAGATCAAGAGGTTGCTCACGATAATGGCCGTCCCCCATATCGTGTTCCCCGATACGACGGACGTATTCGACGCCCCCCTCCTGCCTGAATCCGGAGGGCTCTATCCGCCCGGCGGAACTCCGATTCCCGATCTGATCGATGCCGGCAACTCCCGGGCGACCATTGCCCTCGGCAGAACCGCTGGATCATCCGGAGCGGTGGTCCTGAAAGGCAAGTTAGGCATACCGGCGGTGATCGGCCCCATGCCCATAGGCATTGCCAATACCGATGCCTTTGTGATGAGCGTCTCCGACCTCATGGGCGTCCCCATACCGAAGGCGATTGAATACGAACGAGGCCGGCTGGTGGACATGATTACCGATGCTCATCCTCACTTTCATGGCAAGAGCCTGGCAGTCTTCGGAGATCCGGACACAGTCATAGGTCTTCTCAGCTTGGTAGTGGAGATGGGAATGAATCCCGTCTTTGCACTGACTGGCACTCCAGACAAGAAGTTTGCTGAAGAGGTTCACAAGGTAGCCCCGGGCTGCGAGGCGCTGGTGGGCGACACATTCCTCCTGCACCAGAAGATCAAGAATCGGCCTGTGGACATGCTCATCGGCAATAGCTATGGCAAATTGATCTCAAGAGCCGAAGACATCCCGCTGCTCCGGGTAGGCTTCCCAATCACCGATCGAGCCAATCTGCATTGCTTCCCAATTATCGGCTATGCAGGTACGGCAAGGCTGGTGGAGATGATAGGCAACGCCTTCCTGGAGAGACGTGACAGGGATGCGGATGATACGCACTTCGAGATGATTCTCTGAGGATCTGCAAATGATCGTCAAGATATTTGAAGGCAGGGAGGATCACATCCGGCAGAAAGGAGATGGCGGCCTGCACCTGGCCTGTAACACCGAGAGCCTGGCAGGAGCAGTGAGCCAGAGGGCATGCGTCTACTCCGGAGCGAGAGTGGTGCTCAACCCCATCACCGATGCACTGCATCTGGTGCATGGGCCCATAGGCTGCGCCAGCTACACCTGGGACATTCGGGGCAGCACCTCATCCGGTCCCGATCTCTACCGCAGTAGCTTCTCTACAGAAATGAAGGAGATGGATGTGGTCTTTGGCGGCGAGAAGAAGCTGGCAGCATGCCTGCAGGAGCTGGCGGAGAGGTATCATCCTCCAGCCATCTTCGTCTACTCCACCTGTATCGTGGGCATCATCGGAGATGATTTGCAGACCGTCTGCCGGAGGGCGAGCGAGGAGCTGAAAATTCCCGTTCTGCCGGTGCGGTCGGAGGGATTTCGAGGAAACAAGAACGAGGGCTACAAAGCAGCCTGCAATGCCCTGAGCAAGCTGATCGGAAGTCGGGACTATCAGCCCAGGCACCCTTCCATCAACCTGCTGGGTGAATACAATGTGGCTGACGATCTGCAGTTCGTAAAGCCCCTGTTTCAGGAGATGGGCCTGGAGGTGGTGGCTACACTGACCGGGGATGCTCGAGTAGCGGAGATACAGAGGGCTCATACCGCAGAGCTAAATCTGGTGCAGTGCAGCGGCTCCATGACCTATCTCGCCAAGATCATGCAGGAAAAATATGGCATCCCCTACAGGAAAATCAGCTTCTTTGGCCTGCAGGATATGTCAAATGCCCTGCGGGAAGCGGCGAAGTTCTTCGCCTCGGAGGAGATGGCAGAGAAGGCAGAGGAGATCATCCTTAGGAAAAGCCGTGAGGTGATGCCCCAGATCGAGGCTTACCGGGCGAAGGTAGCCGGAAAGAAGGCTGCCATTTACATGGGTGGCGCAGCCAAAGCCGTCTCTCTGGTGCGGGCGTTCCAGGAGCTGGGGATGGAGGTCGTGATAATTGGAACACAGACCGGCAACCGCGAGGACTACCAAAATATCGCTTACCTCATAAAGGAAGGAACTGTGATCATAGATGATGCCAATCCTCTGGAGCTCCGGGAGCTTCTCATCAAACAGAATGCAGACCTTCTGGTGGCAGGGGTCAAAGAGCGTTTCCTGGCCTACAAAATGGGTATTGCGTTCTGTGATTTCAATCATGATCGAACTGCCAACTTCGAGGGCTTTGAGGGGATGGAAAACTTCGCGAGAGAGGTCAGCATTACCATCAACAGCCCGGTATGGCAGCTTGCCTTGAAAAGAGCCGGCTGCGCTGGCAGAGGATCGCAATTGTCGTCCATGCAGGAGGTCAGCGATGATATCAAAGAGCCTTGCCACAGTTAATCCCTGCAGCATGTGCATGCCTATGGGCAGCGTCCTGGTCTTCCGGGGAATCGAGGGCTGCATGCCCCTCTTCCACGGCTCGCAGGGGTGCAGCACCTACATGCGCCTGTACCTCGCCCATCACTTCCGCGAGCCGGTGGACATTGCCTCCACTGCTTTAAACGAGAAGGGAGCAGTCTACGGCGGGTCCGCCAATCTCATGCAGGGGCTGAGAAACGTCATAAAGGGATACAACCCGAAGGTGATCGGCATTGCCACCACCTGTCTCGCTGAGACCATCGGAGATGATGTGCCCCAGATAGTCAGGGAGTTTCAGGCGCAGGAACCGCTAGCTAAGGATGTCGTCATCGTCCCGGTATCAACTCCCAGCTATGCGGCCTCTCATGAGGTAGGCTACCGGGTGGCTCTGAAGGGCCTGGTCCAGACCATGGCAGCAAAGTCGAAGCCAAACGGGCGCATCAACATGCTGGTGGGCTCAATTATCTCCCCGGCGGACGTTCGCTTTCTGCGGAGGCTCTTTGACGACTGGGGGCTGGGGTACATTCTGATGCCTGACATATCCGAGACCTTAGATGCGACCCTCAGCAGCGATCTGCCTCCCATCCCCAAAGGCGGAACTCCTCTGGAGGATGTCCGGGACACGGCCAATTCGAGGGCGACTCTGACCATCGGAGGATGGGTCCAGGAGCCGGGCGCAGGTGACTACTTGGAAAAGGAGTTTCATATTCCTCATGTTGCCCTTCCCCTGCCCATAAGCCTGGAATTTTCCGATCGGCTGGCTGCCGCTCTGGAAGAGCAGAGCGGGATGCCCATGCCTGAGAGCTATGAACGGCAGCGGGGACGGCTCCTGGATACTATGGTAGATGCCCATAAGGTTCTGGCGGATGTCAGGACGGCGGTCTACGGGGACACTGAGATGGTACTGGGCATAACCCGTATCATGATGGAGCTGGGCATGAACCCGCAGATAGTGGCTACGGGAGCGGCAAATCCTGCCTTTGCAGAAAAGGCGGCGGAGATTGCGCCCGGCTCCAAGGTCTCAATGGGAGCTGATTTCCTCCAGATTGCAGAGGAAGCGAAGAGCCGGGATATCGAGCTGCTGGTCGGCCCGTTCACCGGACGGCGGGTGGCCCGAGAAGGGAATATACCTCTCTTGCGGGTGGGTCTGCCTAACCACGACCGCTTCGGAGCCTCCCACCAGCTGCTCCTCGGATATGAGGGCTCAATGAATCTGGTGGAAGGCATGGCCAACGTCCTCCTGGAAAGCAGAGAGAGGGTGCCGGCATGATAGGTGACTACCGGCTCGATCAGTTTCAGAACAAGGAGTACATGCCATTGAGATCTGATCCTGATTGGATTCGGAAGGTCTTTATGGCATCGTGGTTGATCCTTCTTTAGGAAGATATGTCTCAAAACATAGCCTGCGACCAGACAGAATTGATCGCCGAGCGCGAGACGGCAAACCGGGATCATGAGTTCATAGGCATTTATAGCCGCCTGGCGAGGGCCTCACTGAAGGCAGGCATTGCTGTCCTGCTGATCATTGCCATGTCCTTCATAGCTCTGCCGATAATCGCCCTCTTTTTAAAGAGCCCGCTTGATACCACTTTGCAGTCCCTGCGCGATCCGATGGCCCTAGATGCCCTACGGCTAAGCCTGACAACCTCCGCCCTGACCACATTAATTGTGGTGGTCATGGGAACCCCCATTGCCTATGTCAGCGCTCGCTTCCACTATTTTGGGAAAGAGATTGCAGACTCCCTAATCGATCTGCCGGTAATCATGCCGCCTGCCGTGGCCGGCATTGCTCTGCTAATGGCCTTTGGAAGGATGGGGATCGTTGGCCACTACCTGAACGCCTTTGGAATCAGCGTTGCCTTTACTACCCTGGCGGTGATCATGGCTCAGGTCTTTGTCTCTTCGCCGTTTTACATTCGCCAGGCCAGGACCAGTTTTGAAGATGTGGACGTCTCCTTTGAGAATGCCGCCCGCACCTTAGGTGCCAGTCGCGTCTACACATTCTTTCATGTGATTCTGCCCATAGCCATAAATGGCCTGATCTCCGGCGCCATCATGGCTTTTGCCCGCTCTCTGGGCGAATTCGGGGCTACCATCATGTTTGCCGGAAACTTCCAGGGTCGCACCCAGACGATGCCCTTGGCCATCTACACTGCCATGCAGGGGGATCTGGATGTCTCTCTTTGTCTGTCCATAATACTGGTGGCCATCTCCTTTGCGGTCATCATTCTGGTAAGAACAATGACCAGGAGGGTGACCAGGAGATGCTAGAGATCGATATCCAGAAGCGGCTGCGGGATTTCGAATTAGAGGTTAAGCTGGACGTCGAGGCAGGCCAAACGCTCATGTTGGTAGGAGATAACGGCTGCGGCAAGACCACCTTGCTTAACCTGGTGGCAGGTCTGGAAAATCCCGATAGGGGTCGAATCGCCCTGGATGGCAAAGTGCTCTTTGATTGCAGCAAAAGGATAATCGTCCCACCTGAAGCCAGGGGCATTGGATATGTCTTTCAGAGTTATGCCCTCTTTCCTCACATGAGCATCTACGACAATGTGGCCTTCGGACTGCGCATCCGGAGAATGGCCGCGGGCGAGATCAAAATTCTGGTAAAGGAGCATTTAGAGGCGGCAGGGCTCTGGGAGATAAGGGCGGCAAAAGCGGCGAACGTTTCCGGCGGCCAGAAACAGAGAGCTGCACTGGCGAGAGCGCTCATCATCGAGCCCCGCCTACTTCTGCTGGATGAGCCTCTTTCCGCCCTGGACGTGCGAAAGCAGGCCACCATGAGACGGGAGCTGAGGGAGACGATTCGCGCCTGCGCTGTGCCCTGCATCATTGTGACTCATGACCTGAGGGATGTGGCCAGCATGGGAGATCAGGCCTGTCTTCTGGAGCAGGGAAAGATCGCTCAGCATGCCAGTGCAGAAGATGTTTTGAGCTGGGGCCTGGGCGCGGACCCGGACGGCGAGAGATAGCGTCCTGCGGATAATCCAGAGCGTCGACCTCTGATTGCTTCCATGGAACGCCGGTTCGTTTTTCTCTGCCATCTTTTCTTTTCTATTTTTTCTTCCTTTCATATCTCCAATGCAATTGCTATCTGTCTTGAAAAGATAACTATATTAATATCTCAATCATTTTTTATTCCCTGCTCCTCGCATTCATGTTAGGATCACGGTTTTATGTGATCTTAATAAATACTCTAAAAAATATATTTAAATTTATTATGGAATCGCCGATGATCGCAGGATTTTTTGGTTATGAATGGGTATGAATTGATCTGATAGATTCGGATTTTCTATTAAATACCCTTTTAACCGCTTAAAATAAGGCACTTGATGCAATGTGCGGATGGATCTTTGCACAGGCCACCGAATTAATACAAAAATTAAATAGGTTAAGCTATACAATTTATTAAGGGTGATGCAGTTGGAGATTAATAGTGGAGACACAGCCTGGGTTCTGGTTTCAACAGCCATGGTCATGCTCATGACGCCAGGTGTAGGTTTATTCTATGGCGGCTTGGTGCGCAGCAAGACCGTCGTCTCAATGATCGGTCTGTCCTTCCTGGCTTTTGCCATCGCCAGCATACAATGGGTGCTGTTCGGCTACAGCCTGTCCTTCGGCTCAGACATATCCGGGATAATCGGCGGGCTGAACTACTTTGCGTTAAGCGGCGTGGGTCTGGAACAAGCGCCTCTGGCCGGAAATATTCCCCACCTGATCTATGTGGCCTTCCAGCTGGTATTTGCCGCTGTGACGCTAGCCATCCTCACCTCAGCCGTGGCGGAAAGGGTCCGGCTCAGCTCATTCATAGTGCTGGCTCTGCTCTGGACCACTCTGGTCTATGATCCGCTGGCTCACTGGGTTTGGGCGGGCGGCTGGATGGCCCAGATGGGAGCGCTTGACTTTGCCGGCGGAACTGTGGTGCACATCAGCTCCGGCTTCTCCGCTCTGGCCATCGCCCTGGTCATAGGCAAGAGGATGGGCTATGGCTCCTACATCATGGAGCCCCATAACATTCCCATGGCCATGATCGGCGCCGGCCTGCTCTGGTTCGGTTGGTTCGGCTTCAACGCCGGCTCCGCCCTCGGGGCTAACAGCCTTGCCGCTTCCGCTCTGCTGGTCACCAACACCTCGGCGGCTGCCGGAGCGTTCACCTGGCTTCTGGCCAGCTGGCTGAAAGGAAAACCCAGCGCTCTGGGAATGGTGAGCGGCGGCATAGCGGGCCTGGTGGCCATAACGCCTGCTGCGGGATATGTTGATGTAACGGGTGCCCTGGCCATCGGCGCCATCGCTGGTGTGCTCTGCTACATGGCCCTGCTCTTCCGCGTTGGCCGCGGCCTGGATGAGAGCTGCGATGCCTGGGCGGTCCACGGCATGGGCGGCCTCTGGGGTGCGGTTGCCACAGGCATATTCGCCACCGCCTCAGTCAACAGCTATACCGGCCTGATCTACGGCAACTTTAATCAATTCGCGGTACAGATAATGGCTGCCGGTGCATCGGTAGTTTATGCCTTTGTGGTGACGCTCGTCCTCGCTAAGATCGTTGACCGGGTAATGGGACTGAGGGTCACAGAGGAAGAAGAATACGTTGGGCTTGATATCTCTCAGCACGGCGAGAAGGCCTATGCGTGAATTGCCTGAAAGATGCCAAAGCGGTGAATGAAGATGAAAAAGATCGAAGCCATAGTGCGGCCGGAGAGGCTGGAGCAGATCAAGAAAGCCCTGGAAGAGAATGGCGTTGTCGCTATGACTGTAATTGAGGTTCTGGGCCGGGGCGAGCAGAAGGGCATCAAGCTGCAATACCGGGGCGGAACCATGGATGTGGATCTGCTTCCCAAGCTAAAGCTGGAGTTGTATGTTGCAGATGAAGAGACCGATAAGGTGATGAAGACCATCTGCGATGCCGGGCGGACCGGCAAGTTCGGGGATGGCAGGATCTTCGTCTCCCCGGTTGAAAAGTCCGGCAAGGTGAGGACGGGGGAGGTCTTCACCTAGACCTCTTTTTCCCTATTTTTCCGCAGAATTTTCCTGATTACAGAGTCCGCAGTAGGTTCATGGGAAGTCGGGGGAGCAGCCAGCGAATAAAATCCTTGTAAGATATCTTCGCCGCGGCAATTTCAATATACCTGTCCAGAACCTCTTCCTGGCAAGCAAGGATGCGCATAAATATTTCTGGATAGCGGTGCATCATTTTAGAGAAGAATAATGCATATCTCAACTCTGCGCCGAAAACCTTCTCGCATCCTTTCTCGTAGGCCCGGGCAACCTCTTGAGCTGGCACCTCTCCGATCACCTGACCGGCTATCCTGCCCGAAGCGAGCGCATAGTAGATTCCTTCTCCGGTGAACGCATCCACGAATCCGGCCGCGTCTCCGGCCAGAAGAACCCTGCCCAGAGCATATTGTCTCTTATTGCCGCCCTGAGGTATCTGGTGGCCATGAAGCCTTTGACTTTCAGGAAAACCGTTCTTCCTGAGAAACTGCAGCATGGTTCGGCGGGGATGGCTCAGGCGGGATGACAGGCCGCCTATCCCCACCGAATAGTATCCTCGGTGAGGGAAGATCCATCCGTAGCCTCCCTCAGCCACGCCGAAGTGAATGTCCAATATTTCCGGGAGACGCTCTCTTATCTTCTCATCGTCTTCCTTGATATCCGCAACCAGACATATCCCCATGCAGTCTCTGCCGTCTCGGCCACAGATTCGGCTCCTCAGTTCATCCTGGCATCCGGAAGCGATCACCAGAAACCTGCTCTGGTAAGTTCTCTCATCGGTCTTAACTGAGATAAATCCGTTCTTTTCTGAGAAGTCCATGACCTTCTGGTTTATAATGCCTGCTCCGCCCTCCTGCGCCTTTTTCAGGAGGAGATCATCAAATCGAGACCGATCTACCAAAGTGGTTAGATTATACCCCTTGTGCTTCTCCAATACTCTATCCCTAAAATGAACACGCGCCCCAGTTATAGCTCTCTCGCAAATGCTGTCGGGAAGCGAATAGTCCAGTATTGCAGTCGCTTTGCTGGATAGAGCGCCCCCGCATGGCTTGTATCTGGGAAATGTCTGCTTTTCCAGGATTAGCGTGTCCAAGCCCTGCAAAACCGCAGCTCTCGCGGCCGTCGATCCGGCCGGTCCTGCACCCGCAACGATCAGATCATACATTTCAACTGGCATATTGGGCAGATGAGACTATAATATCCATCTCGTTCGCTAGCTGAAGAAAAGGCTGTAGCCGAACTCCAGGAAGCTGGTGCTGGATAGAAGGGCCTTGATCTTGGCATTTGCCAGCCAGCTCTTCCCTTCGAAGCGAATCTGGCCTGCATCTGTCTGTTTCTTAAAAGCGGCTATCTTCTCCTTGGATTTTGATACTTCGTCTAAGGCGCTTTGTTTAGCGGTAATTATGATTGAGGGATCGTTGATACCGCCTTCGACGATTCTCTCAATCCTTGCGCTCACTATATCCATGCCCACACGAAATTCGCTGCCATCTCCTCTGGTTGTTATTATGTTGACCTTTTCGCTGCCGACCATGCTCTTTAAAACGGCAGGAACATTATCTATCCGGTTGTTATATATATCAACATATTTCTGTGTGGTGGCCATATCCAATGAAAACGCATCTACAAAGGAAATACAGAGCATAAAGACGCATAGCGTCATCAGGACTGCATGTGCAAGGATCGTCTTCCTTCTGGGCAAAATCCGCATAACATATCATTTTCTTTGATTAGATATATATCTTCTCTCCACAGAATCCTTTAAGTACAATCTTTTCAAATAGTATTCTATGGATGTCCTGGTGCTCTGTATTGACCGCGACAATGATTTAGGCCGCAAGGGCGGAGTCGTAAGCCCGGTTGTGGGCAGGCAGGCCAATATCGATGCTGCACTCAAGCTGGGTTTGGCCGATCCGGAGGATTCGGATGTCAATACGATCTTCGGAGGCATAAAGGTCTTTGATGAGCTTGCGCTTTCTGGCAAGACTGTGGAGATCGCCTCCCTGGCAGGCGATCTGAAGGTAGGATTGGTCTCTGACAGCAAACTTGCCGCGCAACTGGAGATCTTGCTGGAGCGCCTCCATCCCGAGGGAGTAATTGTAGTCTCTGATGGAGCCGAGGACGAGGCCATTCTGCCCATTATCCATTCTCGCGTCAAAGTGGATGGAGTACGTCGGGTTCTGATCAAACAAAGCCCTAACCTGGAGAGCACTTACTATCTTCTCAAGCAGGTCTTTAATGATCCCAAGATCAGCCATACCGTCTTCATCCCCCCCGCTCTCGCTCTGCTCATGTTTGCCATCTTCAGCTTGCTCGGTTATCCAAATGGCGCTGTGGTGGCAATTACCGGTGCTGTTGGCCTATATCTCCTATTTCGAGGACTTGGGCTCGATGATTCTATGGAGGAAGCCAAGCAGACTCTGAGAAAATCCCTCTATGCAGGAAAGATCGCATTCATTACCTATATTCTGGCTGCCATGCTGGTGGTCATCGCTACGGTGAGGGGATTTGCCTATTCCTGGCAGTATTACCAGGAGCCAATATCGCCCGGAATCTTCATTTTAGTGATGATCTACCTTCACGAAAGCATCTGGTGGTATGTTGTCGCCGCCCTGTGTGTGGATCTTGGCAAGATAATGGATATGTACCTGGAGGGCTTAAGGGATGCTCGAACCATTTCTTACCTCTTTTTCTTGCTGGCAACGGGTCTTATCATCTGGTCGGCAACCGGCTTCATCCTGGCCAGCAATTCGGATCTGAAATTCGGCATAGGCATGGTGGAATCGGTGCAATATCTGGCTATATCAGCAATTGTAGCCATCCTCATAACCGTAATAGGCGTCAATGTATCAAAGCGCATCGCTGGTGAGGTATCTGAGCAGCTTGTCAAGTGATGCCAATGCTACAAATCAATGCATCGGGTGAGAGATGTCTTTGCGACTTTACCTTTGATTTTTTCTGGCAGCATAAGGGCTCAAGGCTAGATATGGATCAGACGGTAAACGGCATCAGCTATCGCAGAATGGTGCAGGCATTGCGTCAGGGCGAGGCCGTCAAGATCTCGGGGGACGTGGGAAGCCGCCTGGGTTCGAGCCTGGGCGTGGATCTGCTGCGGCTAGGGGGAAAGGGCGGGCCGGTGGAGGGTACGGGCAAGATAATCGTGGACGGCAATGTGGGCAGCCATATGGGAATCTCCATGCAGCGGGGTGCGATCTATGTCTCAGGTGAGATTGAATCGCCAATGGGAAATGTTGTCCAGGTACAATCGGATCTGACAGGCTACCGGAAGTTTTTATCCGCCACCGAGATTATAGAAAAAGGTCTGGCCGTCCTGGAGCCAAATACTGCCGATAATATCAGCCTGATCATCCGTGACGGCATTTTGAGGGACACCCTGGGAGCGAGAAATTCCTCTGAAAAGACCATAATTCTGAAAGGGGACGCGGGGATGAGCACCGGAATACTCATGCGCTCCGGTCTGATCGAGGTTATGGGTGATGCTGGCCGGAACACGGGTGTTCTCATGCAGGGTGGCAGAATTGTGGTCCAGGGGGGATGCGGCGATTTTACGGCCGCTGAAATGCGTGGCGGCGAGATAATAGTAGGCCGTGATGCAGGAAGCTACATCTGCTCCAGGATGAGGGGGGGAGCTGTTTATGCGAGGGATGGAAAGAGTTTGCCGCCGGTTAGGACGCAAATTCCTTCTTCCCAGGAGCTATCTGCCATTGCCGGAGCTCTGAAAATTCCAATGATGCATGCCATGATGTACCGCAAAATTTGCCTGCCAAATGATAATAAAATAGGATAACAAAGAGCCTGCACTCTTGTTATATTCTACTGCCCGATCCTCTCGATGTCCTGGTTGCCGTCGGCTCCCATCACTATGGAGAATATCCACTCGCTGAGCTTGGCGCAATGCTCAGGAACGCACTCTTCGATACAGCCTGCGCAGGGTTCGAAGGCGTCGAGAGCCAGCAGTGGATCGAAACGCTTGCTGCGAGGCTTAATCGTGCAACAGAGCCGATAGGTCCTGATGCCATCTATCGTCTCTACCTCTCTGGTGATGAGATTATCTTTGAGGAGCTTGGCCACGATACGGGAGCATTTTCGGGAATCGATCTTCAGAACCTTCCATAGATCGCTCTGCAGGGCCCCTTCGGGATGCGACTTTATGTACTCCAGTGCCTCCTCAGCAGACATTCGCTACCTCTCTAGTCTTCTTCATTCAATTGGGCTTATGAGAATGATGTTGTTGCCACGCAGGATAACTGATCCTAATGAGCGAGTCTTCTCGCCGCCTATCAGCTCCACGGTCTCCTGGAGGTGAAGGTTCAGGTATTCATCTACACTGTTGAGAATTCCTTCCAGAACATAGCGAGGTGAACCCTTCATCTCCACCTGAATCTTGCTGCCTACCAGACTCTGTACCTTTTTAGTTGGGAACATAAATCAGACTCCTCTGTGATTTGCTTGAGCGAACAATGTGCATTTGAATCTCTGATCAATTTAAGCGAATAAAATTGAGCGCAATCCTCAGGCGGAAACCACGCCTTTTACGCCCGCTACATTCTTCATTAGCTCTTTCTCGATGAAGTTTTTAAGCGTCATCTGAGAGAAGGGACAGCCTGCGCAGTGCCCTTGCAGTTTTACCTTGACTATTCCATCCACTATATCGACGAGCTGAACATCTCCACCGTCTACGCGAAGGCCTTGCCTGATCTTTTCCAGGGCGAACTCAACGTCATCTTTGAGGTTTTCCATGAATCGTTCATTCTCCTTTTACCTTTATCGATGTGACTTTGTGACCTATTATCGTATACCTAATCCCTTTTAAAGCTTCCTCGAGCCCTTTTATGATCTTTTCGCACTTGTCTGAGCCGACAACGGTATTTACCATGACTCCCGGCTCAGAGTGGTCCCGGATCGCTTTCAGTGCCATATCGAGGTTCTCGCTCAGCCGGAAGGCCTTCCAGGTATTTGGGGCCATTCCTTGATACTCCACAAGGTAGAATCCGGTGATACCAAGCTCTGTTAAGGTATTTATGACTCGAACCAAGTGCTCGTGATCCACAAAGATCTTGACCATCGTCTTCATAGAGTTACCCTATATCTTATTATGCGATCAAACCATAAATAGCTTAGCGATTTTGCCAGATATTTTTTTATTCTACTACGGGAAACTGAGCTTTATTATGGCCATGAGAGATATCAGAGATGTGCTGGATCGCATGGGAATACATGAAGAAGATATCGTTTCTGCGGCAATGCAGCTATACTTTCCTCATCCGGGTGTGGAGACCAGAGAGAAGGCGGAAGCTGTGTTTTTGCGGGAATTGAATCTTGCCCTGTCCGATCCCAATCTGGCGCTCCTTATTTACGCCGGAGTCCTGCTGGAGTCGGAGGGGGAGAGATGCAATCTTCCCAATCTGCGGTCCGAAAACTACAAAAACGACTTGACCTGCCTAATCGCGGACGAAGTTTTGGGTCTTTCTATAGCCAAATATGTGGGTGGCTACAAAGGGCTTTTCGATTATGTTCGATATGATAAGGCCAAACCGGGAATCCTCTCCCGGCTGGGGCCCTTCATGGATGATGTAGTTGCCGGGCTTATCGGGGGAGTGTCCGCTAATATGTATACTCGAGCATCTTTATCCGAAGGGTGCCAGGATTGAAGGATTTGCTCTTTGCTCTCAAGTCAGGATTTGGCTGGCTGTCCACCATACCGGTAGGCATCTCCATGGAGGGCATTGAAGCCCTGATGAGGCATGTCTACGTATTTCCGCTGGTGGGCCTCGCCCTGGGGGCCATTTTTGGCATTTTAGCCCTTCTTGCTGGCCAGGCGCTATCCGCCAACCTGGTGGCCGTTGTGATCTTGGTTGCCATCTACAAGCTCTGCGGCATAAATCACATCGATGGGCTGGCCGATTTTGGGGATGGGGTGATTGCTCATGGCCCTCGTGAGAAAAAAATCGCCGCCATGAAGGACGTATCGCTTGGCACTGGAGGCGCGGTTTTCATAGTAATAATCCTTCTGGCGGCGTTCGCGATTCTGTCGGATACGCCCCGCTC
The DNA here is from genome assembly GCA_002067705.1 of Methanosaeta sp. PtaU1.Bin112. Lineage (GTDB taxonomy): Archaea > Halobacteriota > Methanosarcinia > Methanotrichales > Methanotrichaceae > Methanothrix. Next base: position 23,851 of record MVRL01000089.1, read on the forward strand.
TCTTTTGCCTCTGTCTCTTCTTGTGGCGGAGGTATCTGCTAAAGAGGCAATGATCTGTTTTGCCGCCCTATCAACCTCTCTGCAGAAGGGCTTCGGCCAGATCATGATTGAGCGAACCGGGTCGGGGCAGCATCTCCTTGGTCTGGTCATATCATCATTATTGTGCGCTGCTGCTTTGGGTCCTCTGGGCCTCGCTGCTCTGGCTGCATCTCAGGCAGCCGCCTATTGGATGGTTCTCGTGGCAAAATGGAATTTCGGAGGGGCAACTGGAGACGGTATCGGCGCGACCAACGAGATAGCAAGGGTGGTTGCTCTGGCAGTTGTTCTGACTTTTGGGGGTGTTCTTCCCTGGACGCTCTGGTGATGGCCGGTGGTCGCGGCTCGCGGCTGCACATGGGAGAAAAGCCCCTCGCAAAGCTCTTTGGCAGGCCGCTCATTGATTATGTGGCCCTGGCCATCGAGGACAGCTCTATTGACAGGATCTTTGTGGCAACCACGGACAATGTCCCTTGCACGCGGGAGTGGTGCATGGAAAGAGGGCTTGAAGTGGTGCAGACCGGTGGTTACGGCTATGTGGCTGACATGATCGAGGCGGTGAAGAATGCCGGGGTTCTCGATCCCATAATGATCATCATGGCCGATCTTCCATTGGTTACGTCTGATTTGATTGACGATATTATCGAGGTCTATGAGCAGAGGCCTGAGCCGGCTCTCTCCACTCATACGCCTCTTGATCTTCACAGCCGCCTTGGCAGAAGGCCAGATTCCCTCTTCAACTATGGCGGTCGGCTCATCGTTCCGGCAGGAATAAATGTCCTGGACGGCTCCGATATCGAAAGAGAGCAGGAGGACTTTCACCTCATATTGGAGAGAATTGAGCTTGCAGTGAATGTGAATGTGGCTGATGACCTCAGGCTCTGCGAGAGAATTATGCAAGGTGATATCCTTTGAATAACTCCATAATTATTGGTGGCGAAAAATTCCCCCTTGAAGACCTTCTGCTGCTCACCGGCGCAGATGAGATAACAAAGCCCGATCAGGTCAAGGGCTATATTTTGCTCGTGGCGCGAGCGCTGAGAAATCCCATGAGGCTGCCCTGGTTGCTCAAGGACATCTTCGGCCTCGCCATTCAGGAGGAGGAGCAGAGGGATTTGAGGCTCTGCCTGATCCGGGTGCAGGTGGAGGCGGAGCTGAAGATGAACCAGGATATTCAGAGGTATCAGCAGAGGCGCTATGTGGCCCAGGTGATCGAGATCCTGCTCTTCAATGAGCTGCTGCTGGCGCCGCGCGAGCCGGTGGAAGAGGGTGAGGTGGAGTAGGGGGGAAAACTTTTTTTGATCATTCCCGAGCGCCTTTCATTTGCAAAATCATATTTTCGATAAGCTACTAGCGGAAAGTCTCTCTTTCGCTCATTCCCAATTAGCAGTCCGCACGGGAAAATCCCTCTACGCAAGCTTTATTAACCTCACAGCCGTTCCTACGCCGGTGGGTTGCTTGAGAACTATAGCCTTTTGCATCTTGACAGTAGCTTTGCTGGCTACTTCCTTTGCGAGCGGTGCCACAATAGCGGTAACCTCGAATTTGCAAGCTGCGATTGATGCTGCGTCTCCCGGAGATACCCTGCAGGTAGCCCAGGGAGTCTACGATAAGATTACCATACAAAAGAGCCTGAATCTGGTGGGCAATGGTGCGGTTATCAGGGCCGGAAGTCGAGATGCCTGCGTGAACATAGAGGCAGACCGCGTGGGCATCCGCGGCTTTACCGTCCGGGACGGCTTTTATGGAATTAAGCTCAACAGCGTCTCCGGCTGCAATATCTCCAACAACACCGTAATTTACTGCACTCAGCCCGGAATTGCTCTGCTCTTTTCCGACGGCAATACCATCACGGGAAATAATGCCAGCTTTAACGGCATCGTGGGAGAAGGCTGGTATGGGATATACCTCTCCAACTCCAACGACAACCTCATCACTGACAACGTGGCCTATGGAAATGGCGCTTACGGAATCAATCTCTTTCCTTCCTGCGGCAATAATACCATACGGGGAAATTTGCTGCATGGAAATATGTATGGCCTCTATATGTTTACCGATTGCACCGGAAACCTGATCGAGAAGAACGATCTTTCCAGGAATACCAACTCCGGCTTGGATCTGCGCTTCAATTGCACGAAAAACAATATCCTCAACAACACCATGGAGGATAACGTGGTTGCCGGACTGACCCTTATGGAATCGTCTGGCCAGAACACCATCAGCGGAAATGAGATTCGGGGCAATGGACGCTATGGGCTGCAGATTCAGAGCCGCTCGGATGGCAATACTATCATTTATAATAATATCTCAGACAGCCAGACGGGAATATTCCTGGACTGCAGCGGCAATAGGATCTATGGCAATCGCATAGTCGATAATGTCATTCAGGCTGACGATCGAGGAGCAAACATCTGGAATGCAAAATATCCCAAGGGCGGAAATCTCTGGAGCGATTATCATGGCCAGGATCAGATGCAGGGCATAGAGCAGGATTCTCCCGGCAATGACGGCTTCGGGGATGCGCCTTATGAGATAAGCGAAAGCGGAAGAGATCAATATCCCATAATGGGCGATCAGGTTAAGCAGATTGCCATCCTATTTAAAGAGTTAAATCCTACGAAACCACGATTAGGCGACTCAGTAGCTATTAAGGTCGAGCTAAATTCCCGGTATGATCTCATGCAGGTAGTTGCGCGAGCTTATCAGAATGGATTCGAGGCGCAAGGCTATTGCAGGTTAGTCCTGTCCGGGGATTATTATCAGGGATCTCTTTCAACTGCCTTGCTGGAGACAGGTAGATACAATATTGTGCTGAGCGCAAAAGATGAGCGCGGCTTTGAGCTGCAAGAGACTCTTGGCGAGGTTGAGGTAACCTCGAGACGCTGATTCACATCTTAAAGTTTATATTTCACAAGTTACTAATGTGCTGAAAAGGGGAGATAATGAAAACATTCAGATCATGTTTGGGGTCCTGTTTGGTGGGCATGGGCATCCTGACGTTGCTTGCGTTAATGATGCTGGTTAATGCTGCGAGTGCTGGCGAGGCCTATTGCGATGCCTGTCGGGGCGATTCGGGCTGGTCCGGAGCAGCAAAGCTGGATGAGATAGGAAATACCAATGCAGCGAGCACGACGGTCATGCCTGGCCTGAGCACTGCTCAGAAGAACCGGGTAGGAATTTGGAAGCAGCCCCTCACCGGTTTCAGTAACGCCGACAGCTCAAAAGAGAACAATTCCATGCAGGAAATTGTGCCGGTGAATAACACAACTGTGACTGTGGCAAAGAAGGCAGCGACCCGGAAAATCGATGAAGCAAGCATGCCCATTGTGCGCAGCGAGAAGGCAATTGGTATGCTCGCGCCCGTTGATGAGCCAACCGGCTCAGCCATACTGCTCGATATCAGCGAGGAGGCTAAAGAGCACATTGCTGGATCTGTTGCCATTCCTTACACCAATTTCCTTGTCAACGGAACATATTTGCGATCGGAAGAGGAGATGACTGAGCTTTTAGGTGATGCCGGAATCTCCCGGGAAGACCCGGTGATCATCTACGGTGAATGCATGCCATGTGGCGGCGGGCCATCACCTGCGACCTTCGTCTACTGGATTATGAAATCTCTGGGCCATGAGAATGTCAGGGTTTTAGATGGGACGGTCAAGGACTGGGCTTCAGCCGGAAAGCCTACCTCCGCAGAGACTGCAATCTTGCCCGCAAAGGTATACACTGCTCAGGTCAATGGAGAATTTTCCGCCGATTACAATTTGGTGAAAAGCGGAACCGTCCAGATTGTTGATGCAAGGGCTAAGGAGGATTTCGGTGCGGGGTCCATTCCCGGTGCAATATCCATTCCCAACGAGAATGTGGTTATCAATAGCAGAATACGAGATGAGGCAAAGCTCGATCGGGTTTTTGCAATCCTTGACAAGGATCAGCCGGTGGTCGTCTACACCAATACCGGCTTAAAGGCTTCTGTGGTCTGGTTTGCTCTGAATCTTCTTGGCTATGACGCCAAACTGTACTCCTATGTGAATTATTGGGAAAATGAGGCAGCCTCGGCATCAGGAACCGCGGGCGCAATCAGCTCCACAGATTGAGCCAAATTGAGGCAAAGGCTATGAAGATATCTCGAATGGCCGCAATCCTTCTGCTCATGGCGGCGATATTTGCAGGGGGTGTCGTCTTTGGCGCCAATGGGGAATGTATCCTCTGCAAAGGTGGAACTGCTGGCAATCAACAGGATGTGCTCAATAACGAGTATGCGATATTCATGGGCAATGAAAATGCCAGCGAAGAGGTAATGATCAACACAGGCGGCTTGGTCAATCCCCGTTATAATCGAGAGAATAATCCCCTCTTGCAGTCCAAAGATGCCGATGATTCTACTGCAAAGCAGGCGGATGACCAGGACAGCTCGACCGCGGGCAGCGATGCGATTCCGAGGGGTGCAGGCTTTGCCTCTATGTTGGCGTCGTTTGATAGCATCAACCGCTCTGACATCATCCTGGACATCAGCCCCAATGCCACAGAGTATATCCCTGGCTCTATCAATATTCCCTACACACAGTTCGTGGAAAAGGATGGGACTCTTAAATCGGTATCAAAGCTGGCTTCCATCCTCGGAAAAGCAGGTATCAGTGAAACGGATTCCGTGAAGATCACCGGCGAGTGCCAGCCGTGCGGCGGCGGGCCTTCAGCAGCAGCGTTTGGATATGCGGTTGTGAAATATGTCGGCCAAAAGGATGTTAAGATGCTTGATGGGGGTATCGATGAGTGGGTGGCGGAAGGAAGGCCCACAACATCAACGCCAGTAGTGCTGCCACCCAGAGTGTATATTGCCACAATTGACGCCGATCTGATTGCTACCTACGAATTCGTGAATAGCGGGACGCCGCAGATAATTGATGCAAGATCTAAAGCCGAATTTGATGCGGGGTCGATACCGGGTTCAATCAATCTCCCTTACGACAGAGTGCTCGATGGAAAAAGGCTGAAAGATGAGGCCGAATTAAGGGAATTGTTCTCTTCCATTCGAATGCAAAAGCCCGTAGTAGTATACACCAATACCGGCGTAAAGGCCTCAATGGTCTGGGTTGCCCTGGGCCTTCTCGGCTATGATGCCAGGATTTATACCTGGCTTGATTGGACCGCCAATTTGCCTCGGTTGAATATCGCCTTGCAGGAGGCTTATGCCCAACCCAATCCGGCCAAGATCGGAGATGTTGTCCAGATAACAGCGGTCTTCGAAGAATTGAACCGCAGCTCATCTCGGCCGACGCAGGATGCCGGCCTGAACGGCAACGAGACTGTTTTGACCATCAAAGGCTGTGCAACCTGTGGATTCGGCTCGCCTCAGGGATATGCCGACCTGAGCAGCAATGATGGAATGGTGAAGATCGGCGCTACAACTCAGGACCAGAGAGCTGCGGCGGCAAAAGTCTTCACGGTATCGGCTCAATTGATCAGTCCGTCTGGAGACACAGTCTCGCGGGTCGTAATGAAACGAATCAAATCCGACAGCGATGTGTTTGTGGGAATTTGGAATGCCAATGTAGCGGCTGGCACTTACAGGGTCGATATCGTAGCCGCTTTAGGGGAGATCACCGAAACCTTCCCGGATGCCTTGAAGATCCAGGTTGTCAGCACCAGTAAATATAAGAATCTTGAGAAAGAATAACCTGAGCTAAATGTGAACTCCAGTTCGATAGCCTATTTTATTTTATTGGCCGGTCTGCTTAGCTGTGCGGCTGCATTTCCTGTGCAGAATGCGCTGGATAATAACAAGGCCAGCATCTGGTTTGAAAAGGAATACAGAAGCTATTTCAAGCCAGATGCGGATGATGGCCTCCCTCCAGTTATTTATGGTGTGAGCGTGAGTCCTTCGGCTCTGAAGGTGGGTTCTCCCAGAAGCGAGATCAATGCCTTTGTCCACGACGCAGGCAGCATTGATATGGTCTACGCAGATATCGGAAACCGCATGAACCTCATGCTCGATCTGAATCAGGATAGCCGATACACAGGATACTGCGGCTCCAACCTGCCGCCCGGAGTCTATAAGGTTACAATTGTGGCCATCGACAAGGCGGGCAACGCGGCAAAGGACGAATCAGCAACTCTTGCCATTCGCGATCCCAATGACCTCAATAGCAATGGAATCGAAGACAGCCTGGAAAAGCAAGGCGGAAAAGACCTGAAGGTGATCGTGCTTCACGACGGCAATCTTAGCGATGTATCTTCAGCCGAGGATCGCTTCCATATACTGCCTGGCAGCGCGATGACTGTATCTGGCGATAAGCTGGAGAAGATCGCCAAGATAAATGGTGTCAAGGGCATCTATAAGGATCAAAAGCTAAGGGTATTGGCACTTGCTGCTGAGACGGACGGCCCATCAGCCGTTCAATCCGCGTCCCATCCTTCTCAGGACGGTTCCTGGAATATCGATGATCCCCGGATGGATAAGGGGTATACAGGTGAGGGGGTCACCGTGGCACTGATTGATACCGGGGCGGACCATGATCACGAGTCCCTGGCTGGCAGGATTGTGGCTTTCAGGGATTTCGTAAACAACCAAACCGATTCCTACGATGACAACGGTCACGGTACTCATTGCGCGAGCCTGGTTGCCGGAGAGAAAGGAACTGGCGTGGCGCCGGGTGCAAAGCTGGTAGTAATCAAGGTCATGGACAAGGAAGGAGCATGCTATCTATCCGATGCACTCAATGCCCTAGACTGGTGTCTGGAGAATAAAGAGCGTTACGGAATCAGGGTTGTCTCATTTTCCGTAGGTGGCGAAAGCCCTTCTGACGGCCCATCTCTCCTGGATGAAGCCTGCAACAAAATGGTGGAAAATGGTCTGGTCATGTGTGTGGCGGCAGGAAATTCCGGTCCCGCAGCCTCATCAATCGTCATTCCCGGCGATGCCGAGAATGTCATTACGGTAGGAGCTGTGGACCGCTCAGGCAATATCTTCGAGCTATCCTCTCGCGGACCGACGGCCGAAGGAGAGACCAAGCCTGATCTGGTCACGATGGGTGTGAATGTAGTCTCTGCCTTGGCCGGCTCGAAGAACGGCAGGAGCTCGATAAGCGGCACATCGATGGCCGTTCCCCAAGTCTCAGGCGCCGTGGCGCTATTGCTGCAGGCAAAGCCCGATCTTGCTCCGGCTGATGTGAAGAGAGTGCTGCTCAAGACCGCCGATGATCTGGGCCCGTCTGGACAGGATAATGTCTACGGCTATGGAGCCCTCAATCTCACTTGTGCCCTGCAGAGCATCAGTGCGCTTCGCCCTGGGCTGTCACCTCCCAATCTTGAAGGGGCTCAGCTCAACCGGAAGGAGGCCTCGGTAGGCGAGCCGGTCATGATCGAGGCTCAGGCTCTGGGCGATATCAGGACTATAAACGCTAATATCATAGGTCCGGACAGAACTATGGAGATACCTCTGGATGATTTCGACGGCAACGGTGTCTTCTCTGCCCGATGGGAGACGAGTTTTTGGACACCGGGTGACTACCAGGTAAAGGTCGATCTGTTGGGAAAATTCGGGGAGATGGACGAAAAGATCGTCCCTTTCCGTCTATTGGAAAAGGAGTGAAGCTGGTATGTCTTTAGCCTGGCAGGATATCTCTCGTTTCGGCAGGAAATTGGTCCAATCCGGTCTTACGAACTCCCGATTTGGAAATATCAGCATTTTGCGAGATGATCGGATATTTATAACCAGTACAGGCAGCATGCTTGACGAGCTGGATGAGGCAATGGTTGTGGTGGTGGATTTAAGCCGTTCCTGCGATCTGGATCGCATCGCCAGCAGTGAGACCTGTGTTCATCGGGCCGTCTACCAAAGCACCGCATATGCAGCCATAATTCACACACACTCTCCCTATGCGGTGGCGCTCTCTATATTGGAGCGAGAGGCAGTAGAGCCGATCGATAGCGAAGGCAGGTTATTCCTGGGAAAAATGCCGATTGTGGAGGGCCAAATCGGTACAGATGAACTGGCTATGGCAGCATCGGCTGCATTGCACGATCATAAGGCATGCATTGCTCGCGGCCACGGCGTTTTTGCTGCCGGCAATAGTCTCGGCGATGCTTATACGGCAGCCTGTATGGCAGAGCATAGCGCCCAGGTGAGATATCTTGTAAAAACCTATCCGGGGGAAAAATTTATATCTTCTCCCTCACTTCAATAATTTGAGCGGGTAATCCTAGTTTTTGAAATCCACACTGAACCCCCCACTCTCCTACCCGCTCTCTTAAAATTTAAATAGGATGTTCTAGGCGCAAGATCCTCTATTCTCCAAGCAGTTGTCAAAAGATCTATTAATGCTGCATGCCAATGACAGCTTATGAAATCCTCTCTGGAGCTAGGAGTGGTCATGGGTATACCAGTGCGCCTCCACTGGACATTTTTATTGGTTATATTGTATATTGCCTGGGCGTTTGCTTCTTTCAGCCAGACCGTCTACGGAAATACCTATGGTTTCGGCGACGTTCAGCCGGTGCAGATGCGGTGGCTCTATTCTCTTCTCTTTGCCATTCTGCTCTTTAGCTGCGTGGCCCTGCATGAGCTGGGCCATTCCTATATAGCCCATAAGAACGGAATCCGGATAAGGAGCATAACTCTCTACTTCTTCGGCGGAGTGGCCTCAATGGAGGAGATGCCCAGAAATCCTCGACTGGAGCTGCAGATGGCCTTCGCAGGTCCGGCTGTAAGCGGATTGCTGGGATTTATCTCTGTTTATCTGGCCGGTCCGGCGGCATCTTACAGTGGTTCTGGCAGTGTTCCAGCCATCATGCTTTGGACTTTGGGCATTATGAATATCATCCTCATGGCTTTTAATCTCCTTCCCGCCTTTCCTATGGATGGTGGGCGTCTCTTGCGGGCCTGGTTTGCTACTCAGATGCCTTATGTCAAAGCCACCCGACGCGCTGCTGATATCGGGAAGATCTTCGCGACCCTTATGTTTCTGCTGGGCCTATCCTCCTTGAATTTCATGCTCCTCTTTGTGGCCTTCTTTGTTTACGTGGGCGCATCAGAAGAGGAGAAGGCGACCGAAATAAGCGTCAGCCTGGAGGGAATATCTGTACGAAACATAATGTCTGCTCCGGTGCGCAAAGTCGCTGCGGATATGACCCTTGATGATCTGAAGGAATTGATGTTTCGGGAAAAACATAGAGGATATCCGGTGATTGATGGTGATGCTCTTGTGGGGATAATCACCTTAACTGACTTGCAGAAGGTAGCCGAGGTAGAGAGAGCCATAACTCACGTCGACCAGGTGATGACAAGAAAGTTATATTTGATCGGCCCTGAGGAAGAGGCATCAACTGCCATGAAGATGATGAATGATATGCAAATTCGTCGACTGCCTGTGATCGCTGAGGGTAGATTAGTGGGCATAGTCTCCAGGGAGGATCTGGTCAGGGCCATCGAGCTTTGCAGAGAGCGGGAACATTGAGAGGTAATCAATTTGGAGAATACGACGGAAAATACTAAAGAAGCCGACGCATCTTCTTGCCGACTGATAGAGCCGGGAGAAGTGCCCGCTGGCTGCGAGTCACATGAAATCGTAATAGTAGGAACTGCCCATGTATCGGAGAAAAGCGTCCAGGAAGTAATAAGCAAGATAGAAGAGATGCGGCCCGATATAGTCGCGGTGGAGCTGTGTCCCGCTCGCTATCGGGCTCTCATCGGCCAGGAGGTTGAGAAGGAGATCAAGATCAGTGAGCTATTAAGTGGCGGAAAACTCTTCTTCTTCCTGGTTCAATTGTTTTTGGCCTACATCCAGAGAAAGATCGGTGAGGAGATGGGGGTCAAACCCGGCTCGGAGATGCTGGCTGCTATACAGGCCGCCAAGAAGGCAGGCGCGCGGGTGGCATTGGTAGATAGAGACATAGGCATTACCATTCAGCGTTTCTGGTCGGCGATGGGATTCTTTGATAAGATCAGGCTTATTGGCTCTCTGATTCCTGCGGCTTTGGGCTGGGGCGATGAAGAAGAGGTTAATATCGACACCATCACCCAGTCCGATATCGTCGCTCAGATGATCTCGGAGTTTCGCAAGATCTCCCCAGGAGCGGCGAACGTGCTGGTGGATGAGCGCGACGCCTTCCTGGCTCGCAATCTGCACCTGCTCTCCAAGCAGGGCCGGGTGCTGGCAGTAGTCGGAGCGGGTCATAGAGAAGGAATTCTCAAACATCTGCAACATCCCGAGAATATTCCTGCCCTGGATGATCTGAACGAGAAGCCTGGCAAGAAGATCACCGCAGTTAAGATATTCGGGGTCTTGGTGAGCCTGATCATCTTGGTTACCATTGCACTGGTGCTGATCACGGCCAAGTCCAGCGAAATCATCTTCCAGGCCTGTATCATCTGGTTTGCGGTAACTGGTGGGCTATCGGCTCTTGGCGTGGTTCTGGCGAGAGGCCATCCGCTCTCAGCCCTGACCGCGCTCATGGTAGCCTGGATGACAACTCTTAATCCCTTTGTGGCTGCAGGTTGGTTTGCCGGAATGGTGGAGGCCTGGAAGCTCAAGCCGACGGTATCCGACCTCAAGATGCTGGCTGCCTCTGACAGCTTTCAGCAGATGATGAAAAACCGCCTTTTCAAGGTCATCTTGGTGGCGGCACTCTCAAATGTGGGTGCTATGCTGGGGATGTTCATCGGGGTCTATCTCATCTGGCATTGGCTGGGGCTGAACCTCTCGGCTGATATGATCTGGGGAATGATAAAGGATGGCTATTCTTTGATCAGTAATTATTTTTAATTACTTTATGGTCGGTCGCTCGGAGACGACGGCTATTCCTGCATCCTTGATCTTATTCTTGCGGGCAACATTGAGCAGAAAGGGCGTCAGGCTCTCAGTCAAAGAGGAGGCGGTCAGAGGTCCAGCGATCAACGGTCGCAGGCTCTTAATCTCCCTGGCCAGTTGTGCTGTGATCTCCATCGACTGGGCATCATCACCGCATATAAAAACATCCGCCTTCATGATCCGATTAATATCCTGCAAGGCCGCGGCACAGATGGTATGAAAGGCAGAGACCACCTTGACGTCCGGAGGGAGAAGCGACCTTGCTTGCATGGCGGCGCTTCCATCGGGTGGGGGTTGGTATTGGAAAAACTTGCCGTTGTAGGTCATGGGCACCACTGGCGAGATGACGAGCTGGCTATTGTAGGAGCCTCTTAAGCCCGAGGTAACATAAGCCAGATGCTCATAAGGAACGCATAGAACGACTGCATCCGCGGAAGCAATGGCACTGGCATTGTCGTTTCCCTGAATATTGCCCGCTGCTCCCAATTGCTCTTTGAATGCCGTCGCGCTCTCTTTAGCCTTTTGCTCACTGCGTGAGCCTATGATGATCTCGTGATTCTGCCCCCAACGCATGGCAAATCCCATGCCTATATCTCCGGTTCCGCCAACAAGAGCAATCTTCATGCAATTGCCTTTAGCTTACTATTATTTTACATTTTTGTACAGGGAAGTACTTTTTGTATCATGATTGACAGGAACTCGAAGACAAGGACTCCCCGGATCAAGCTCTTTATAATTCCTATTCGATTGTGGTGACGAACGCGGAGAGAATGCCATTGCCCTGGCTGACAAAATAGGCGGTCAGAGCCGTCACCGTCCCGCCAAGGAGAAAGGATCGCCAAGGAGAAAGGATATTACGAGCCGCAGGTCTGAGCCGGCCAGATAAGTCAAAAGGGATGCGAGTTGCATTTCACGTCCTGCTGGAATATAACAAGGGATGGCACGAGATGCGAAAGGGAGTAGCAATGAAGGGGGTAATAAACGTCACCTCGTGCCGCGAATTCCTGCATTATCCTCTCATAATGCAGCTATCACTATTAGGTCTCTTCTCCTTTATTAAGTTTTAGGTTGAAAAACAGATATGACCTCTTTATGAAATCAAGCAGGTCTTATGGCCGCTTCAACCTCGGGCATCATGGCATCAGTCTTGATGCCAAGACCTGAAAAATGTGTTCGTGACGCTCTGTACCCGCTCTCCTGCAGTCGCTTTATGGTGTCATCTATCTTGCCGGGTGTGATGCGCAATCTCTCGCAGATGCTATGATGATCATAGTACATGGGTGCATCGATTTCTCTGGAACAGGTGCCGAGAATTTTTATAGCCCTTCGGCTCAGTCCCTTCCAGCTCAGAGCCTTTTCTATCACCTGCGTCTCCTGTATCCTTCCCAGCCAGAGCGGGCCGGCCAGAGCCGTACTGGCAGAGCAGTGGCGGCACTGCCCCTCGAGCAGTGGCTCATCCCTGAGAACAAAGTTGCCGCAGCTGGGGCAGTGCTCAACATATCCCAGCTCTTGCAGGCATTTGTCCGCCTCTTTTGCACCCTTAATGACGCGCAGGTAAGTTCTCACATAATGATCAGTAACGTGGGTGAGCATGGGCTGCATCGCTTTGTCCAGGCGGGCCAGCTCTCGCGCCGCAAGTCCGAGAAGAATTCTCGCCCCCATCTCCCGGTGATAATCTGTACAGAGTGGCCGTGCCATATACTTGCGGATGCCGCTATTGAGATGAGCGCCGCAAAGTGGGGCTGTATCGGTGGCAGTGACGAATAGATAAGAGCGCGCTGAACGGCTGGCTGCAGAAAGATAGGCCGAAGGCGAGCCGAATGGGTCAAGGTCGACAGCCTGGAAGTGCTGCTCATGTAGCAGGACGTTGGCATTGATGCAGGTTACCGTACCGGCCAGACCATTCCTGCTCAGGTTCTTTTCTATGAGCTGGCATGCCTGGGGACTGAAGTCGTTCAATGTCACCTTCTGTACTCCTGCTTCCCGAGCCACTCTCAGTCCGCGAACGCCGCTAGCAGATAGAGCATCCAGGTAATCGGAGAGGTCCAGGGTGCCAGCCATGGCTACATTGATATCCCGGTTGAGAACCATTTTGGGATTGTAGAAAGCACCTTCCGTCTCGAAGGTGATTGCGCCCTCGGCTATGAGGTTCATCACCAGAAGAAGGCATGGCGGAGAATATAATCCTTACCGGAGCTCGAGTTAGAAGCTATTCTCTTTCTGGAAGGGCGGCGCGCTGGCATCAAAAGACTGGGAGTCCTTCCATTTGGGCGGCGAGCTGGGGGTCTTTCGGGATATCACCACGACGCCATTCTGCTTGCTGATTGTGGGGTACTCATAATCGGCAGGCCCAAAAACCGCATATTTCTTGACCTCATCTCTGATTTGAGTGCAGTTGAGCACTCCTTGCCGGAATGAACGGGTGAGGGGCCGATAGTCAAAGGAATGAGATTCGGGCCCGGGAAGCGAATAGGGCTGATCGCCTATGCCGTCATTATTTGCGTCTTTGCCCTGATAATCGTTGTAGTAGTTGCCTAATGTTGTATTCCATATATTGAGGCTGGTATTCTCGTAGGCATTTATATCATTTCTATAGAAGTTGTTTGCGAAGACCAGATTATTGCGGTTCTCATTGAGCCTTATGCCGTGTTTATTCTCTGAGGCGTTGTTGTCGTAGACGGCATTGAACTTACAGCCTTTTGATATCTCCAGGCCATTGAAGTTGCCTGTTGCTGTGTTTCTGATCAGCACATTGTAGCTGCTGTTCTCTTGAAGACTGATGCCTATGCCAAATCCTCTTACGATCTCGCTTCGAATGTTATCTTTCGCCAGATTATCGGTCAGGTTGTTGTAGTTGGATGAGGCAGTCACCAGGATGCCATAGTAATTATGATCCGCCTGATTTCTCCTCACCTGATTATATGAGGAATTCCAGAGGGAGAGGCCAAAGGTATTCGTGGAGAGGATATTATCTTGGATGACATTCTCATCTGTCTCCCTGAGCAGTATCCCTATATTGGTGTTGTTGACGATGCTGTTATTGTCAAGTATCACATCGATTGACTTTTCAATATCAAGGCCGTATTTCCTGCAGCTGACAATGCGGCAGGCAGTGATCTTTATCTGGGCGCTCTGCAGGACAAGGGCTCCTGTATCGCAGCTATCTATGGTTGTGTTCTGTATCGTCAGATCTCGCACATTTTCCGCAGAGATTGCCAGCTGCGCTCCAAATATGCTGCAATTTTTAATAGAGAAGCCGTTGCCCATTATGACTATGGCCGAGTTAGGCTCATCGAAGCTGGTGCCGGAGGCGGCAGTAGGATTTTGCATATAGTAATTGAACTTTGCAGTGGTGTCCTTTCCTACGCCGATGATGCGAAATCCTGTGATGGTGACGTCATCGCTGAGCACTTTTATCGCCGGTTTTTGCAAAGCTGCATTGACGATGGGATTGCCCTGTCCCACTATTGTTAGTGGTCGATCCACCTGGAAGCGGCTTATTTCCCCAGGGCCAACTATTATAGTGTCCCCTGCTTTGGCCGAGTTTATGGCCGTCTGGATGTCAGTCCCTGCCTGAATAATGCTTGCACTGGCCGGATCCAGTGGCATGAGAATGAGAAGGGCGATAGCTAGTAGTGCAAAAATAATGGTTATAGCATTTTTCTCAGGAGATTTAATGCCTGAAGTGGCGCATGCCGGTAAAGACCATGGCCATGTTGTGCTCATTGGCAGCGTCAATCACCTCTGCATCCCGTATGGATCCGCCGGGATGAATTACGGCAACAGCTCCCGCCTGGAATGCTTGATCAAGGCCGTCTCGGAAGGGGAAGAATGAATCCGTGGCAGCTACTGTTCCCTGGGTTTCAAGGCCGTGCTCCGCTGCCTTCTCCGCACCAAAGCGTGCGGAATCCACACGGCTCACCTGGCCTGATCCAATGCCGATGGTCTGGCAATCTGTGGTGTAAACCAGGGCGTTGGACTTGACATATTTGGAAACCTTCCAAGCGAATCTAAGGGCTTTGCTCTCCCATTCCGTGGGTGGCCTCTTGGTCACGACCTTCCATTCCAGAAGATCACCAGTGTCGTAATTCTGGAGCATCATGCCCCCAAAGATGTTCTTTTGATAAAAGCCCTGATAAAGTTCCTCCCTTCGGGCCAGAAGATCTCCAATATCCAGTATTCTGCGATTGGGCTTCTTCTCCATAAGAAGCTTCAATGCTTCGGGATCATAGCCTGGGGCGAGCAGCACCTCGACGAAGCTATCGCCAATGGCGCGGGCAGTCTCTATGTCCACCGGACGATCGAATCCGATGACTCCGCCGAAAGCGGATTTGGGATCGGTGGCAAAGGAGAGACGATAGGCCTCGGCGAGACTCTCGCCATAGGCCACCCCGCAGGGGTTGGCATGCTTGACGATTACTGAGAGGGGCTTTTCTGCTGGGACCCCATCGTACTCAGATAGATCTATCAGCATCTCAAGCACCGTTTCCGCATCGACCATGTTGTTGTAGGACATCTCCCGTCCGTTCAGCTTCCTGGCAGCCTGCAGGCCCAGACCATCCTGCTTGATGTAGAGTGCCGCCTTCTGGTGCCAGTTCTCGCCGTAACGAAGATCCTGCACCTTTTCGTAGGCAGCCGCTGCATATCGGGGCATGGCGCTCGTCTTCGCCATGAGCGCGGAGAGTCGCTGCGAGTCGCTCTGCAGGCATTTGAATAGGACATAAGCCTCCAGGTTATTTCTGGTCTCTAGAGAGAGCTCCCCTGTTCGGCTGATCTCCTCCAGAACTGACTGAAAGTTTGCATTGTCTAACAAAACAGCGCTTCCACCGGCCAGTGCCTGGCGAATGAGGATGGAGCCCTTGGGGGTTGCGGCATATTCCTGATCGCATAGCAAAAGGCAATCCTTTCCCGAGCTTGGCAATTGATCGCAGATTTGCAGGCCAAGCTGCTTCAATCCGGGAAGAATGGATCCTGCCAGCAGAGAGCAGCCTGCCGGGACGACAACTGTCTTGATCTCCATCGAACCTCTTTTCCTTCATCGCTGGCGCTATTTTAACTTTATGCCAAGAACGAATATGCTCTTCTGCATAATCCAGAGATAAGCTTAAGCCTCAAGAGGCCAATTTTAGCAGCGATGAACATTAGTGAGGCGGTCAAGCCCCATCCGCTGGGCTGTACCATCAGCTTTGAGGTGGTGCCCGAATCCTCCCGGTTGGCTGTGCCCTCTGGCTATAATCTCTGGAGGAGATCCATTGAGGCTCATCTGACCGAGGAGCCGTCGCGAGGACGGGCTAACCGGCAACTCACAGGGGAGCT
Source organism: Methanosaeta sp. PtaU1.Bin112 (assembly GCA_002067705.1). Lineage (GTDB taxonomy): Archaea > Halobacteriota > Methanosarcinia > Methanotrichales > Methanotrichaceae > Methanothrix. The sequence continues at coordinate 40,008 of MVRL01000089.1, forward strand.
GGCCAGGGTGCTGGGCATCAGCGAAGGGGAGATTTTCGTTCTCTGCGGCCAGAAGAGCGCCAGAAAGCTCCTGCTGGTGAAGGGAATGGCGCCGGAACAAGTCGTCTTGGCAATGATGCAGAGGTTGGGATAGTAGGGCGGGCATTGATATGGCTTGGGGGAGAGATGCGCTGGAGGTCCGTCCCAAAAGGACCTATGATCTGGAGGCACTGGAGGAGCTTATCGCTTCACTCATTGATGCTTCTTGTCGGGGGGCAGCAGTCATTGTGGAAGGAAGGCGCGACCTGCTGGCCCTGCGTGCACTGGGCCTTCCCGGTCCAGTGATCATGGCTTCACGCCGCCCGGCGCTAGAGCTGGCGGAAGAGGCAGCTCGTAGCTATTCTCAGATCATACTCCTCACCGACTGGGATGAGAAAGGCGATGAGATGTGCAAGACCATTGAGCTGCATCTGCGCTCCGTCGGCTCGCGGCCTGACGGGGAGATTCGATCTCGCCTTGGGAAACTGATCAAAAAAGAGATAAAAGACGTAGAGAGCCTTAGCGGCTACGCAGAACGGATGAGGGAGCAGTATGGTATCTAGGATAGCAGTTACCGGATCGCCCGGCGTCGGAAAGTCTACAATGGTCGCGAAAGTGGCTGCGGCCTCGGGCATGCGGGTGGGAGGAGTGCTGGCGCGGGACAAGCGCTACAAAGACAGGCGCATAGGCTTTGAACTTCTCGACCTTGCCTCAGGCGCTGTGGGCATGTTGGCCGATGAGACGGGGACAGGCCCGCAACTGGGCAAGTACCGTGTCCATCCGGAAGACCTGGATGGTATAGGAGCAAAGGCGGTGGAAGATGCCCTGAAATGCGAGCTGATCATTGTCGACGAGGTCGGTCCCATGGAATTGACCAGTCACCGGTTCATCTCCGCCGTAGAGATGGCCATATCCTCGCCGCTGCCTATGCTGGTGGTGCTTCACGAGTGGTCCAATCACCGCCTGGCCAAGAAGATTCGCAGCACCTTCAAGGTGATTGCTGTAACCAAAGATAATCGGGAGCTTTTGGTCGATGAGATAGCAGGAAGCTTGTCCGGCAAGAAATAACCGATCAGAGCCCCAATTCCTTTGCTCGCTTGAAAGCCTCTTCTGCCTCATCAAGGCGATGCAGTGCTTGATAGGCTACAGCCAGATTCTGCCAGGCCGTAGCATATTCCGGCTCGATCTGTATGGCCTTTGAAAAGCAGCATATTGCCTCCTCATGCCTGGCCAGGATTCCCGATGACACGCCTTTGTTGTTCCAGGCATAAATGTCGAAAGGATCAATCAGCAGAGCCTCATCATAGCTATCGATCGCTTCATCATATCTGCCCAGATTGTCCAGAGCCGCGCCCCGGTTATTCCAGGCCCTTCTGCCGTCTGCTCCGAGCGGATTGCACTCAATTGCCCTTGCATAGCTTTCTACTGCCTTCTCATATTGCCCGAGCTGATGCAGAGCATATCCTCTCACTATCCAGGTCTTGGCATTATCAGGATCGAGGGCCAGGGATTTCTCACAGAACTCCACAGCTTCTGCGTTTTTGTCCAGCTGGCAACAAACCCATGCATAAGCCCTCCAGGCATCGGCATTCTCAGGCTGAAGCTCCAGGGCCTTCTCCAGAGATATCGCTGCTTCATCGTACCTGCCGAGCTTTCGCAAAGCTATGCCTTTTTTATAGCATTGCAGAAAGCTATGCGGCAAGCCCTTCTCGGCTCTTTCCCAGGCCGATACTGCCTCCTCGTATTTTCTCTGGGCATAGAGGATTTCTGCCTTTTCATTTTCATATTCTGACATATCAGTTCCAATGCGCATGCTAATTGCCATTGCCACTATTTAGCGGCTTGCTTAAGCTCAGGGAGATGCAATCGATGTTGATGATGAGGCGGCATTTAACCATCAGCTCATATAGTAAAGTATATATTATACGTATTAGTAAACTAATGCTAGATGTATAGGGGATAGTATTGGAGGGGTGCGATGAAGCCAGAGCGGTCCGAGATATTAGGCCGAATGGTCCGGTTCCTCGATTTAGACACAGATGGTCTAAGGCGAGCTGTCCTTGAGTCTATTGTCGAATCTCAGGAGTTTACGGTAGCCTCTATTCATGAAAGTGTATGCAGGAGGATTGATGTCTCCAAGAAGGTGATCGCCTCCATGATCGGTTACATTTGTTCGCGTCTGGGGATTCTGCATGTCAATAAAAAGTCATATCGTGCTCCTATGAGTTATGTCTTGAGGGATGAATATGCGGATATCGCCAGAGCAGCTCTTGCCAGTTTATGACTACTGTCAAGGCGGCTCCCCGGACCGCCACAACGATTAAGGTTCGCTCTAAATCAGAGCACGCAGTAAGTCGCTCTCGTGATCCTTACCATGAGTTGATGCTTCGCCTTTTTCAGGAAGAGACCACTGCCCAGCGCGGCAGGAAGTTCCTGATGATGGTGGAGGAGCGCCAGAAGAGCGGCGACCCGGTAAAGACGGATGAGTGGGAGCAGCTTCTGATTGATCTTGGCGTCAGTCGATCTGCTTTCTATGCCATGAGGAATAAGCTGCTTGGAGCCGGCCTTATAACAAACAAGGGTGGAGAGTACCGGCTCTCTGGGATGTTCAGCCGCGATCTCGCGGACATGGCTCGCTGGTGGTGGACAGCGGTCTTAGGCAATAATCTAGAGAATCTATGACAAGCATTCTTTTAATTCTGCCATCTGATTCTCTATGGTCTCCACCACTTTGGCATTCTCCATGAACTCCAGGCTTCCCTGGCAGAAGGGGCAGATGAAATTAGCCTCGCTCGCCTCGTCGAAGACAAAGCGGGCGCAGCCTTCTGTACAGGCGTAGAAGATATTCTCTCTCTCATAGGCCAGCCTTTCGTCCAGCTTGCGCAGCAGCCTTTTGGCTTCAGATTCCAGCGCTTTCTCAAAATTCTCTGGACATAATTGCCACAGATAGGTGAGCCAGCCGGAATCAGGATCGCGCTTGCGTCGATAAATTGCCAGCCTATGCTCGTAAAGCAGGTAAAGGGTGCGTCTAACGGTATTCAGGCTGATGCCGGTAAGCTCTGCCAGCTTCTCGTCTGTAATCTCTTCGCCCGGAATGCATTCCACAATTCTCAAACCGTCTTCCCCTACAAGCTTGTTTAGATATGCTCGATGAATAACTTCTTCTATGACCGTCAACGAATCACTACCTGGATATAGGATCGAAGATATCCGATTTATTGCCGCTTGGCTCGCTGCAGTGGTACATATCCAGAGCAGCGGCGCGCAATGTCCTAAATTTGCTTTAGGTTTATTTTAGGCTTTTCTTCTATATATCTCCATCGCGGACCCGTCTCTTGGCAATTTAAATATCCTATGCATCCTATTATCATTGATAACCTCACAATAAATTGTCCCAGTCTTTGAACATAGGTATGTTCTATCGACTGTAAGCGATACAGGCAATATTAACAAATATGGAAATGGTGCAGATCAATTAATACAGATTTTAAATTACTTATTATTGCGATAATTCCGATAGCTTCTCTGTGTTGATGGCAATGCCGCGATCATATCCTCATGATCCAATGATGTTCAGAGATAAATAGGTAGATTCAAAATAGAACGAAAAATAGACTGAAAATAGATCGAAAAATAGATTGGAAAAAAGATGGAAAATGTTTGCTGGATTGTTATTGAATGGACGCCGTTCAAGCTCCTAGCTCGACCCAGCCTCTCCCAAGAGGGCTTTGAGCTTTTGAATGGATTGCAGGGCCTGGTTAGCCTCGTTCAGCTTCTCCTGCTCGTAGTGGTGGAGAATGTCTTCAATTGGCGCCTTGAGGCGGTAGACCTTCATAGGCCGGCCGGTGCCGTCGCTCCTGCTCATCTTCTCCTCAACCCAGTTATTTTTTCGGAGTGTGCGCAGGGCGATGCTGACCTCAGGCTGGCGCAGATCCGATCCTCTCTCAATCTCTCTGGAGGTGGCCTCTGTGCCGCTGGCCAGGTAGGCGATCATATTGGAGACTTTCCTTGGCACTCCCAGGCTTTTCAGAGTCTCAACTACCTCAATATCTTTTTCGTCAAATCTCATTACGAACGATTCCTTCATTGTTATCTTCTCCCTTATTTTTACTCCCTTGCAATAAATGAAGTACCTTATGATATAAATAGTTTATTTATGTAAAAAAAATTTTTACTATTATTATTACATTCGGCAAACCCATTAAAAATAAATAACTTTGTAAAAATTCGATTTATCTTCTTTTAATCCTTTCGACAAATTGCCTCTTCTTCTCCACAGCATTCCGGGCAGCCTGATCGACTCTTGCCGTCATCTCTGCTACATCTCTCTTTGCATCCTGGCCTATAGCCTTTTTTATAGGCGTGTAGGCAGCTTCCCGGAAGCGCGGGGAAAAGTCTGTGACCCTGCCGTCCATCTGGAGGAATGCGCCTTTCCCCTCCTCGACCCGGCCGATCTCGTCGATCGCCACGCCTGCCTTGCGTATGGCCCTGCAGATCTCATTTGCCTCTTCCTCCGGAGCAATTATGAGCAGGGCGTCGATGGAGACGCCCAGATAATCGATCTTCAGGGCGTCGAGCATCTCCAGGACACGAGTATTTACCAGTCGGCGCATCCTCTCCTCTTCGAATTGGAGCCTCACCCCCGCAGTGTAGGAGATCTCTTTGGCGTCGCCGCGAATGCCTCCGTTGGTCACATCGGTCATGGCGTGGATATCCAAATCCTCCTTGAGAAGAGCCTCGCTGGCCTCCAGGAACTTGATGTTCAGAGTCTCCTCGACCACCTCATGTCGATCGTAATAGAGAGCAGCCGCGCAGACTGTGCCGCCTCCCGCGCCCTCGCTCATCAGGATGACGTCTCCGGGCCGGGCGGACTTTCTGGCGGTGATTTTATCTGAGACTCCCACCGCACCCACGCAGCCGGTCAGCCGGTCGCCGATGACCATATCCCCGCCGATGCGAAGCGTGCTGCCGGTGATGAGGGGAACGCCGATCAGCTCAGAGACGGCGGCAATGCCGGCAATGTGGTCGAAGAGCTTGGACACGTCCCCGTCATCGGCCAGATGGATGTCTGAGAGAAGAGCCACGGGCCGGGCGCCCATGACGTAGACATCGCGAAGCGCGGCGCGGGTTACATGAAATCCCGCCAGGAACGGATAGTCGCTGAGCCGGGAGTGCATGCCGTCCACGGTCACGGTGATGAATTCCCCACCGGCTCTGACCACGCCCGAGTCGTCGAGCTGGCGGGAGTCCACCACCGCCTCGGTTCTGCCTATGACCTCGGCGATCTTGGTGTGGGTATAAAAATCGCCTGAGCCTCGCGAGCCCACTCCAAAGTCACCCATAGAAACGCCCACGCTCTCCAGCCGGAAGACATCGCCCCTGGGGTGCAGCGTCGCCTTTGCCTCCTCCAGGACCGCCTCCGCCAGGATGAGGGCTTTATCCTCGGGTATTCTCTTGACCTCTCTGATCAGCGAAATGAGCTTGGGCTTGATCTCCGGGTCCTCTCGAAGCAGGCCCCTCTTGGCAAATCCTTCCAGATCCATGAGGCGGAGTTGTCGCTCTCCGGTAGTAAAGCATTTGGCAGGGCATTTTTTCCAGGTAATTGAAAAAAGTAGCTACCTGCTGGTTTCAGACTATTACTATCATCTGTTGCCTCCTGGGCAACTAATCGGAAATTCCGGATAGTTCGACTGATGGACGCTGCCAGGCAGTACGCCTGGTGGACTTTTCGCAGCCATCGGCGATCGAGCTTGGAGGGCTGCGAAAAATCCAGTTCCGCAGCTATGCCCGCTCCCTCACCTCCTGCCGAACATCCGCTCTAGCTGGCTGTCGCCGACCGTAACCATCACCGGCCTGCCGTGCGGGCAGGTGAGGGGATTATTGCAGCAGTAAAGGTCCTCGACCAGCTTTTTCATCTCCGCAAAGCTGAGTTCCCTGCCCGACTTGATCGAGCCCCGGCAGGCCAGCAGCCTTAGTATCTCGTCCCTGTTGCTCGAGCCGGGGCTAGGCTTTCCCTGGATGAAGAGGTCTCTGAGAACGTCATGCACCGCATCGCTGCTCTCCAGCCTTCTCCCCAGAGCGGGAACGGCCCGGATGGTGTAGGTGTTCCCTCCAAAGGGCGCAAGATCAAAGCCTATGTCCAGCAGCGTCTCCTGCCAGGAGGCCATCATGACCATCTCGCTTGCGGACAGCTCCAGGGAGATGGGCTGCACCAGCTCCTGGCGGATCTTCTTTTCCCGGTAGCGCTCCTGGAGCATCTCGAAGCGGATGCGCTCCGCCGCAGCGTGCTGGTCGATGAGAACCAGTCCATCCTGGCCCTCAGCCACAATGTAGAGCCTCCTGATCTGACCCAGAATGCGCAGTCCCGGCCCGGGATGGGAAGGAGTGGACGATTCCGCTTCTGCCTCCGCCTCAGCGTCCCTGTCCGTTTGCCCTAGTGGGAGAGTGCTCTGCTCGTAGCCCTGGGCAATGGTGGACTGGTGCAGCGGCACCGCGGCTTCTTCGCCCTGGGCGGGAGCATTTGGCTTTGCTTGCTGCGTGCTCCGGGCATGTTCCTCCAGCGCCCTGGCAGCGGCGCGGGTGAGTGCGGAGGCGATCACATCCTCATGAAGCAGCCGGATCTCCCTCTTGGCAGGATGGACGTTCACATCCACCAGATGGGGATCTATCTGCAGGGATACAACTGCTACCGGGCTCTTTCCCAGGGGGATGATATTTCGGTAGGCCTCCCGCACCGCGGCGGCGAGGGCGCGGGAGGAGACCGCCCTGCTGTTCACGAAGATGAATATCCTGTCCGGGCTGCTTCGCACCACCAGGGGATCGCCGATGACCCCGGTGAGGCTCCAGTCCTGCCCGGCCTCCTCAAGCTTTGTCATGCCCTTCAGTGTCTTCAGGCCGAAGATCCGGAAGAGCACATCATCCCAGGATGACGACTTTACCGACTTGAAGATGGTCTTCTTGCCTGAGAAGAGCTCGAAGGATATGCCGTAGTGGATCAGGGCCAGCTCCGTTACCGCATCCGTGATGTAGACGGTCTCCGCTTCCACGCTCTTCAGGTGCTTTTTCCTGGCGGGGACATTGTAGAACAGATCCCAGACGGTGATGGTGGTACCAACCGGGCAGCCGACCTCTTTGATCTCGGCCACCCTGCCGCCCTCCATGCGCAGGTAGGTGCCGGAGAGCGAGCCCTTGGTCTTGGTCCTCACCTCGACGCTCCTGGAGACGCTGGCGATGCTGGCCAGGGCCTCGCCCCGAAATCCCAGGGTGGCAATGCTGTCCAGATCTTCCGCCCCGCTGATCTTGGAGGTGGCATGCTTTTGAAAGGCCAAAGGCAGATCGTCGGGATGGATGCCGCTTCCGTCATCGGTTATCTTGATGAAGCCCTTTCCCCCGTCGCCCAGCTCAATGAGCACCTTTGTCGCTCCGGCGTCGATGGCGTTTTCCACCAGCTCCTTGACTGCGGAGGCTGGCCGCTCGATGACCTCGCCGGCGGCGATCTTGTTAATGGTGTCCTCATCGAGGAGGCGGATTTTATTCATTGGGGTCTCTCGGGTTCAGAGTTGATTTTCCTTGATCGAAAATATTTTAAGTTCAGATCTGAAGCTATGCCTCTTACATTTAATTCGCAAATATAATCTCATAATTATAGGTGAAAGAGGCTTAACAGGCGCACATATTGCAATTAGATATCTGAGTTCGGTTACCAATTTCATTCTTGAAAATTTATTTCTTGGCATTAACGGAGCATTTCTCTTTTGAGGAGGAGAAATTGGGAATATCTTGTGGCAGACCAACTCTCATTATAAATCTCGCAAAAGCCTGAGACAAATGCTCTCGATAAGGTGGCAATAAGCGCAATCTCGATTTATTTATTGATGTTGCACTTGAGATTAAGAGTTCTAGAGGGAAGCTTATGGCATTTCTAAAATCCACGACCAAATATTTATCTAAGTATTCCTCCATACCGCATTTGTCTAATGATTCTGCCGAGTCGCATTTATTTAGCAAATGATATCCAATAATTTCGCCTCTTCTCAGTCTTTCCCGCTCACCAGGATTCTTGTATTTGTTTCCCATTTTATCTAGGTCCATAATAGGGCAAAGCAAGGCCAAATTAATCTTCTTGAATGAAATGTCACACGATTGACTCATGACTATCGCATCATATTCAACTATTTCGGCTTTCATTTTGCCATTTGCGGGTGAGATTTCTTTTGGTAATGTAAACGGCCAGGAAGGAAGAATATCTCCTTGCTGGATATCTTTTGAGCTTTCTATAACATCGTACCAGGGATATTCCATATTTTATTCCTTTTAGATCCAATCAGGGTCAACGATCTTATGCTTCGCCTTTCCGACACTAATTATTTCTAAATCTATTTCATATTTTTTCTTTGGAATAAGTGGTATGATAATATCATACTCATATAATTCATTGATGGTAATTTTATCGAATGATGTTTCAATATTAACACTTCGATTTATATCTTCTGAGAATCTCTCAATTGAAGTACTATCTGCCATAAATTTTCGCTTAATATTATCATATATTGGAATATGCTCAATTGCTGCCGGGAAATCGAAATCATCCTCTTCTATAACACCACCAATTCCCCATGTTATGCTAGAGCTTGTTGGAGCTGAGCAGGCTATCATCGATCGAAATGGTTTTTGGCTCAATAACAGTTGACTATTTCTCATTCAAACCTCTTATGCAAGTCGCCTTCAATTAATTTAAAGAACCAATCATCTGCGAGCCAATGTGCCTTTTCTAGCCAAGCGAGGATATCTTCTCTGTTCTTGGGAGCATCATCGCGAATTGATTGAACGGTTGTCTCCCATAGCAATATATCCTTCTCGCTTCTTTTCCCTCTGGCAAACCTTAGGCTTATTATTCCTGGAGGTTTCTCCGTCCTAAACACAGAATTTATGTCTAGTGCCAAAGGCTGCTTATCAACCTGTGTCCCTTCAAACAAGTCGCAGCTCAATTTTATATTAGTCTTCAATTTGTCATTTAAGAACTCAAGAATGTTGCTGGATTCATAATCAAATTCTATGGAATCAATATAGCGAATCTTTACATCACTGATATTGATTTTTGCTATTTCGGGGTATACAGAAAAGAAATTCTCTGCGAGGTATGAAATGCCACTTTGAAAACCCTCCCATGTATAGCCTTCAGTATCGTTATAAGTGATTATCCCCGGGCCTATTTGAATCAGAGGCCACTTGTCTTTAGACGATCTATATCTATATTGGACAAGATAATTTGATAATTGGTCAGGGATGCTTGAAGCAGGCAGCGTCTCTATAAATGAGAATTTCTCCTTTACATTTTGAAAGAGAGTGCCGATTAATATTTTATAATTTGTATCCGTACTAATTCCTTGCTTCAGCTCAGGGATCTCCCACCTCATCTCAAAAATTGCCTCTACAAGAGGCTTATTTTTCAAAGAAATGCCCATTATTAATTATCTCCAATTTAATCCCACTAATATTGCCTCAGCCGAGAATATCAAACTTTTGGATGCGGGATGGAGACTAATGAAGTATTGGACTACATCTTCTAGCAAATTATGTCTTACTTCACTCAGCCACCCTGCCCAAACTTGGACCCCACTCTCACGCCCCGTCATCCCTCTCCCCCAGCCTCTTCTGGTACTCTGCCAGCTTGCCGAGCGCCTCGCGGGGAGTGATGCAGTCCAGGTCCAATCCCAGTATCTCCTCTGCAATGGGATCTCTGAGGATCTCTTTTTTTTGCAGAGCAGTCTCTCCTCCCGACTGGTCAAAGAAGATCAGCTGGGTGTACTTCGATGACCTCTTGCCCTTCTTTGATCCCGCCAGAGGCTCAATCACCGCCTCCTTCTCTATCGCCTTCAGAATCTCGTCCGCCCGCCTTGTCACCGCCTCCGGCACTCCTGCCAGGCGAGCGACATGCACACCGTAGCTCTTGTCTGTGGCGCCCGGAACCACAGTCCGCAGGAAGGTGATGGTCCCTTTCTCTTCTTTCACGGCTATGCTGTAGTTTCTGACCCCGGGAAGGTTTCCCTCCAGCTGGGTCAGCTGATGGTAGTGGGTGGCAAAGACCGACTTGCATTTGATGCTGCTGTGCAGATGCTCGGATATCGCCCAGGCCAGGGAGAGGCCATCAAAGGTGCTGGTGCCCCGGCCCACCTCGTCCAGCAGCACCAGGCTGTCCCTGGTGGCAGCAGCCAGGATCGTGGCCAGCTCTGTCATCTCCACCATGAAGGTGCTCTGCCCGGCGGAGAGATCGTCGTATGCTCCCACGCGGGTGAAGATCCGGTCCACCAGGCACAGGGAGGCGAAAGCAGCGGGCACGAAGGATCCTGCCTGGGCGAGGATGGAGCAGAGGGCAATCTGCCGCATGAATGTGGATTTTCCCAGGAGCACATCATTGGGAACAAAGGCCCCCCGCATGGCTTTGTCGAGAACGGCATGTCTGGCCCCTCGCAGGAAGAGCTTGCCCTCATTGTTGAACTGGGGCCTCACGAAGCCGCTCTCGCTCGCTACATTTGCTAGAGCGACGAGCACATCCAGCTCGGCGAGAGCCGTCGCTTTCTCCTGGATGATGGGTGCAGCAGCGCCTATTTGGCCGCAAAGGGCGGCGAAGATCTCCTGCTCTAATGAGACCGCCATCTCCTGGGCGGACAGGACCTTTGCCTCCATCTCCTTCAGCTCCGGAGTGATGAACCGCTCCACGTTCGCAAGGGTCTGCTTTCTGATGTAGTCCTGGGGCACCAGATGCAGGTTTGCCCGGGTGACCTCGATGTAGTAGCCGAAGACGTTGTTGTAGGAGATCTTGAGCGACTTGATGCCCGTCTTCTCCTTCTCCGCTGCCTCCAGGCGGGCGATCCAGCCCTTCCCGTCCCGCAGGATAGAGTGAAGCTCATCGATCCTGCCGTCATAGCCATCTCTGATCACCCCTCCCTCTCGCAGATGGGTGGGCGGGTCCTCAACTATCGCCCTTTCCAGAAGAGAGACGAGATCCCCACAGGGGCTGAGCCGGTCCCGGAGGGCAGAGAGGTAAGGCGATGTGGCACTTCCCAGTATCTCCTGCATCCTGGGAAGCCTTGCCAGAGTGCTCTTCAGCACCAGCAGCTCCTTGGGGCTGGCAGACCGGCAGACGACCCGGCTCATCAGCCTCTCCAGGTCGCACGCCCCCTTCAGCTCCTCAGTCAGGCTCTCTCGCAGCAGGGGATCATTGCAGAGCACCTCCACCGCCTGATGCCTGCGGTCGATCATATCCTGGACGAGAAGCGGCATCTGAATCCAGCGGGAGAGGGTGCGTGCTCCCATTGGGGTCTTGGTCCGGGAGAGAAACTCCAGTAGGGTCCCCCTCCGGGAGCGGTCCCTGATGTTCCTCACGATCTCAAGATTGCGCAGGGTAACATCATCCAGTACCATGAACTCGGCTGTCGAGTAGAAAGCGATCTCGTTCAGATGCCCCAGAGCATCGAAATGGGTGGAGTGCAGATAGCTGAGAATCGCTCCGCAGGCCCGCGCCGCAAGGGGCCGGTCGGCAAGGCGCATCCGCTCCTTCCCGTCCGGACCGAAGCGGCTTTCCAGGGCGGCGGAGGTCCTCTCCTCTGAGAATGCCGCCTCATCCAGGATCTGAAGCGAGCCGGCGGGCGCGGCCAGAGGAAAGGCAGCGATGCACTCCGCTGGCCGGAATTTAGCCATCTCGGAAGATAGCCGCTCTGCGGCAATCTCCGTGGTCAAAAACTCTCCAGTGGATACATCCACAAATGCGAGCCCTATCCTTTCGCCTTCTTCCAGAGCCCTGCCATCATCTTTGTCTTTTGCCACGGCAGCGAGAAAGTTGTTGCAGGACTCGTCGAGCATGGCCGGCTCAATTACCGTTCCCGGTGTCACCACGCGGGTGATCTGCCTCTTCACCAGCCCCCGGGCCAGCTTGGGGTCCTCCATCTGGTCGCAGATGGCGACCTTGTGTCCGGCGCGGATCAGCTTGGCCAGGTAGACCTCCAGGGCATGATAGGGAACGCCTGCCAGAGGGATCTTATTGCCTTCGTCGTCCTTCTGGCGGGAGGTAAGGGTGATGTTCAGGTCGCGGGCGACGACTATGGCATCCTCGGCAAAGGTCTCATAAAAGTCGCCCACTCGAAATAGGAGCAATGCATCCGGGTACTGCTTCTTTTCCCGATAATACTGCTCCATGAGGGGAGAGAGCTTGGACATAATCTTCTTCAGTTCGTGCGTCTCCGGTCATATCGCTTTCGGTGCTGTTTGCCGTCTCACTTGAAATATGGTTACAAAGTTGGCAGCCGCAAAGGACATTGACTAAAAAGATTTGTAAGTGCCGTTTGCAGGCACTTGATTTTCATGATTAACTAAGCGGTCTTCTCGCCCTCGGCGCTTCCCGTCCAGGAGTCGCTGCCCGAGGAATATGCCTGGTACTCTCCGCTGGCCGAGCCCTCGCTCAGATCCAGCTTGAGCTTGTAGAGGCTGATGGTGCCCAGGGAGACCACATTCAGATCCAGAGCAGAATCCGCAACGCTTCCTGATGCGGTCACATCAAGGGTGCTCTCGCCCTCTTTGATCTTGCCGGCTCCAAAGACATCATTTCCCTTCTGGAAGAGGATGACGGCCAGATCTCTCTCTGCGCTGTCACTGAGCACAAAATACCAGCTTCCTTCAACGCCTGCGACCTCGGGCTCTTCAGCCTGAGCAGGGGGCAGCTCAGTATCGGTGGCCGTGGATGTTGCAGAGGCGGTTGTTGTCTCTCCAGTGGCCGTGCTGGTTGCAGTTGTGCTGGTCTCTGCCTCTTGGCTGGCTGCCTCTGCTTGAGACCTGGATTCCTTGGCGCTGCTGCCACCACCAGTCAGTGTGCTGGGCATGGTCCAGTCCAGTGAACTCTTATTCTTTTCCAGCTCTCTCTGTGCCTGGGGTGTCGCAGCAAAGCCGGTCGGATTCGTATATACGGTTACCTCTCCAGAACTCAACATTTCAGTTGCGTTATAGCTGGGATTGGCCCAGTCGACGCAAAGAGCGGTCAAGGACAGGAAAGCGATAAAAAGCAATAATGATAAAATGATGATTTTGAGTCTCATGTCGTATCTACCTTGCCTTCTTAGGAATGGTCTTTTTCAGTCATCATGAATGGATGCGCTTCGGATGATTGGCCCGGCATCTCTTCAATTCTGCTGCCATTCTCGCTCCAATGAATTTTATTAGTTGATAAGCTTGATGGTTGTACGACAAACAACGATTTATTATTAAAATTATATAAAGTATTGTTTAAAAAATAAATTGAATCTAATTGATCTTTCCCATGGCGATTCCTTTCCAGGGCACATAACTGACACTGTAACCATGATAGTCGCCAGAGATCGATTTGCCGTTCATGGTCAGGGATAGACGGAAGAGCGTTAAGTCATCAGAGATGATGTCCAGATTCAGCTTATTGCCGGTGATGGTTCCGGTTGCCATGACACTTTGAGTGTTAATCCCTATTGCAATTGTTCCCTTGCCGAATACAGCATCGTTCGACTGGTACATCTGCAGAGATACAGCCCGGTCAAGGGTATCCATCAGCTTCAGGCTCCAGGTGCTGGTGGGGCTGACAAGCCTCGCCTTGGGCTGGGTGGACTGCAAGCTGGCAATAGAGGTGGGCAGATTCTTTCCGGTTATCACCGGTGTGGCATTGCCTAACTGGTCCTGCGGACTCTGGCTGAATATCTCGCCACTCATGGTATTTTTTATGTCCTGCATGGCATGGTCACCGCTGCTGTCCAGCGGGTCTTCCTCGGCAACCGCAATAGCTGCCAGGAAAATGAGCATCAACATTCCAGCCAGAAATTTAATTTCAATATTTCTCGCCATATTTAACCTCCCTTCACTCCTTTGGTGATCGCAGTAATCATTCTGTGCACCAAAACTAACGAACATAAACCTGGCGCTTTATCCAGATGTTCATTCTGGCAAGAGCGGGAAAAAATAGAAACGAAGATCATCATCCGATAAAAAAGGCATTCTCAATCTGAGCTTGCCTTCTGCACCACGATCTTTTCGCCGACCTTCATGCGCTTGATGATCCTTTTGGCCATCTCTGATGACTTGGCCACCCGGATATCGCCTCTTCTTCCCACGGTGGCCGTGAAGACCGGCTCCTCGCCTACGAAGACCTCCACGGATTCTCCGGACATGCCTTCCAGCCAGATGATGAGATGCTTTGCTGTCTCTTCCACCTTGGGAGTTGCAAGAGGCGTTTCATCCTGAGTGCGCACATCGATATGCAATCCCAGGTTTTTCTCGATCTGATCGATATTCTTGCCGGCCTTGCCGATTACTCTCGCGGCTTCATCCTGGGGAACGTGGATGACTGCAGATGAGTCGGTGAGCATCTCCACCTGGAAGGGACCTCGCACATGATGCGATATCTCCTTCTCAATCTCGCGACTGGCCAGTCTCCATGATGGAGATGGCTTTCTGCCCTCTTTGGAGACGGGCATCACCACTATCTGCTCGCCATAGGAGTATAGCTCATACTCATCTTGTCCTGTCTCAAAGTCCCTGACCACAATCACCGGCCTTGCCAGGTCCGCTTCTACCATGCCGGTGGGAACCTTGACCACAAACTCTACATCCATGACATTGGTGACCTCCCCTTTCTCTATGAAGACCACCGTGTCCACCACCTGAGGAATCATGCCCATATCCACTCGACCGAGGAGGCGCTGCAAGGCATCTATGGCCTTGTTGGCATGCACCACGCCAATCATGCCCACGCCCGCCAGGCGCATATCTGCAAAGACCTGGAAATCGCGCGTCTTTCTGACCTCATCGTAGATGGTGTAGTCCGGCCTGACGAGGAGCAAGATATCTGCCGAGGCTTCCATGCTTCCTTCCAGCGGCCCATACTGAGTTATCTCGTCAGGAACCTGCAGATCGCGAGGCGATTCCAGGGTCTTGACCACATAGTTGCAGCTCAAGAGATACTCGGCAACACCTGCGGCGAAGGTGGATTTTCCTGAACCCGGAGGGCCGGCGATGAGGATTCCCCTCTGACTCTCCTTCAGCCTCTCCTTGAGCATGCCGCTATGGCGGTAGGAGTCAAAGCTCACCTTGGCCACGGGCCGAACGGCTGTAATCTCCAGGCCATCAGAGAACGGGGGTTTGGCTATGGCGATTCTCATGGGGCCGAGCTGAATTACGGCCGCGCCAATCTTCTCCATCTCCACATAGCCTTCAGGATCGGCCTTTGTCCTCTCGTATATCTCACGAGAGAGGTCTCGCAGCTCTCTTTCCGACAGAGGCCGTTCACCCATACGAACCAGGGAGAAGTCTCCTACCCTGCCTCGTTTGGCCATGGGAATGGCACCTTCCTTGAGGTGCACGGAGAGGGTGTCTTCTGTGAAGTATTTCTCCAGGCTCAAGGGCTTGATAGCCTCTCGCTGCGGGCGGACGTACTCCACTTCCAGGCCCATCGCTTCGGCTACTCGGAACTGAACCTGATCGCTGGTAAGGAAGGAGGCGCCAAGTTCCAGGGCTACATCCCGGATCATGGCGTCGATCTCCCCACCGCCGGCTAACTTGATCTGGTCCAAATTGGGCCTGATGCCCACATATTCCAGCTCGATTTTGCCACTCTTGGCAAGTTCAGAGAGCCTCCTTAGCTCCTCCAACCCTCTAAGACCGATATCTCTCCCATGATTGGCCTGAGCTTCCAGCTCGGCTACAACGGCTTCCGGTACTACTATCCTGCGGCCCTGAAGTTCGCCGGCTTTGATCTTGGCAGAGACTCTGCCATCAATTACCACGCTGGTATCTGGCACTAACGGTTGCGCCATCATCGGTAACATCCTTTAATCATCATTTATCATCTAGAATTCTAGCTAAAGATAGACTATATCCATCTTTCGCTTTTCAGCTATCCATTCCAGCACATAGTCTATGTCCAGCAGCCTTCTGGTCTGTTGACTGGACTGCACCACTATGATCGGGCTGCTCTTCATGGCCTCGGTTATCTTAGCAGAAGCCACTGCTCCAAACCCTGGGTCCAGCCTTCTTAATATGTAGAGCCTTATATCGCTGCAGGCAAAGCCGTCATCGGTCCTGTGCCCAAGTTCGATGCAGACATTTCCCGGTGAGGATTGCAGCCGAAAGGCCACCGTATAGCTGGCAAATTTGCTTCGGTCATATAGCTTTCTCTCTTGAAACGCAGGGCGCAGATCTTCCTCCATTATGGCCGTGCCCAGAGCGATCAGATCATGGGAAGCCTGGCAGGTGTATTGGGAACATCCGGCCAGCTTGGAGGCGGAAAGGTTCTTCAGGGATGCCTCCTTGGCATGGCAGTATTCGTTTTCGTCCACTGCCCAGAAATCCCGGTTCAAAGGAAATGTGGCCGCTGCATAATTATCGCAGCCCTTGCACTTCATTCCTATGATAGTATCCTTATTTAGGAATGGCGCGATGCCCTCAAGGATGGTCAGAGCATCTGCAACGCGGAAATCCGCAGTTTGTCCCAGGTTCCTCTTGGCTTCTCGGACCGCAAAGAGTATTTCGTTCCTGTTGTCCATAGACTATTCCTTTTTCCCGCCTGGTGCTCTTGCCCGGGCGGATTGAACTAGGCTTTATGGAGAGCATCTTACATAAGAACTTGCCGTGGCTCCGAAAGAGATATATTTACTCATCACTTTTTCGCGGAGAAGAGTAGATAAAAGCGCGAGTTACTGGAGGTCAGCCCTTGAAAGAGATACGTTTACATGGTCGTGGTGGCCAGGGATCCGTCACTGCTGCCGAAATAATCGCCGTTGCTGCTTTTGAGGACAAAAGGTTCTCACAGGCATTTCCGGCCTTTGGTGTGGAACGCAGAGGTGCGCCGGTCATGGCCTTTGCCAGGATTGCCGACAAACCCATCCGGGTCAGAAGTCAGATCTACGAGCCGGATTATGTCATTGTGCAGGATGTTACTCTGCTCGATGTGGTGGATGTGGCCGCGGGACTGAAACCGACCGGGAAGATAATAATAAATACAGATCGGCCCAGGGAGGGACTCAATCTGAAGACCGATGCCGAGGTCATAACCATCGACGCCACCAAGATCGCTATGGAGATTCTGAAGCGGCCTATTGTCAACACCACCATGCTGGGAGCATTTTGCGGAGCGAGCAGAGAGGTCGGTCTGGAGAGCTTGAACAAGGCCATTTCAGAGCGCTTCAAAGGGGAGCTGGGCAAGAAGAACCTGCTCGCCATTAAAACTGCCTTCGAGAGGGTATCTTAATGGCAATAAAAGCCGGAAGTTTAGTGGACGCCTGCAGCACTCGCATAACAAAGACGGGTGCCTGGCGTACGTTTGTGCCCCAATTCGATCACGATAAATGCATAAAATGCAGCCTCTGTGAGATTTACTGTCCGGAAGGCTGCATCCACCAGGTGGATGGACTGTTTGTCCCCGATCTGGACTACTGCAAAGGTTGCAGCGTGTGTGCTAACGAATGCCCACGCATGGCGATTACAATGGTCTTGGAGGAGAAGTGATGAGCGGGAAGACTGCTAATATGAAGGTGGTAGAGGGCTCTTATGCGGTGGCCCATGCGGTCATGTGCTGCCGACCGGATGTGATCTCTGCCTATCCAATTACGCCCCAGACTCACATCGTTGAGAACCTCTCTCAGATGGTGGCGGATGGCGAGCTTAACAGCAAATTTTTAACTGTGGATTCCGAGTTCTCGGCCCTGTCCGTTTTAGTTGGAGTTTGCGCAGCAGGCGGCAGAGGCTACTCCTCAACCACAAGCCAGGGTCTGGCCCTGATGAATGAGGTCTTGTACAACGTCTCCGGCATGAGGCTGCCCATTGTCATGAATGTGGCCAACCGGGCTATTGGTGCGCCTCTTAACATCTGGAACGATCAGCAGGATTCCATTGGCGCTCGCGACGTAGGATGGCTGCAGATCTATTGCGAGGATGTTCAGGAGGCAGTGGACGCCACGCTGCAGGCCTACAAGATCGCAGAGGACAAAGAGATAAGAATGCCCGCCATGGTCTGCATGGACGGATTCGTCTTAACACATGTCTACGAGCCGGTAGAGCTTCTGGACAAGGAAAAGGCCAGGGACTTTCTGCCTGATTTCCAGCCGGACAATATCCTGGATCCTGCTCATCCCAAGACCTTTGGAGCCTTTGCAGATCCATCTGCATTCACGGAGTTCCGATACCAGCAATTCGAGGCCCAGCAAAAGTCAATGGCCAAGATCGAGAAGGTCGCTCGCGAGTTTGAGGAGGTATTTGGAAGGTATTACGGCGGGCTTTTGGACGGCTACTACCTGGATGACGCGGAGATAGTGATCGTATCATTGGGCTCGGTCGTTGGCACCATCAAGGATGCCGTCGATGCCATGCGCGCGGAGGGAAAGAAGGTCGGACTGCTCAAGCTAAGATGCTATCGGCCGTTCCCGGTTCAGGCTCTGCGAAAGGCCTTGAAAGAGGCAAGTGTGATCGCTGTTATCGAGAAAGATGTCACTATCGGATGCGAAGCCGGACTGGTTACCGACCTCAAGGCTTCATTCTACAACAGCAATATCCGGACGCCAATTATCGGATTTGCAGCAGGTCTCGGCGGTCGCGATATCACCATCAAAGACATCAGAAATATAGTTGCCAAGGCAGAAGCTGCCCGCAAGGGACAGCAGCCCGAGTTTGAATTCCTGAATCTGAGGACGGAGATCCTTTAGGAGCTGAGAAAAATGGAAAAATCTTTGCTGGCACCTGGTCATAGGGCCTGTGCAGGATGCGCCATGCCTACCACCATCAGGCTGGTGCTGGATGCCGCGGGACCCAATACCATTGTGGTTTCGCCCACTGGCTGCCTGGAGGTAACAACCACTCCCTTCCCGGAGAGCGCCTGGTGTGTTCCATGGATTCACTCCCTCTTCGAGAATGCTTCCGCAGTGGCCTCCGGCGTGGAGGTTATGCTGAAGAGACGGGGAAAAGACACCAATGTGATTGTCATCGCCGGAGATGGGAGCACCTTTGATATCGGCATGGGCTGCAACTCAGGCATGTTCGAGCGCGGCCATAAGGTTCTCTACGTCTGCTATGACAATGAGGCCTATATGAACACCGGCGTGCAGAGAAGCGGTTCCACGCCGTTTTGCGCACAGACTACTACTACCCCTCCGGGCAGCCAGAGCCAGGGAAATCCCCGCCCTAAAAAGGATATGCCTGCCATCGCTCTGGCCCACAAGGTTCCATACGTAGCTACCGCATCGGTCGCTTATCCTGTGGACCTGAGACGAAAGGTCAAGAAGGCTCTGCAGGCTAACGGACCATCATATATTCAGGTCAACGCGCCCTGCATCACCGGCTGGACCTTTGATGCCGGCACCATGATTGAGCTGGCCCGCCTGGCAGTGGAGACCGGCCTGTGGCCGCTCACCGAATACGAGAACGGAGAACTGACTGGCGTCAAGAAGGTGCGCCGTCCCAAGCCTGTGCAGGAGTATCTCAAGCTGCAGGGCCGCTACAAGCACCTCTTCAAGAAGACGGAATGCGCTGATAGCCTGGTACGGATTCAGGCCCTGGCAGATGCCAACATCGCCAGGTACAGGCTGGTTGACTGAATATGTATGTAGGCCGAATAGTCATAGTAGGCCGCAGCAGAGGAAGGAGCTTTGTCGCTTACAGAGTCTCCTCCCGTTCTTTTCCTAATCGCAGGGCTGAGGTGCGCGGTCAGAGCATCCTGGTCTCGCCTCTGGACAGCGCTGATTTGGCCAGGAATCCGTACATAGCCTACAACTGCATCCGCGCCGCCGGCGACTTTGCGGTGGTGAGCAATGGCACCCATACCGACATGATCTTTGAGAGGATCCAGGATGGACAGCAGCCATTGGATGCCATGGTCCTCAGTCTGGCGGCTTACGGCTATGAGAGAGATGAGCTTGATACCCCGCGCATTGCGGGCGTGGTGCGAGCGGATCATGCATGGCTGGGCATCGCCAGGAAGGATGAGCTGCGGGTCAAGCAGTTTGATCTCTTGGAGGATCGGTCTCTTCTGGTGGCGACTTATGAGAAGACCGACTTTGAGGCGATAGCGCTGGGGGCGGAGTCAGCCGGGCAGGCGGCAAAAGCAGCGTTTGATCTTCCTCTGGAGAGGCCGGTCTGTGCTGCTGCCGCGTTTGCAGAGCCGGCAAATGTGGTGGGCAGCGGATTTGAACTGGATGTCTTCAATCCGAGATAGAAACAAGATTGTTGAGGGATGATATGGAAATCAATGGTGTTCAGATCGAAGATACCTTTGCAGAAGGCTTTCCCATAAAGATGGCAAGGGTTACCGTTACAGCAGTGACGGAGCATTGGGCTACCGAGGCGGCGCGTGAGGCCACTGGATTCGGCACGTCGGTGATCGGATGCTCGGCAGAGGCCGGAATCGAGGGCATCGTCGGTGGCGATGAGACGCCGGACGGCAGGCCGGGAGTCAATATCCTGATCTGCAACATGGGCTACAAGAACCTGGAAAACTCGCTCCTCTTCCGGATCGGCCAGTGCATTCTGACTGCCCCTACCGCAGCGGCTTTTTCCGGCATGCCTGATGCGGAAAAGCAGTTTGATACCGGCAAGAAGCTGTCCTTCTTTGGCGACGGATTCCAGAAGCAAGTGGAATCGAATGGCAGAAACGTCTGGAGGATACCCCTCATGTCAGGGGACTTCATCGTCGAGCAGAGTTTCGGAGCCGTAGACGGAATAGCAGGCGGCAATTTCCTCATCCTCGCCCAGAACCAGGCGGCAGGCCTGATGGCGGCTGAGGCGGCAGTAGGTGCCATCGGCAAGGTAAAGGGCGTCATAACTCCCTTCCCCGGCGGCGTTGTTGCCAGCGGCTCCAAGGTGGGCTCGCGGTACAAGTTCCTGAAAGCCTCTACCAACACCGCCTTCTGTACCTCCCTGCGCGAGGACGGGGTCTGCACTCTGGCCGAGGATGTCTCCGCGGTCTTTGAGATAGTAATAAACGGCGTGAGCCGCGAGGCCATCTCTGCAGCCATGAAGGCGGGAATAAATGCCGCCTGCCGCGTGCCCGGAGTTCTGAAGATAAGTGCCGCCAACTACGAAGGAAAGCTCGGCACTCATCAGTTCCCGCTGCATATGGTCCTGGAGTAGATGAGACAGGCGATGACCGAGCAAGAGATCAATGATACCCGGGAAAGGATAAAGAGCTGGCTGGTCCAGGAAGGGCTCTTCAAAGAAGAGATCGCCCAGGAGCATCTCTTCTTTCAGATAGCTGCAGAGTTTCCTGCAAAATCCGGCCGGCACCTGTCCATCATTCAGCCCAAAGGCCATGAGGATGTGGTTGTGGTATTCAGCCGGATAAGGCTGGCTGATGCGCATCAGAAGGCTCTGGCCGCTCTGCCTGCCAAAGAGAGGGAGCGACTCGTCTGGCAGATGCGCTATGATCTTCTCTTCCAGGATTGCAGCTTTGAGATCGAGCCAGGAGGCGGCGATCTGCAGAGCATTCGCTTTACCCGCGAGATCTATTATGACGGCCTCACCAAGAATGAATTCATGCAGGCCATTAGGAGCAACTTTAAGTGCGAGCTTTATGTGGTCTGGAAGTTCCAGGAGATCTTTGGGGAAGGGCAGAATGGCAGGATTTCGGGTCCTCCCGAGCCGATGTACAGCTGAGATTTCTCATTGGCCGGATGCGATGCCGGATTTTTTATTTCATTCTCAACTGAGAATTTATTAAAAAATATATATTAATTCGCTTTACATTTCGATCTCGTAAGTCACCAGAACGAAGGATTTGACATCAACCGTGCCCAGCGGTGCTGATCCGCCGGAGAGGTCATTAAGTGCCATGGGGTATCCATAATCGGAAATATCTACCACTTTCCCCAGACGCATCCCTTCCGCGGCTGCCATTGCTGCTGCATTCTCTTTTGCATTGGCTACTGCTTTTGCCCGCGCCTGGGTCGCAGCCTTGCTGGAATCGCTCAAACCGTATCCTGCCACCTCAGCCTCGGCACCGGCAGAGCGGGCCGCATCCAGCACATGGTTTATTCTTGTTTCATCGGTGCTCTTAAGACGTATGACGATCGATCTTTCCAGTGAAGAGAGCGAAGTTGTGCCATTATCGCATATTGTGCTGTTGTTTACTCGCTTGCAGACGCGGCTAGTGGACTGAAAGCTGGTCACTCCGCTGGACTGTCCGGGCATGATCTCATCATCTTTGACGCCCGCAGCCTTCAGAGCATCAATTACCTGGGTCATCTTCTCCTGGACGGCTGCAGAAGCCTCAGTCATATTTTCGTCGCCGCTCTGCACCGAGGCGGAAATGATGGCAATATCCGCCGGTACGCTCGCCGTTCCTTCGCCCACAACGGTCAGTGTGGGATTGTTGCCCGCCGCCACTGCTGGGAGTGCGGCAGCAATCATAATGCCAAATGCTATTACTAACCACTTCATTTAATTCCCCCATGCAGGATTGTCGTCCAGTGATATTAAAAATTCGCTTGAATGATGAGGCTATCAACAGTATTGGTACTGATGATATCATTTCCTGCGGATGGTGCTTTGCAGCGTATTTCACAAAATTTCAAATAGATGGATGAAAAATACAAGGAAGGTGAAATCCTGTGAATTCAGATTCAGACCGGCTTGATCCTCAGCCCGATCAGAAGCCCGATGCTCTCGCTGCCATCAGGGAAGACGAAAAGGAAGAGATTCCGGGAAAAAAGCCCATAGGCGAGATATTCTCCCGAGCCTATGAGATCTACCGGAATAACCCCCTCATGATTGTGCCCTCTCTCATTCCCATAGCGGCGATCATAGTGGGTCTATTGACCTTTGTGGGCTACATAGGATTGGTCGCTGTCTTCGGAGAAGACGAACCCGTTGCCTTCTCTGTTCTGGCAGGACTCTTTCTGTTCGTAGTATTTATGATAGTGCTCTTCTTCCTGGCGGAAGGGATGACAATCGAGATGGTCCGGGAAGCGTCCTCGGGAAAAAAGGCGGATCTCTCCTCTGCCTGGCAGGCTACAGCCGCCAGGATGGGGCCGCTGGTCGTCACCTCCTTTCTGGCCGGCATAATAGTGGCTCTCGGATATGTGCTCTTTTTCATTCCCGGCCTGATACTGAGCTTTGCTTTCTACTTCGTGGCCCAGGCGGTGATGATCGATGACAAATCCGGAATGCAGGCTCTGAAAGCAAGCTACCGTTTTGTCGAGGCCAATCTTTCCGATGCACTGGTCGTAGTCCTGGTCTCATTGGCCATTGGAGCAATTCTTCCCGGCATCCCTCTCATCGGCCCTCTGATCTGCCTGCTCTCACTGCCCTACGTCTACGGTCTGGCCACGTTGCTCTACCTGGACGAGAGGGAGTGCCGGGGAGATTAAGGAAGATGAGGGCGGATGCTACAAATTCCTTTTTTTCGACCATCATCTTTAATTTGGGTTTCCCCATGAACTAACAGCCATGAGCAAGATCGGAAAGGCGATAAGACTGGAGCGCATTCTGGATCGCAAGACTCGCAGAACGGTCATTGTGCCCATGGATCACGGCATATCAGTCGGCCCCATCGCCGGCCTGACGAACATGCCTGCAACAGTGGACAAGGTGGCCGAGGGCGGAGCCAGTGCCGTTTTGGGACACATGGGCCTGCCGCTGCACGGTCACAGAGGCTATGGGCGCGATATCGGGTTGATCATCCATCTCTCGGCATCCAGCTCTCTGGGTCCCGATCCCAATCACAAGGTTCTTGTGACTGAGGTGGAGGATGCCATCAGGATAGGGGCTGATGCGGTGAGCATTCACATCAACGTGGGTGCAGAGGACGAAGCGGAGATGCTACACGATCTGGGCCGGGTGGCCAGGACCTGCGATCTGTGGGGCATGCCGCTCATCGCCATGATGTATCCTCGCGGGCCGAAGGTTAAGTCCGAGCACAATGTGGAGTATGTAAAGCTTGCCGCCAGAATCGGTTCCGAGCTGGGGGCGGACATTGTCAAGACCAACTACACCGGCTCTCCTGAGACCTTCAAGGAGGTTGTGCAGGGTTGCAGCGTGCCGGTTGTCATCGCCGGTGGCCCCAAGATGGACACGGAAAAGGACCTTCTGCAGATGGTCTACGATGCCATATCGGTGGGAGGAGCGGGCGTAGCCTTCGGCAGGAACATTTTCCAGGCTGAGGATCCCACCCTCCTGGTGAGAAAGCTATGCAGCGTGGTTCATAAGGGATATACCGCCGAGGAAGCGGAGAAGGTCGTCCTCTAGGCCGATCTTCGCACTTATTTTAATTCTGATTTGTCCTGGTGTTGTATCGGCACTACTATTACTCCTACTTAAGCCATCGACCGCAAGCCTTATCCACTTCCTCTAATACATTAGGATGCATGAAGTCCATCTCTCTCTTTCTCCTGGCCTTTCTCCTGGCTGCTGTCTCCGTCGCAGCCGGCCAGGATGCCAATTACTGGCTCACTCAGACGCAGAGTGACTACAACAATGGTTCGTACTCTCTGGCATTGCAGGACATCGATGAGTACCTCGATCTGAACTCCACCGATACCTGGGCCTGGAGCTTCAAGGCCAATCTGCTCAAAGTTATGAAAAGATACAGCGAAGCTGTGGATAGCTTCGATGAGTTGATCAAGCTTGACGGCTCCAATGCCCAGGCCTACAACGACAGGGCTCTGATTCTCTCCGGCGGGATGAGGCAGCATGAGGAGGCCCTGGAATCCGTTGAGACGGCTTTGCGGCTCAATCCCAGGAATGCTAACTATTATTTCAATAAAGGAATGATCCTCGAGGAGACGCAAAGATTCGATGAGGCACTGCAGGCCTACGATCAGGCCGCGGCACTGAATCCGTCCCTTGACATGGCCTGGTACCGGGAGGGCTGGATCCTGGCTTTTCAGGGCAGCCTCGATGAGTCTCTTCCTCTCCTGGACAAAGCGATAGAGCTCAACCCTAAGAACGCCAATGCCTGGAATGCCAAAGGATTGGTGCTGCAGCAGAAGGGCTCCCTTGAGGATGCGAAGAGCTGCTTTGAGATGGCTCTGGCTCTGGAGCCTAACAACAGCGAGTTTCAAAGCAATCTGGAAAAAGTGCAGATAAATGCAGGGGCGGAGCCTGAGAAGACCATCGAGTTTGCAAAGGCTCAGTGAGATTCAGATATCTTAATAACATTTTTTTGCTATTTTCGCCAATGATTGACAACAATAGGAAAGAATTTATATCAGCACCAATCTTCCGCATAAATTGGCATAGTTTTGTATCAGTTATGCTTGCATCTCTTAGGTTTCTTCGGTCAGGGGGAGGGAACAAAATCAATGGTATATAAATCGGGCCGCTCGGGAGGGCGCGCGCAGGCGGCATGCAGCCGCAGGTATTGTCTGCAGGATATCATCAAGAGCCTGTCTCAGAAGAAATGCGGCCAATGGATGCTGCTCCTGGCTCTA
Organism: Methanosaeta sp. PtaU1.Bin112; assembly: GCA_002067705.1. Taxonomy (GTDB): domain Archaea; phylum Halobacteriota; class Methanosarcinia; order Methanotrichales; family Methanotrichaceae; genus Methanothrix. Next base: position 65,450 of record MVRL01000089.1, read on the forward strand.
TTAGCCTTGTTGTTATCGGCCACTGCCCAGGGGTCCTGGGTGAGGGTAGGCGCGTGCAGCACTCCAGGCATTTCCGAGTATGTCGCCCTCTCAGGCAGCTATGCCTATGTTGCCGTTGGATCTTTGGGCCTGCAGATCATCGATATCAGCAATCCTGCCAGCCCGTTTATTGTAGGCGCATACAACACTCCAGATTATGCCAACGGCTTGGCCGTCTACGGCAGCTATGCCTATGTGGCTGATGATACTTCGGGCCTGCAGATCATCGATGTCAGCAATCCATCCAGCCCATTTCTTAAGGGTTCATACAACACACCATATTATGCCTACGGCGTGGCGCTCTCCGACAGCTACGCCTATGTTGCCGATGGAGGGGGCCTGCAGATCATCGATGTCAACAACCCTGCCAGCCCGTTTCTTGTAGGTGCATGCAACACACCAGTCTTTGCCATGAGTGTGGCCCTCTCAGGCAGCTACGCCTATGTTGCCGGTCTTGGGGGCCTGCAGATCATCGATGTCAACAACCCTGCCAGCCCATTTATTATAGGCACATACAACACTCCAGGCTTTTCCAGTGGGGTGGCTCTCTCGGGTAGCTACGCCTATGTGGCGAACGATAATTCAGGTCTCAAGATCATTGATGTCAGCAATCCATCCAGCCCATTTCTTGCAGGCGCATACGATACTCCCGGGAGTGCCTACTGCGTGGCCCTCTCAGGCAGCTACGCCTATGTTGCCGATTTATGGAGCCTTCAGATCATCGATGTCAGCAATCCATCCAGCCCATTTCTTGTAGGTGCATACAACGCTCCGGGAGAAGCCTGGGGCGTGGCTCTCTCAGGCAGCTATGCCTATGTGGCTTATGGATCTTCGGGCCTGCAGGTCCTGACGGAAGGGGCAACTCTGCGGGGAAGGGCCTGGCGGGACGGAAACGGCGATGGCCTGCAGTATGGGGGCGAGATCGGCGAGGCGAATGTTGCCGTGCAGCTTCTGGACAGCAGCGGGAGTCCCATCGCCGGCAAATCTACGACTACCGGCAGCGATGGCAGCTACGCCTTCCCGGACCTTGTGCCGGGCGACTACTATGTGCAGTTCACCCAGCCATCAGCAATGGCCTTCAGCCCCAAGGACCAGGGCGCTGACGACAGCATAGACAGCGACGTGAATGGCCAGGGCCGAAGCGACAAAATCTCGCTTGATTCCGGCCAGAGCAAGAGCGCTGATGCCGGACTCTATCAGAACTCGATAGTAATAAACGAAATTTATCCCAATCCGGTGGGAAGCGACAACCAGGCAGGGACAGCATCCTGGGAGCGGGTGGAGCTGAAGAACGTGGGCACCTCGGCCTTCAATGTAGGGCAGTGGACCATAAGAGATGACGACCTATCCCCTATCCTGGCCACAATTCCCGCAGGCACAATTATCCCGGCAGGGGGTTATCTGGTAGTGCATATTGGTGGCTCATCCAGCGGTATCAGCAACTCCAAAAATGAACTAGTGCATCTCGACAATTTTGCCGGAGTCGAGATGGACCTGGTAGGCCCTCTAAGTGGAAAAGATAAAGAGGGCCTGAGCTACTCATGCATTCCGGACGCATCCGAAAACTGGAATTTCTGGGGCGAACCTACCTTCGGAGGCGACCTTTCCCAATCGAATCTGCCCGGCGCGCCAAATATGGTTGAGATGGACTACGGCGATGCTCCTGACACCTTCAAGACCTTCCGGTCCAGCGACGGAGCCCGTCACTTTGTGACCGGCCCCCATCTCGGCTCCAGCGTCGACAATGAGCCGGACGGCCAGCCCTCTCCCGGCGCAGATGGCGACGGAGCCGACGAGGATGGGGCGACGTTCTCAGATCATATTATCATTGGCCAGCAGTCCACATTCAGCGTTACCGCCTCCGCTTCGGGCATCCTCCAGGCCTGGATGGATTTCAATGGCGACGGCGACTTTTCCGATGCCGGAGAGCAGATCGCTGCAGAGCGGGCGCTCTCAGCCGGCGCTCAGACCGTGAGCTTCTCTGTGCCTGCCGATGCCAAGGCCGGATACACATTCGCCCGCCTCCGATTCAGCAGCTCGACCGGCCTTGCTTCCTACGGCCCGGCATCTGACGGCGAGGTGGAGGACTACCGGGTGGAGATCAAGTACGGCCTGGGCGACTACGTCTGGGTGGATGAAGACGTCGACGGCATCCAGGATGCAGGCGAGATGGGCCTGGAAGGGGTTACTGTAAACTTGAGGGACGAGGCAGATAACATTGTCGCGAGCCAGACCACCGACGCCGATGGAAAGTACCTCTTTGAGAACCCTGCCGCAGGAGGCTACTATCTGGAATTTCTGCCTCCGCCTGGCTACAGCATCACAGCCAAGGATCAAGGCGCTGATAACGGACTTGACAGCGATGTCGATCCTGTTACTCATCGGACAGGGAAGGTTAATGTGGTGTCGGGCAGCACTGACTTGTCATGGGATGCCGGTCTCAATCAGCTGGTCTCCATCTCCGGCATGAAATTCCATGACAAAGACGCCAACGGAGAAATGGGCGCTGACGAGCCTCCCATCTCCGGCTGGGAGATACAGCTCAAAGACGAGAGCGACAATCTCTTGCAGACCACTACCACCAGCGCGGAGCCTGGCAAAGAGGGGACATACGAGTTTGTGGACCTGCAGCCTGGCACCTATCGGGTCTACGAGGCTGCAAAGAAAGGATGGGTCCGGACCTATCCCGTAGAGGAGTACTTCACCGTAACCCTGACGGACATGCCTTCCCGGGGAAATATGTTCGGCAACAATCAGCTTGCCATCTCCGGCATGAAATTCCATGACAAAGACGCCAACGGAGAAATGGGCGCTGACGAGCCTCCCATCTCCGGCTGGGAGATTCAGCTTAAGGACAGCAGCGGCAACCACCTGCAGACCACTACCACCAGCGGCGAGCCTGGCAAAGAGGGGACATACGAGTTTGTGGACCTGCAGCCTGGCACCTATCGGGTCTACGAGGCTGCAAAGAACGGATGGGTCCGGACTGCTCCCGCGGGGGAGTACCACACAGTCACCCTGACCAACATGCCCTCTCGGGATCATCTCTTCGGCAACAATCAGCTTGCCATCTCCGGTATGAAGTTCCATGATAAAAATGCCAATGGCCAAAAGGAGGACGATGAGCCACCTCTCTCCAGCTGGGAGATCCAGCTCAAGGACGAGAGCGACAACTTGCTGCAGACGGTCACCACCAGCTCGGAGGCAGGCAAGGAGGGGAGCTACAAGTTCGTGGAGCTGCAGCCCGGCACCTATCGGGTCTACGAGGTCCAGCAGGACGGCTGGGTCCGGACTGCTCCCGCAGAGGAATACCACACCGTAACCCTGACCAACATGCCTTCCCGGGGAAATATGTTCGGCAATGTGATCGCCAGCGAACTCTCCGGCATGAAGTTTGAGGACCTGAATGCAAACGGCGCTAAGGATAGCGGCGAGCCGGGACTCTCCGGCTGGACAATTAAGCTAATGAAAGAAGGAACAATGGTCGAAAGCCAGGTGACCGCCGCCGATGGGACATACTCGTTTTCCAGCATCGTGCCTGGCAGCTATACTGTCGAAGAGGCTGCGCAATCAGGCTGGACTCAATCCTATCCAGCCGGAAATATCTATAGCGCAGTCTCAAGCAGTGGCCAGATTAAGATAACAAAAGCAGATCTTTCGGAGGTTTCAGCGACCGAGGTAGACTTCGGCAACTTCCGAACCACCGGTTTTTCAGGAATGAAGTTCGAAGATCTTAACGGAAATGGCGCAAAAGATGCGGGCGAGCCGGGTGTCTCCGGCTGGACAATCAAGCTAATGAAAGAAGGAACAACGGTCGCAAGCCGGGTGACCGCCGCCGACGGATCATATTCGTTTACAGGCATTGCGCCCGGCAGCTACACAGTTGAAGAAGCCGCGCAATCTGGCTGGACTCAGTCCTATCCCTCAACATCTGACTCATATCCAGTAACTCTGGTCTCGGGAGTCTCAGGACCGACTAACCTGGATTTCGGCAACTTCCGCACCACCGGTTTTTCGGGCATGAAGTTCGATGACAGGAACGGCAACGGCGCAAAAGATAGCGGCGAGCCCGGTTTGGCCGGTTGGACCATCAGGCTGATGAAAGAGGGAACCGAGGCGGCAAGCACAGTGACTGCCGCCGACGGAACCTATTCTTTTGTCGGCATTGAGCCCGGCAGCTACACCGTTGAGGAGGTTGCCCAAGTCGGCTGGGCGCAATCCTATCCGGCTTCAGGAACGCATCCCCTAAACCTGGTCTCGGGAGTTCCCGGGCCGACCAACCTGGATTTCGGAAACTACTGGTCAACCGTTCTGTCCGGCATGAAGTTCGAGGACATGAACGGCAACGGTCTCAAAGAAAGCGACGAGCCCGGTTTGGCCGGCTGGACCATCAGGCTCATGAAAGAGGGTGCAGAGGTCGACAGCACAGTGACTGCCGCCGATGGCTCATACTCGTTTAAGGGAGTTGTGCCCGGCAGCTACACTGTTGAGGAAGTTGCACAAGCAGGCTGGACTCAGACCTGCCAACAGCACCCGGAACCCATGCAATAACTCTGGCCTCGGGAGTCCCAGGACCGGCCAACCTGGATTTCGGCAACTACTGGTCAACCGCTCTGTCCGGAATGAAATTCGAGGACAAGAACGGCAACGGCGCAAGAGATAGCGGCGAGCCCGGCCTCTCCGGCTGGACCATCAGGCTCATGAAAGAGGGTGCTGAGGTCGACAGCACAGTGACTGCCGCCGATGGCTCATACTCGTTTAAGAGAGTTGTGCCCGGCAGCTACATCATCGAGGAAGCTGCGCAAGCAGGCTGGACGCAATCCTATCCGGCCTCACCAGGCACACATCCCGTAACTCTGGTCTCCGGAGTCCCCGGACTGACTGACCTGGATTTCGGCAACCGCAGGTTTGTGCAAGCCTTACAGGTCGCAATTACTGCCAACAAACTGAATGTCTTGCCTGGCCAAAAGCTGACCTTTTACATCACCATCAATCACGATAGCAATATCGGTCTCAATAGCATGATAGTTGAATATACTCTGCCGAGCGGCCTGAGTTTCATTGACTCAAACTACAGTCCTCTGAGCGTAACTCATAACGCCGACGGCACCACCACAATCACCTGGAAATTCTCTGCCTTCATCCCACAGATGGCAGCCCAGACAGCGGAATCGGCGAAATCCGGAGATGCGAATGCTCCTTCAACTATCATAACTGTGAACTCTCAGGTCCAGCCCGATGCGCCGCAGAGCCTCACAGGCACAGTCGTGGTAACCGGCACCTCCAGCGATGCGACGATAGCCGAGGCCAAGGGCACGGTCTCATTGAATGTGGAAAAGCTGACCGGTCAGCCAATCCTTCTGAACAAGACCTCGGACTTAAAGGAGGTCTGGCCTGGAGCCACCGTTGGATACACCATCTCTTACGAAAGCCTCCTAAAGAAAACAGATCTGACCGAAGTGGTGATCACCGAGCAGGCTTCCTCGGACCTCATATTCCTTTACGCCTCGCCTGCACCAGACCAGGGCACGGATAATGTCTGGAGCATTGGCGATCTGGGTCCTGGCAAGAAGGGAACCATCAGCGTCCTCTTCCAGGTCAAAAATGCTTCTAACCTGAGCTTCTTCAGCCAGTCGTCCATCTCAGGCAGCGGATATGTGAACAGCTACCGCCGCCTCTCGACGGAGACGGAGAGCCAGGGCCTGAAAAATAGCGTTACCCTGACCTGCAAGGAGTTCACGCCAGTCTCCACATCCTATTTCGTCAAGCTGCGTGACAGCGACGGGACAAGCCTTCTAAAGACTGATCACGGCAGCGGTGACTACCTCAGCGAAGAGGTCGCGGCTATGCAGATGAAAAACCGCTCGATAAGCAGCACGGGCTCGCTCAAGGCCATCTACCGGCCCACCAGCTTCTCTCTGCCCGGCGGCAAGTCTCTAAATTACGACTCCGAGATCGCTTCCTCGACCATTACTCGCAACCGGGCCACCCAGGCTTCGACCGGCCAGGAGATCCGTTATGCCAAGAACCTGGAGATGAATCATAAGCTCCTGGTTGACAAGAACGAGACTCTCCTTTCGGTCGAGGGCTCTGTGCAGGGCCAGGCCCATCTGGGTGTGCTCAAGAAGGACGGTCAGGCAGTCAAGCTCTCGTCCATAGTCGAGTCCTCCCAGGACTACGGCGGTTCATTCCGTTTCAATAGCAGCCTTGAGGATTACGGAAGCAATGTTCTCCTGATCAGCAATGCCTCAGGCGGGGGCCAGGCGGCCAGCGAGCAGCGCCTCAAGAAAAGCCAGAGAAGCTACGAGCACGGGAGCGGCAGCTACGAGATCGAGGAGCAGCTCAGCACCGCGGAGAGCTACATCGCCAAGGACCTGTCCGTCAGCTCTGATCCTGCTTACGGATACGGCAAATGGAAGTCGGGCATCTGGTCGAAGAGCTCGGGCAAGAGCTTCCTGGGCCAGGAGATCAGCGGTGCCGATTACATCAAAGAGGAGACTCAGGCATCAGGGCTGAACGATCTGTCCAGCAACCTCAGCTATCGCGGTCAGGGCCGGTTCCGGGCAGTCTACGAAGCAGGCAACCGGAGCATGCTGGACCTGGACGAGGAGTACGTGGGCGAATATTCCATGCAGCGCAAGGTCCGCCTAGGCGGAGTATCCCGCTTCGACCGGCCTCACCTCACTCTGAACAAGACCGGCCGGTTGGTGCCCGGAACGGCGGCCGCGGATTACACCATCACAATTCTCAATGACGGCAACACCGCCCTGGGTCCGGTCTACGTCTGGGACATCTTCCCGGCGGGCACCGATTACCTCAGCTCATCGCTCAAGCCGGCCCGACTGCAGCCGGGCTACGCGAATTGGTCGCTGCTCTACCTGGGAATCGGCCAGTCTGTGACCATTAACCTGAGGCTGAATGTGACTGATCAGAAGGATGAGCTGGTCAATCTGGTCTATGCCTCTGGCGGGCATAATGACGAGTGGGTGACTGCTGGAAATATGAGCGTCATAGAGTTTGGCTGGCAGGAATGCAGCCAGCCGGATCTGCTCATGGACAAGCAGGCCAGGATCGACGCAGTCGATGGCCGGATCATCTGGTATCGCATCCTCCTCCAGAACCGGGCGCGCGTGAGCCTCGCGGCCCAGATCACGGACCGCCTGCCTGCGGGCCTGAGGCTTCTCAATGCTTCTGCCGAACCCAAGGTGGAGGGACAGAATCTGATCTGGGTGACGGAGGCCATACCGGCTGGCGAGAGCCGATTCATAGAATACCGGGCTTTTGCCTCACAGGAGGGCAGGTTCGTGAATACTGCCTTAGCAGAGGCCCATGCTCTCGACGGCTCAGGGGGAAGATCGACCCAGGCCAGCGCTGCGGTGACGCTCGGGGAGGCTACGTCTTACACTGAAGATGGCTGGAAGCCGCCGGATTGGGGGCTGGACAGAATGGAGATGATCTGCGATGATGAGATCGCCGGGGATGGTGGTAGCTGCAGCTCTTGTCCGAGCTGCAGCTGTCCTCAAGACGAATAATTGGCAAAATTAGCGAGAATTCTCAAGAGGCAAGACCTGCAAATCCTTGCTTGGAAGTGCGCCACCGCCAACTTGAAAAGCAGTCTCAGTCGGTCTTATCCTCATCGCAGGGGGCGTCTTGCAGGCTTGAAAGAGCGCGTCTCAGCTCATCCAGCTGCACCGGTTTGGAGATGTAGCCGTCCATGCCGGCGAGCAGACATCTCTCTTTATCCCCCTCCAATGCATAAGCGGTCATGGCCAATACCTTTGGCCTCTTTTCCAAATTTAAATCCAGTATGGCGCGGGTGGTTTCCAGACCGTCCATCTCCGGCATCTGCACATCCATTAGGATCACATCGTAGCTCTTCCTGGAAATCGCCTGCAAGACCTCTTTGCCATTGCAGGCAACCTCAGCTCTGTAGCCCAGCTTCTTCAGCATGAGACGCGCAACCTTCTGGTTGACTGGATTATCTTCTGCTAGCAATATGGACAGGTCCGAATGCCTCGACTTGCCGCTGGCCGGTCTCATCTTTTTATGTCGCGATGGAGCCAGAGCCTCCTGCAGGGCGAAGAGAATGCTATCTTGGGAGAATGGCTTGATCAGAGTCTTTTTGCCGGATACCTCTCGATCAGGCGCTGACAGGATTATGATCGGTATCTGCTCTTCCATCTCTTCTGCCAGCTCCCTCGCACCTGGGACATCCAGATCAAGAATTACGGCATCGAAACGGCCTTCAGTCAGCTCTCGAGCTTCTAACGACGAGACCACCGGATGGATCTGCATCCCCCAGGAACGGGCATAATCCGATAGCATTCTCAAGCAGTCCACACTGCTGAGCAGAGCCATGACCTTCTTGCCGGCAAGATGCTGTGCTGCTACATCACCTGAGAACGATGGAGCGTATATGCAGAAGATAAAGGAAGATCCTTCACCCGGCTTGCTCTGTGCCCAGATCCTGCCGCCCATCAGCTCAACCAGCCTCTTGCTTATGGCCAGGCCCAGACCGGTGCCGCCATATTTCCTGGAGGTGGACGCATCTACCTGGCTGAAAGAATGGAAGAGCTTTCTCATGTCGTCAGGGCCGATGCCGATTCCAGTATCGGTAACCGAGAATTGAATCTCATCCTCGGTTTCCCCTGGCTGGACACGAATGGTTATGCTGCCTCTGTCCGTGAATTTCACGGCATTGCTTAGAAGGTTGGCCAGGACCTGGCGCAGCCGAACCGAGTCTCCCAGGATGGTTGGAGCGATCCTCTTGTCAATATCATAGCGCAGGTCCAGTCCTTTTTCCGCAGCCTTTGTTGCCACCATATTCAGTGAGGACTCGATGCTCTCCTGCAAGATGAATGGCAAATGCTCCAGCTTCATCTTCCCCTCGTCGATCTTTGAGAAATCCAGGATATCGTTGATGATGGCAAGGAGCGCATCACCGCTGCTGTGAATGGTCTCTACGAAATCGCGTTGTTCCTCCGTCAGTTTGGTCTCCAGCAGCAGTCCGGCAAGGCCAATGACTGCATTCATTGGGGTGCGTATCTCATGACTCATATTGGCCAAAAACTCGCTCTTTGCCCGGCAAGCAGCATCCGCTGCCTGTTGCGCAGAACGAAGCTCCATTTCCGTCTCTCTATGCTTGACCATCTCCTCTTGCAGCGCCTCATTTGCCCGGAGCAGCCAGGCAGTTCTCTCTGCCACACTCTTCTCCAGTCCTTCTTGCGTCTTTCTCAGGGCCTCCTCTGTCCTCCTGCGCAAGATGGCCTCTCCAATGCTTCCGGCCGCTGCCTGGAGTACGGATATCTCGCTATCGATCCATCGCCGCTCATTACGGCAGTCCTCAAAACATACTACTGCAAAGAGCTTTTCTTCGATGAAGACGGGCAGGAGCAGAAAAGAGGCAATCCCCAAATCCTCCAGCAACTTTGCACTGGGATGTGAGATTTGCCCGGTTATTCCCTGAATGGATTCGCGCCGAGAGAGCGCCTCCCTCCAATCTGCAAAGTGCTCCACCCAAGATAAATCCCCGGAAAATGGCTTTTCCGGCTCCCTGAACCATTGCAGCAGAAGGCTCTCCAGCCTCATCTCGCTATGCATCTGTCTGTTCTCCAGGACATGAACCCGATCTACATCTTCCGCTTTTCCCAGAATGCCTAATGCCCTCGTTATGGCCTGGGGATCAGGGGTGAGCAGGTAGTTCGTCGCCCTGGCCGCTTCTTCTAGCAGCAGGTCGCGTCGGTGCAACGCCTCTTCAGCTTCTCTGCGTTGGATGATCTTCCACATTCCGCTCATGAGCAGTGTCAGCTGGCGCACATCTGAGTCGTCATACTCTTCCTCTTTATTGGCCAAACCAGCCACAATTACTATTTTGCCTTTGTCCATAATGGGCACATTCATATGGCGGATGATATCGACGTGACCTTCGGGAACGCCTCTTCTCTGGGGACAGGATGCATAATCATTGGTTATTATCGCTCTTCTTTCCCTTATGGCCTCACCCCAAAGTCCGGTCTCTTGTAGGTTGTAAACTTTCTTTTTATTTTCAACATTGCACATCTGCATAGCTTTCTTGGACCAGGAGTGCATAAAGAGCGTCTCTTCCTTATCATCAACAAATGCTACGTAGCCGAGTTCAGAGCCGGTCAGCTTGACCCCTGCCTCCAGGGCAAAGTCGGTGATCTCTTGAATGGATGCCTCATCCATCTGATTGAGCCTTTGCAGAGCTTCCAGTCGGGAATCATCCAGAAGCAATGCTTCTTCCCAGTGTTTTCTATCGGTGATGTTGAAAAAATTGGCCAATAGGTAAGTTGGCTTGTCAGAGTAGTCTTTAATTAGTGCGCATATCATCTCCGCCATATATGACTGGCCATCCATCCTCTTTATAAGAAGCTCACCTTGCCATCTCCCTGTGGAGTGAAGGGTGGGTATGATCTCCTCCTGCAGCTTGCTTTTGCCTTCCCCATTCGTAAAGTCGAATACAGAAAGTCCTTTTAATTCTGATATATCGCTAAAACCGGAATTCTTCAATAGACTGGCGTTAACATACTCAATCTTGCCTTTGAGATCCGTGAGAACAATATCCGAAGGAAGTGCTTCTATGGCTCTGGTCATCTTCTGGATCTCGTTGTCCGAGTCCTTCAGGATGGCAGAATCATTTCTTCCATATGATTGCAGGCAGCGGGCAGGCAAGCAATGCAATAGATCATCAAGGTCCTTTTGAAGGACTGAGAGTGATTCGGCCATTTGCTTATTAGTAGGGCCGCTCTCCCGCATCTTCGCTATCTTTTGCATCATCAGCTCGATCTTTTTTTGGCAATCGCCGCCTGCAAGGATCTCTTCGCCCAAAGGTAATCACTGCCGCGCTCTAGACGCAAGTCATCGTTATTATTAATCAATATATTGGCCGGTCGGAAGGTTGTCGGAGGGTTTACATTTATTATGAATCGACGACAGGAATGACAGGGATGTTTTCCGGTGAGCCTTTGTTATCATCCATTTTCTGGATGCTTATTCTCTTGCAGATCTCTCTCCAATAGGTGGATTAAATCCTCAATGTTATATCTGGATACTAAGTCCAGGAGCCGGTCCGTCTGCATATAAAAGCGCCTTGCATTTTCAATATTATTCAACATCGCCTCTGACGTATATCCGTGAGACTTGAGATCCTCTTGTGTCCTTTTCATAGCGGCGATTACGGTCTGCATCTCTTCTCTCATGTTGATTATCATTTGCTTCTTGAGAGATTCCGTTTCGGTAACAGGAATATAGTAGTATCTCTTATCGCCGGGTACTACTACCCTTTTTGCCAGTCCTCGTCTTTCCAGCGTGCTCATATTGGAGCTGACTGTTGACTTACTGTATCCTGTCTCCTCAACAAGCTCATCCATGGATACGGGCCTGTCCGCAAAAAAGAGTGTGCCGCGCAGGACACCCACCGCGTCACAATAACCGTCGCTATTGGCTACTTTGACGAAGGCATCGACCATGTGCATCTTCAGGATATCCTTCTCTTCCTGTTCCATCAGTCTTCTGAAGACCACAACTTTTAAGTACTTTTCGCATGTTCCGGACGTTTGGTAATTTCCGAACATAATTGAGGTATATACGATTGACCGGCAAAGGACGTCTTGGCCAGTGGATCGCAGACAATCCAATCATAATCATGGCTGCAGCATTGCTTCTAACCGTTGCTTCCTTGCACTACACCCAGCAAATAGAGATGCAGGGAATGACAACGGAGGGCATGGTAGGAAAAGATTCTGCGCTCTATCAGCTTTACGACCATCTTTATGTAGAAAAGTTTGCCACCGAGTCCATAGCTGTGCTCATTGAGGCGGATGATGTTACAAAGCCGGATATTCTGAGGTCGATGGATAAATTCTCACAAAAGATGCGTATGGCTCCTGACGTGCTGGCCGTGACAAGCATCGCCGATATCGTGGCCGATACGGAGATGAGCGAGAGCGGCATCCGAAAAATTCCGACCCAAGAGAGGGTGGACGAGATTTTAGCCTATCCCTCTAATCTCCCGGCAGCAAATGCCATGATGCCTGATAAAAAGCACACCATGCTCTCCATCGATTTGCCAGTTTCACTAACGGAATCGCAACTCAGAGAGATCTATGCAGAGACATCTGGCCAGGTGAAAATGGCCGAGTTTCCTCCCGACGTGATCATTACGGTTACCGGCGAGCCGGCGCTCATGCAATCCATAACTGACGAGATGGCCGAGAGCAACGGACCTATCCTTGCTCTAGCCGGCATTCTCATGATAGTAGCACTTTTGATCTCGTTTAATCATGTGAGATGGTCGCTTCTTCCCATACCCATTGTCTTCCTGGGAGTAACCTGGTCCTTCGGAGCTATGGGTTTTCTCCATATACCATTTACCATGGTATCAATGTCGGCCTTCCCGGTGTTGATCGGCATCGGCATAGACTATGCAATCCAATTTCATAATAGGATTGATGAAGAATTCGTCAAGAGCGGCTCACCAAGGCAGGCTGTGATAGAGACCGTCAGCAATGTCTCCAAGCCCGTCATGATAGCTCTGATCATAACCGCTATGGGTTTTATCTCCCTCCTCACCTCTTCCGTGCCCATGACCAGGGATTTTGGGCTGCTATGTCTGATCGGGCTCTTCCTTTGCTATCTGTCAGCCCTTTTTGTGGGGGTCACTCTCCTTTACCTCATGAAGAGGAGAAATTCTTCCCAAAGATCAGATGAGATGGCTGATTCTCTGTCCAATGTGCAAAAAGATACGGCAATAGGGTCCATCATCGAGAAGGTATCGGACACTTGCATTCAGAGATGGCATCTGGTGCTTGCTGTCGCTCTCTTCCTATCTCTGGTGGGAATCTATGCAGACACTCAAGTCCAGGTTGAGACCGATTTCAAGAACTATGTCCCCCAGGATCTGCCTCCCCTCATCGATTTCAGACATATGAGCGATATCTTTGGGGGTACGGACACGCTGGATCTCATCGTCCAGGCGGATGACATTACCGATCCCAATACGTTGCATTGGATAGACGATTTTTCCAGTTATTTGAAGGAATCCCGTGATCAAATATATGGCTATGAGAGCATTGCCTCTTTAGTTAAGCAGTATAACCAGGGAGTGATTCCCGAGGACACAACCGAGATCCGGGCGGTGATCGATGAGCTGCCTGCCGGGGTGCTTTCTCGGCACCTGGATGGTCACGATACGGCGCTGATCAAATTGAGTGTGGGCCAGGCTCTGACCAACCTGGGTGCAGAGGGCACAGACCGGCTGATCAAAGAGATCGATAAAGATATTGCCTGGAATCCACCGCCTCCGGGTGTCTCAGTGCGCGAGACGGGCGATGCTGTGGTAATGACTACCGTTATCAGTGCTCTGACTCAGGGCAGGACGGAGATGACTCTGCTCGGGCTGGTGCTCATCTTTATTGTGCTGCTTCTGATCTACAGGGACCTTATTAAGGCGCTTCTTCCCGTATTGCCAATGCTGGTGGTAATCGGATGGATGGGGGGAGTTATGTATCAGGCCGACATGAAATACTCGCCCCTCACAGCATGCCTGGGCTCACTGATTCTGGGCGTAGGTTCCGAGTATGCAATACTGATGATGGAGCGTTTCTACGAGGAGCTCTCGAGAATAGGCGAGCCCCTGGAAGCGTTACGGGTCTCCTCCAAGCGAATCGGATCGGCCCTCATCGCCTCTGGTCTTACAACTATATTTGGATTTGCCGCCTTGATATCCTCGCCCTTCCTGATAACCAATAATTTCGGAACTGTTACAGTCTTGGCAATTATCTTCGCATTGCTCACGACCTTTACAGTCTTCGTGGTGCTAATGTACCGCATGGAGATTCAGCGTGCGGTGGTTGAGAATGCGAAATATGAGCTGCAAAAAGCCCTCAAGCTGATAGCAAGAGGTGGATGATGACGAGAATAAATATGGGTCTGGTTGGCGTTTGTTTATTGATCCTAATAGCCGCAGTCTCGGCTCAAAATACCTACATACCCTATGAGCTGGGCGGAGACAACTATTACACTATGTATGGCAGCCCTGATATTTCTGCCAGCATTTCCGGGACGGATGAGTTTGAGCGCGGAGATACTGTCTCCCTCTATGTAGATCTGACCAACTATGGGCGAATATTAGGTTTTAAGGAGGATCTGACTCCGGAGGATCCAAAGGAGTTTTCATTAGCAGCTGCCGAGCTGCAGGAAGAGTACAAAAAGCCGACTGCACTAGGAATATCTGCCTATCTTCACTCCGATAATCCTCAGATAGAGGTAAAATCTGGTGACCAGGTTATTCAATCCTTAAAGTCAGGCGATAAAACCGAGTCGCCTTTGAAGTATACTATTAAGATCGGGGAGCATGCCAAAGCAGGCGCCTATCCGCTCAGCTTGAACCTGTCTTATGATTATCAGGATAATGTTCGGGTGCAGGCTTCCAAGCTAGTTACCAGTGGGAGTGCGCCTACCCTGGCGAATTACCAGGTGTCGTATGTCTACCAGAAGGCCAATCAGACCGTCCCGCTCATCATCAATATCAAGAATCAGGCTGACTTTATAATCACCGATTCAAAAGGCGTATTATCAGCTGGAGCTAAAAAGGCAGAGGTCGAAGCGACATACAAAAATATTGGCGAGGATCCTGTCAAAGATGCCATCGCAAGGCTTTCAATCTTCAAGCCGTTCTCTTCCACCGATGATCAGGCATTTATTGGAACGCTTGCCCCGGGCGAAGAGAGGACCGTTGTATTCCGGCTTGACGTTGATTCCGATGCTACCCCTAAGGAATATGGCATAAACAGTGAGATAAAATATACCGATGTTAACGGCGATTCGATAATCTCAGAGAGCATGAAGATACCTGTAGATGTCAAGGCGGTCTCTGCATCTCTACTCGTGCCAGGCATTATCATATTCATCATCGTTGTCGCTATCGGTGGATACTTGTACAAACGAACCCAAAAGAAGAGGTAACGCAGGGATTATTCTCCTGCTGTTGCTTTTATTGCTCGCTAAAATTGTCTACAATGTTGTCATAGCATTTTCAAAGCTTGTATCGACAGAAAATACAGAAATTTAACATGAAAAGCATAAAAAAGCCATGGGAGGATAGACCTTGGGCTGCATGGCGAATATGGATCAAAGACCATAGACACCTACAGCTTTTCGTCGGTGGTGCCGTCAAGTCATGGCCATGAGCTCTAGCTTCATTCTGTCCGATTCACCCGATTCTGACGGAGATTCTTCTGTCGTCTGTGCCTCACTTTCTGATACATACGACAGATAGAGCTTGCGCCTCTTTCCCTGGGTCATCTTAACATGCTTCGGATCGAGTTCATGAGCGCGCTTCATCACGCTTATCACAGTGGTCTTATTCAAGCCCAGCATGTCCACCAGCTCACTGGTTGTATACCTGCCAGGCCTTTCTTCCATGATGTCAATTAGAGATCGAGCATGGTTGTCCAAGGCCTTTCCGTCTCCCGAGCTTGTTTCCTGGATGGGCATAGGTCGTCCCTGCCGGGCCCGAAGCTGGCTCTTCAGATCGGATACCTCTTTGGATAGGCGATCAACCTGATCGATTAGCCTTCCTATGAGTTCCACATCGCTCTGTTTGGAGTCGAAATCTCTTGATATCTTTTCTATTGCAGAAATCAGCAAGAGCATGGCCTGGGCTTCTTTTCTGCTCTTCTCAATCTCTTCAGCCTTTCTCTTGTATATCTCTAAAAGCTCTTCGAACATTTATGCGCTACTCCTAGTTTTCCAGTGCGATCTTATTTCAAAGCAAATTTAAAAGGTTAATGAATATGAATAAACCATCCTGGTATATATACTTTTCTAAGAATTGTCCGCTTGCGCGAATATTTGCCAATCATCTTTACAAATCATCAGTCGCCTGAATTAGATAGACTGTAGAAGAAGACAATTCCGTATGCGAATTGTGTGGTGATTAATCCCACTATCCTTCAATCATCACAACTTAATATTTTAGGCAGTTCTCGGATATTCTTTATTATCTTATCTGCAGCCACTCTCAATTTCGTGGGGGGACGAGTATCCTGCTGCACTGTAAGAATCCCCAAATCCGCCGCTCTCAAAGCGTAAATATCGTTCAGGCCGTCTCCTATCATTACCACTCTCTTGTATTGGCTTTTCAGGTTGAGTATGATTTCTTTCTTTTTCATCGGACCCGAGACTGGGTAGACTCGGGAGAGGTCTATGCCCAATTCCCTAAGATAGGTAAGACTTCTCATGCTGTCTCCTGAGGCCACATAGACATCAACTCCTTGATCATATAGTGTGGCCAAGACATCCTTAAATCCGGGAAATGGCATTCCTCCTGTACTGAGCGCATAAGCAACCTCCTGCAGCTGGACATCAACAATCATCCCCGCTGTAATGTAATTGCTGGGACATCTGGCTGATACTTCCTGGTAGACCTCTATGATATCACCAATTCTGGCTTGAGAGCTGGCCAGAATGCGCATGGCCTGTAACTTGGAGACCGGACTGCTGGCGCAGCTTATCTCCAGCAATTGCTCGCGACCATCGATCAGCTTGTTCAGTTTATCATCCGGCTGAAAGGACAACATGAGAGACGGATCGATCTGAGGCACAACCAGGACTCGACCTTTTCTTTCCATAATCAGTTCCCATGTAACCACATTCGTCAGAATGGTGCCCTTTTCGATATCTTTGGCTACGCGATACATCCTCAGTATTGTTCCTGCGACGTCCATGACTACGGCGAGTTCTTTGCCCATCTCAAATCAAGATAGTCTCAGGGGTAAGATGAAGCTTTTGCCGATAGCAGGCTGCAAAAACTTTTTTATCTAGAAGATTCTAATATACCATAATTACGGGGTAGAACAACGAAGGGTATTGCAGCAGCTCTGTTGCTGGTGTTGCTCTTATATCCGGAGCCGGTCTTTGCCACACCGCCGATCACCGAGCCGGTCCAGGATGGTGATTTCTGCAACACGCTAAAGGTAACCGGGACGGGCGCTTTCGAAGTGGGCGTTTCGGTTAAAGATAGGCAGCTTGCTCTCGAATACTACAATTTCATGTATGGGGATGGTGATCTGGAAATGAACTCCGGAACCGTCGAAGCGCAGAGAGCAGCCAAGCTTCCAGGGATGGATAATGGCTCAGCTGTGCCGCTGAATCTGTGGGAAAGCAACAAGCTCACCTACTCAGGCAAGACCCCTATGGTGGGAACGAAGTACATACACTCAAAGGCTTTCTGGGGAGGCATAGGCGCCGAGATTACTGAGACCTTCTCGGTGACCGAGATGGAGAGGGAAGGCAGCAGTTACTTCGCATCAACCAATCCGGCTTCCTATATAACCGATCCCAGGAAGATAGAGGAGATGCTAAAGACAAGCCCAGTGCACACTGTGGGCATGCAGACCAGGAATTCCTTTAATGGAACCTGGCAAACGGATGCCAGGATGCATAAGATGTTCAGCAAGGACCTGAAGGTGCATGAGTCCTTTACTGGCAATTTCGAGGTAGAGAAGATGATCAAATTCCGGGAGAGCCCTGTGGAAGATAAGAAGCAATCTGGCTGCGAGAGCATAGACTGCTAGAGGTCTTAGGCTCTGTCTGCGAGCTCGGGGCTCAAATAGTGATCTCGTCTGACTGAATATCTCCATGCGCAGTTCATCTCTAGACCTCATATGAATCTCATCTTAAAATAAGCCTTTTATAAACCAGAAGCAAGAACCAGTATCTCAGGTGAAAGAGCTTGATTACCAATATCGATTCTAATGGCAGGATTCTGCTTCCTCTTGCGATCAGATACGGATTGCATCTGGAGCCGGGCGATAGGATCGCTGTGGACCAGCTAGGGGATGGCACTATCATTCTAAAGAAGATTGAAGATGGTTCGACTTTGGATGTCGGGGAAGCATCAGAGTACGGCATTTTGCAGCTGACACATAGCTGAGGTATTTGCCCTAATCCATTGTCAACCAAACATGCTATGACCTTATGGGCCAATGGCAAGATATATGATCGTAGAGCTTCATGGGCCTGAGGAGATCAAACCAGGAGAGAACCGCGGTGAGCGACACGAATAAGCTAATAATATTCTTCTTAGTATTCCTCTTATTGGCCTGCATATCTCATGCTGCGCCTTTGCAGCTGAGCGGCAACTCAGGCCGGGCGATTCTAGGTGAAATCAACTTAAGCAATAGCTCCAACGAGACCAGCACGGCCAATGACACCGAAGACCTCTGGAGCTGGGGAAAGCTCCCGGTCGGCCATTTCATCAACGATTCCGGAAAGCTGGCCGCGAGGCCCGTGAGCGACGATGGATTGGTGGTTGTGCCGCCACGTGAAGCAGAATGAGAAAAGACGCGGCGGAAACCGGAACGCCGAATAGCAATGTAGCTTCTAATTGCAAAGAAATAACGTAGCGGACCCGCCGGGATTCGAACCCGGGTCCGAGGCTCCGGAGGCCTCTATTCTATCCAGACTATACTACGAGTCCATTAAGAATCAGGAATATATTGGTTAGCGGGCTCTTCAACCCTCGGAAGCAGCCCCTAACTAATGGTTTAGCTTTCCAGCACAATCTCTATGTTTACGTTCTTTGGAACCTGGATCCTCATGAGCTGGCGCAGTGCCCTCTCATCAGCATCTAGATCGATGAGTCTCTTGTGCACCCTCATCTCCCAGTGATCCCAGGTGGCCGTTCCCTCGCCATCCGGGCTCTTCCGACAGGGAACCACCATCTTCTTGGTAGGCAGCGGGATTGGTCCTGCCATGTGGACGCCGGTCCTCTGGGCAATTCCCTTGACTTGGCCGCAAATATCATCCAGCATCAAGGGATTAGTACCGGAAAGTCGAATTCTTGCTTTCTGCATGTTTTACACCAAAAAAATTGATTTTAGCGTGGTACCACGCTCATGCACATGCCGGCTGCGACGGTCGTGCCCATATCTCGAATGGCGAATCTTCCCAGCTGGGGAATCTCCTTCACCGGTTCAATGACCATGGGCTTGGATGGGGTAACCATGATAATGGCTGCATCTCCAGCCTTGATGAAAGCGGGATTCTCTTCCTTTACCGCTCCTGACCTTGGGTCCAGCTTGGCCAGAATGGATGTGATGGTGCATGCAATTTGCGCAGTATGGCAGTGGAATACTGGGGTGTATCCTGCCGATATGGCGCTGGGATGCTGCAACACTACTATCTGGGCCTTGAATTCCTTGGCTACGGTCGGGGGCTTGGCTACCGATCCGCAGACATCGCCGCGGCGAATGTCGTTCTTGGCAACACCGCGCACGTTCCATCCGATATTGTCGCCTGGGAATGCCTCGGGGACTTCCTCGTGATGCATCTCGATGGACTTGACCTCACCAGATGCTCCTGCAGGCATAAAGACGATCTTGTCGTTCTTTCTCATGACGCCTGTCTCGACGCGCCCTACTGGCACTGTGCCCACACCGGAGATTGTGTAGACATCCTGTACCGGAACGCGCAGGGGCAGGTTGGTTGGCTTCTGGGGTACCTTGAGGTTGTTCAGGGCTTCGAGAAGGGTCGGGCCCTTGTACCACTTCAGGTTCTCACTGGGCTTGGCGAGGTTGTCTCCCATCAGGCCGGACATGGGTATGAAGGGTATCTCCTCAATCTTGAATCCGACCATCCTGAGCAGCTTGCCGACCTCATCCTTGACCTCGTTGAATCTCTTCTCATCGTAGGGTGGTGTGGTGGCATCGATCTTGTTCATGCCCACGATAAGCTGGCTTACGCCCAGGGTCCTGGAAAGGAAGACGTGCTCTTTGGTCTGGGCCATAACGCCGTCCGGGACGGCTACGATCAGCACGGCGGCATCAGCCTGGCTGGCACCGGTGATCATGTTCTTTACGAAGTCCCTGTGGCCCGGGCAGTCCACTACAGTAAAGTAGAACTTGGCGGTATCGAAGCGGTGATGGGCGATATCAATGGTAACGCCTCTCTCGCGCTCTTCCTTCAGGCTATCCATAACCCAGGCGAACTCGAAGGTTGCCTTTCCCTTGGATGCGGCTTCTTTCTTGTACTCATCAATGACGTGTGCGTCAACAGCTCCCGTCTCGAACATCAATCTGCCTACGGTGGTCGACTTACCATGGTCGACATGACCTATGAATGCTAGATTGAGGTGTGGCTTTGTATCTGCCATAATTTATTTCCTCCAACAGGCACTATCCTTATTTTTCAGTATTTCTGCCTTTGCGTTTAATCTTTTCGAAGGTCGCGCTCAGACGACCTTCAGGTAATCGGAAGGTTTGGGCATTTCCGGTTTCAAGCCTTTTCTGGTTCTGATCTGCTTGACTACATCCAGCAGCAGGTTGGCGGGCAATGGTTCAAAGCCAGCGAACTCTGATGACCAGAGGGCCCTACCCTCTGTGGCTGATCTTATCGCCCCGGAGAACCCGAACATCTGGGCGACAGGCATCTTGGATTTGAGGATTATCATATCGCCCTGGCTATCCATGCTCAAGATAACACCCCTGCGTCCCTGGATCTCAGACATGGCTCCACCCATTTGATCCTGAGGCACCTGTATATAGACATTCTGGAAGGGCTCGAGCAGGACCGGCTCAGCCATGAGAATTCCTGCCTGCACAGCCTGTCTGACCGCGGGAATGACCTGAGCGGGTCCGCGGTGCACTGCGTCCTCGTGCAGCTTGACATCCATGATCCTGGCTTTTATGCCCTGCACCGGTTCTCTGCAGATGGGGCCGTTCCTCAGTGCTTCCTCAAAGCCTTCTAAGATGAGCTCCATTGTTTCTTTCAGGTACTGAATGCCTTTGGTCATGTTGAGCAGAACATTGGTTCCATAGTAACCGGCGATGTTTCTGGCCTCATCCTTGTCCATGCCCTTCTCGATGAGAAGCTTTCTGCGCTCGATCTCCTCCATCTTCATGCTGATCTTGCCTTCTTTCAGGGCTTCGATCACGCCTTCTTCCAGGGGTTCGAACTCGATGTAGAAACGATTGTGATGGTTGGGAGACTTGCCTTCTACCGGCCCAGCTCTGCCGCCCACTGACTCGCGATATACTACTATGGGCGGGGAGGTCTTGAGCTCCACGCCGCGATCGCGCTGCAATCTGGTCACAGTGACATCCAGGTGCAACTCGCCCATGCCGGCCATAAGGTGCTCGCCGGTCTCTTCGTTGATGGTTACCTGCAGAGTCGGATCCTCTTTGGCGATCTGTCTTAAAACCTCAACTACCTTGGGCAGGTCGCGGGTGTTCTTGGCCTCTACGGCTACGGTCATAACCGGCTCGGAGACATGCTTGATCTGCTCGAAGGGCGTCATATCCGGTTCGGATGAGATGGTTGAGCCGACAATCGCATCCCTCAGGCCGGTGACTGCAGCGATGTTTCCGGCTGGAATCTCCTCGACCTCAACTCTCTCTGCACCCATGACGATGCCAGTTTGCTGGATCCTGTTTGTGTTGGCGACGCCGGAGATATATAGCTCCATGCCGCGATGCAGAGTTCCTGAGAAGAGCCTTCCTGTGGCCACCTCGCCGGCATGGGGGTCAACCTTCACCTTATTGATCATGAAGGCAACAGGGCCTTTTGGATCGCAGGTTGCCATGGCTTTGCCGACCGGGCTGTTCCAATCGCCATGCCAGATGACCTTGACTCTTTCCTTTTGAGCCTCGATGGGGCTGGGCAGGAACTTGACGACCATATCGTTTACTGCAACGTAAAGTGGAACCTTCTCGGCCAGCTCCTTCATCTTGCCGGCCCGGCAATAATCGACTACCTGTTCGAAGCCGATGCCGGTCTTCTTCATCTGGGGAACGCTGATCGCCCAATTATATAGTGCGGAGCCAAAGGCGATATTTCCTTTTGCGGCATCCAGCTTCCAGCCTTTTTTGTATCTCTCTTCATCCATTCCCTGGATGAGTTTATTGACGTTATCAATGACCTTGCCCAGGCGGACGGCCATATCTTTCTTCTCAACTTTCAGCTCATTGATCATGCGGTCAACTTTGTTGACGAACAGGACCGGCCTGACACCCTCCTTCAGAGCCTGTCGCAGTACGGTCTCCGTCTGGGGCATAGCGCCCTCTACGGCATCCACTACGACTACTGCGCCGTCTACCGCTCTCATGGCACGGGTGACGTCACCGCCAAAGTCCACGTGCCCCGGGGTATCGATCATGTTGATGAGATATTCCTTGCCGTCTACCTCGTGGACCATGGATACGTTAGCTGCATCGATGGTGATTCCACGGGCCTGCTCCAGGGGGTCGAAATCCATGAAGAGCTGCCTTCCGGCCAGATCCATGGAGATCATGCCTGCGCCACCCAGAAGGTTATCAGAAAGGGTTGTCTTGCCGTGATCAATGTGTGCCACGATTCCGATGTTCCTGATCATGTCCGGTTTATCCATCAGAGTCGTCACACGTTCTGCTATCTTCTTCCTCTTGCCCATAATACGCCTCGCGAAGTTTGAGATAAAGGTTAAATCCTGATTAGGACTTGGAAACCTAGGATTCAACCTATATAAGCCTTCGGCCTTCTCAGGGCGTTTTCAAGATCCGCCCGGAAGAGAAATCCGTAATGAAATTATAATTATGGATAAAGCTTAAATCGCTGTGAGGATAGCAAAGAAGGGTTTTTGCGATGGCGCGCTTGATAATGAAGTTTGGCGGTGTTTCCGTTGCTGATGGAAACAGGCTGCGGCATGTAGGAGATTTGGTCCTGCATTTCAGCCGCGACAATGAGATCGTTCTGGTTACCTCTGCCCTGCAAGGCGTCACTGACGACCTGCTGGCCTGCGCACGAAATGCGGCCAAAGAGGGAAATGTGGCGAACGTAATCGAATTTATGGAAAAATTGACGGACAGACACAATCAGGCTATCGCCGATGCCATAAAGGACCCTCAGATTGCCAAAGAGGTTAGCGAAACCATATCAACGAAGCTCTCTGAACTTGAGAAGGCCTATATCGGTATCTGCTACTTGGGTGAGCTTACGGCACGCTCTCTGGATTACATATCCAGCTATGGCGAGCAGCTGGCAGCGCCGATTCTATCCGGCGTACTTAGGGACATGGGCATTGCTTCACAGCATTTTACAGGTTCGGATGCCGGGATCGTCACCGATAGCAATTACGGAGACAGCCGCCCCCTGGAAAAGACATACACTCTCATTCCCAAGAGGCTGCTTCCTTTAAGGGGCGTGCCCGTGGTCACAGGCTTCATAGCCAAGGACGAGAAGGGCACAATCACCACCCTGGGGCGCGGCGGATCTGATCTGTCCGCCTCTTTGATCGGTGCAGCTATTGATGCCGACGAGATCTGGTTCTGGAAGGAGACATCCGGCATCATGACCACCGATCCCAAGATAGTCTCTGAGGCCAAGTCCATTCCCACCATATCCTACAGGGAGGCGATGGAGCTGTCCAACTTCGGGGCGAAGGTTCTGCATCCCCGGGCCATTGAGCCAGCTATCAGAAAGGGAATTCCCGTGCGCGTCAAATGCACCTTCGATCCGGATATTCCCGGAACGACCATAGTTCATGATGACGTTCCCAAGGCCGATGTCATCAAGGCAGTGACGCTGCACAAGAACGTGGCATTGCTAAACATCTCCGGCGCAGGCATGATAGGAACGCTGGGCGTTGCCGCGCGCGCTTTTTCCGCCCTGGCGAAGGCCGGAATTAATATCATCATGATCAGCCAGGGCTCCTCAGAGGCCAATATCTCTATGGTGATTGAGGAGCGTCAGGTGGAGAAAGCAGAGGATGCCCTGCGGGCGGAGTTTCCCAGAGACCTGGTCAAGGATATATCGCATGATCATGACGTCTGCGCAGTGGCAGTCGTAGGTGCAGGTATGGCAGGCACTCCTGGCGTGGCCGCTCGGGTCTTCAAGGCAATGGGCGCCGCCAAGATAAATGTCGTCATGATCAGCCAGGCATCCGGCCAGCATAACATCTCCTTCGTGGTATCATCCAAGGATGCAGAGCAGGCTGTAAAAGAGCTGCATCGCGAGTTCGGTCTGGGTGGCGAGGCATGAGAAAGCTCACCTATGCAGATGCTGGCGTGGATATTCATCTGGAGAACAGGTCCATTGACGCCATGAAGGCCGTGCTGAGGACCAGACGGAGCGGCTTCGGAGCGCCCATGACCGAGATCGGCCACTATGCTGGACTGCTGGACATGGGAAGCTTTGCCCTGGCCATGACCACCGACGGCGTGGGCTCCAAGGTTCTGATCGCCAATGCCATCTCCAAGTGGGATACGGTCGGCATCGACTGCATAGCCATGAATGTCAACGACCTTTATGCCATCGGGGCGGAACCCATCGCCTTTGTGGACTATCTGGCGGTAGAGAAGGTCGACCCGGAGAGGGCGGCGCAGATTGCCATAGGCCTTGCCCGCGGAGCTGAGATCTCCAACATGACGATTGTCGGCGGCGAGACTGCATCTCTGCCGGAGATCATTCGGGGCTTTGACCTGGCGGGAACGGCCATTGGAATCGTCGATAAGGACAAGGTGGTGACGGGCGAGAAGATTCAGAAAGGAGACGCATTGGTGGGCGTTCCCAGCAGCGGCCTGCACAGCAACGGCTATACTCTGGCCCGGCGCATCATAGCGGAGTCCAAGTACACCTATTTCGACCAGATGCCGGGCGGTAAGAATACCATTGGCGAGGAGCTTCTAACGCCTACCAGGATCTATCCCGAGATCGTGGAGCTTGTCAAAGAATGCGATGTGCATGGCCTGGCCCACATCACCGGCTCCGGCCTTCTCAAGCTGCGGCGCATCTCCTCGCTGGGCTTTGAGATCACCGATCCCCTTGAGCCCCAGCCGGTCTTCCGCTTCCTGCAAGAGCAGGGAAATGTGGATGAAGGCGAGATGTACCGCACATTCAACATGGGCATGGGTTTTGTGGTGGTGGTATCCGAGGAAGAGGTCGCTAAGGCCTGCCGCATAATGGGGCCCGGATCAAAGGCAATCGGGTCGATTGTAAAAGAAGGAATAAAAGCAGGCGGCCTGGAGTTTTAGCTCAGCTCATTAAGCCTGCTCAAATCTAATTTTTCTTTTCGCCGAACATCTCTTCCAGTTTGCCCTTGATCTCTCTTATCGACTCTACTGCCGGACAGTCAACATCGATAGGCGGCTTTCCTGCCAGGTCAGCTTCCACCAGGCATTTGTCAAAGGGAATGGTGCCCAGGACCGGTATGCCCATTTGGTCCAGCTTCTCGGCCACGGGCCCGGGATTATCTGATTTGTTTATAACGGCAAAGTATCTGGTGATGCCGATCTCTTTGCCCAGTTGCATGATCCTCTCCACGGTCTCAATGGATCTCATTCCCGGCTCTACCACTGCGATCATGGCGTCGACTCCGCGGGCGGTGGCCCTGCCCAGATGCTCTATGCCGGCCTCCATATCCAGGATCACCAGGTCTTTCTCTCGGGTTATGACGTGGCGCAGCAGCGCTTTTACAAAGGCATTGGCTGGGCACATGCAGCCCGAGCCTCCGGAATCGATGGTTCCCATGACCACCAGCTTGACGTTGTCGGGACCGGTGCAGCCGCACATGGCCACGACATCGTCAACCTTGGGATTCATCTTGAACATGCCCATCGGCATGCCAGCACGCTCCTGGACCAGCTCTTTATGCTCGGTGACCGGCTTTGGCAATTCATGTATGCCCAGAGCCGAGCCCAGGTTCATGCTCGGATCCACGTCCACTGCCAGAACATTGTAGCCGTCACGGGCAAAGAGCCTGGCCAGGGTGCCAGCCAGGGTGGTCTTGCCTACTCCGCCTTTTCCTGAGACTGCAATCTTCATCTTTCAAACCTCATAATATTAACTGAGTATATCTCTCCGACGAACTTTTCCGGTTATTTCTATGCAGGTTATGTTTATATCAATTCTGCATGGTAATACGAGGAGGATGCTGCAATGACCTGGGATACTGGAACTGGAGTTGCTGGGACAACCATGTCCGATCGGGAGCACGATTCGGCTGCCATTGCCGGGCAGCTCTCCCTCTCCAGCAATGCCGGAGCGGTCCTGGAGAAAAGATATCTGCGTCGCGACGAGCACGGAGATATCGCAGAGACGCCGGAGGAGATGTTCGAGCGGGTGGCTTATCACATCTCACGGGCGGAGGGCCGGTACGGGGGCGACTGCGAATACCATCGCCGGGAATTTCTGGGGATGATGCGCCGCCTGGAGTTTCTTCCCAATTCCCCTACGCTCATGAATGCGGGCCTGCCTCTCGGCCAGCTCTCTGCCTGCTTTGTTCTACCTGTAGATGACTCCCTGCCCGGTATTTTTGACGCTCTGAAGAGCATGGCCCTCATTCACCAGAGCGGAGGCGGCACGGGATTTTCCTTCTCCCGGCTGCGACCTAAAAATGATGTTGTCTCTGCCACCGGAGGTGTGGCCTCCGGCCCGGTCTCATTCATGCGCATCTTCGACGTTGCCACAGATGTGATCAAGCAGGGCGGACGGCGCCGGGGCGCGAACATGGCTGTTTTGCGCGTCGATCATCCCGACATAATGCAGTTTATCCGGGCCAAGGAAAAGCCGGGATTTCTGGAGAACTTCAACATCTCCGTGGCCGCTACGGATGAGTTCATGCGCGTCGCGCGGACGGGAGGACGAATCGATCTCATCAATCCTCGAAACGGGCTGGCGGGAGGGCATCTGGATGCCGGGGAGTTGATGGGCCGGATCGCGGAGTGCGCTTGGGCAGGAGGCGATCCGGGCATGATCTTCATTGACCGGATCAATGCCGCCCATCCTTTGCCAGGTATTATCGAGAGCACCAATCCCTGCGGAGAGCAGCCGCTCCTGCCCTTCGAGTCCTGCAATCTGGGGTCCATCAACCTAGCCAGGCTTGTGGAGAACGGAACATTGAACTGGGTGCGGCTGGAGGAGCTGGTCAGGCAAGGAGTGCGATTTCTGGATGATGTAATCGACGTCAACCGCTATCCAATCAAGCAGATTCAAGAGACGACCCTGCAATCGCGAAAGATCGGATTAGGGGTGATGGGCTTTGCCGAGATGCTGATTTTGATGGGTGTATCCTATCGCTCTGCTGAAGCTCTGCGCCTGGCAGAGGATGTTATGGGATTTATCACCCGGAAGGCGCGAGAGAGCTCTGCTCTCCTGGGCGAGGAGAGGGGCTCTTTTCCTCTCTTTGAGCAGTCGCGGCTCAAGAGCTGGCCAGCCATGAGAAACGCCACGGTGACCACCATCGCGCCCACCGGAACCATCAGCATCCTCGCGGGAACGAGTAGCGGCATCGAGCCGCTTTTTGCCCTGGCATTCGTGCGCCACGTCCTGGATGGATCGCGCCTCATGGATGTCTCGCCCCTCTTTGAGGCCGCGGCGAGGTCGCGCGGCATATGGACCTCGGAGCTGCAATCGGAGCTGGCCAGAAGAGGAACGGTCGCGGGTATGGCGAATGTCCCCCAGGATCTGCAAGAGCTGTTCGCGACCGCTCTGGATGTCTCACCTGAGCAGCATGTTGCCATCCAGGCTGCTTTTCAGAAGCACACGGACAATGCCGTCTCCAAGACGGTCAACCTGCGGCAGAGCGCCACGGTGAGCGATGTCTTGAAGGTGTACCGGCTGGCTTATGATCTGGGCTGCAAGGGCGTCACCGTCTTTCGCTACGGCAGCAGGAGCCAGGTGCTCTACCTGGGCAACGGTGAGACGGTGCCGGGATGCAAGTACTGCGGGTGAGCCCAGTGATGCAAAGATAATCAAAAAAATCTTATTCGATCAATGTTCAATGCTACTGTATGCTAAGACAGACATTTCCGTTACCACTCTCCAAATCCGTTCTTGTGCTGCTCTGCATTTTGCTCTCATTCAA
The DNA here is from genome assembly GCA_002067705.1 of Methanosaeta sp. PtaU1.Bin112. Lineage (GTDB taxonomy): Archaea > Halobacteriota > Methanosarcinia > Methanotrichales > Methanotrichaceae > Methanothrix. Next base: position 93,348 of record MVRL01000089.1, read on the forward strand.
TTCTCTCGCGCTGGCAAGCGCCGAAAATACCGAATGTAAAGATGCTAGCAGTCTCTCTCGAGAAAATAACTCCCAACTCTCAGCAGGCATATCCTCAAAGACCTATCTCCCTCCCCCCGGCATAATGCCCGTCGTCGTGCTGCAGGGCTCTGCCTATGATATGGGGTATCAGTACGCCCTTCAGGCAGGCGAGTACATTGCCATCGTGCGAGATGCCGCCTGGGCCAGCGCTCTGGCGAAAAACTCCTCCCAGGAGATTTTGCACAGCTGCCAGGAGTATCGGGCTTACATCGCAAGAGAGCTTCCTCTTTTCAACTTCAGCTCATTCTTCCAGGGTATGGCCGACGGCATGGTCTGCCAGGGCTACCGGTTCGGCCCCGATGATCCGGTGGTGATGCTCCATTGGGGCGGACGGCAAGGCCCGCAGCCTCCGGATCACTGCACTGCCATAGCAGCTTTTGGCAATGCCACCGGTGGCGGACTGATTGCCGGAACCAACTTTGATTACTATCATCTGCCATCCAATTCCTATTCCCTCCTCCTTGCCCTCTATCCTGATGCCGGAAACTCCTGCCTCATTCCCTCAGGCGCAGGACGGACGGCCAGCAACTTTGCCTTCAACGATAAAGGGCTGGTTTACATCGTGGCAGCGGCGTCCCAGAAAGGGCCGGGCGACAACGGCCCGGGCATCACAGGCTTCCTGGAGCTTCCTTATGTGGCCATAACCTGTAGCAGCGCGCCCGATGCGGAGGATTTCCTGACAAACTGCACGCGCATGTTCGGCCTGAACCGAATGCTCCTTGATGCCGGAGGAAATGCCACTGTCCTGGAAGCCACCCGGGCCAGGTATGCCTTGAGGGCGGCAGGAGATAACAATGAGTCTGATTATCTGGTGGTGACCAATCATTATCTTGATCCGATTATGAAGCCATCTCAGACGGTTTGGGATCCACTCAAGTACTACCCTTCCAGCTATTATCGGTATATAACGGCTGAGAAGATGATCTCCGACCGGCAGGGGAGATTCAACTACTCTGCAGCGGTTGAGACGCTCGCCTCAACCGATTGGTGGGACGGGAAGGAATGGCACCCTGACGATCCCTGGAGCACCAATACCATCAACCGATTCCGGCCAGATGTTGCTACCCTCTATTCGGCCATAGCCGTCCCTGAGGATCATGTCGTATCCATCTGCACGGGAAATCCCGGGATGCTTCAATGGGGGACCCTGGCACCCGGCCAGAGCGGAACTTATGTCAACTTCACCATAGGATCGCGTCCGGAAGACCTGGTATTCGACCTCAAAGAGGAGGCTTCTGCTGCCATGTGGCTGACGGTCCAGGCGATGGGAACTCATCCGCAGCAAAATGCGGCAAATTTGTGGTCAGAGGTGAAAAACAGTTACTGGAAGGCGATCTGGTGGCTGGACCGGGCTGCCCTGGAGGAGGGGAGCAATCAAAAAGCAGTCGCATGGGGAAGGGCGGCGACCGGCTTTGCGCAGGTGATTGCGCGGACGGAAATGATCTGGGAGCTTTGCGGGCCTCATCCGACAAATTAATCTGCCAAGAATTGCCACATACCCGATTGTCCGGTTCATCCCTATTAACGGATGGAAAGGAGGAGAGGGCCCGGGGCGGCAAAAGGTAAAGGAAGGGAGATTGTAACAAAAGGCCGCCCCCGGCCACAAACCATCTGCAAATCAATTCGTCCTTAATAACTTTGTCGGTTGAAGTAGCATTAGCGTTAGCTAGTAGTATGCCGCGTTCGGACCGATAATCCTCAGAACTTATCTTAAAATTTTATAGACCATGACGCGCATCGGCAATGCTTATATTCCCAAAATGAGCTAAATAAGATTGAAGCATTGCAAAAGCATGGATCGACATGTGTCAGATTATCGCGGATGATATTTGCATTAAATCGACGCCCCGCATCGGCCCGAGGTTTCCTCTGCCACAGGAGGTTATCCTGACCTCAAATTACGCCAATCAGGAATTTGACTCCCTGATCATCCAAGGCGATGCGCTAGATAACTTAAGAAAGTTCAAAGATAACTGTTTCCGGTGTTGCGTTACAAGTCCTCCTTATTGGGGTCTCAGAGACTACGGTGAGAGCCAGCAAATAGGAGCGGAGCCGGCAATGCAGGATTATATCGACAGCTTGGTGATGGTATTCCGAGAGGTGAAGCGGACTCTCACCGAAGATGGCACTCTCTGGCTCAATATTGGTGATTCATACACTAGCGGCAATCGAGCCTGGAGAGATAGAGACCGCAAGAATCCCGCTAGAGCCATGAGCTATCGACCTCCCACACCACAGGGACTGAAGCCAAAAGATCTGATAGGTATCCCCTGGAGGCTGGCTTTTGCCCTCCAATCGGATGGGTGGTATTTGCGCTCGGACATTATCTGGCATAAGCCAAACTGCCAGCCGGAATCGGTCAAGGACCGGCCCACGCGATGCCATGAATATCTGTTTCTTCTCTCAAAATCAGAGAAATATACTTACCAATATGATGAGCTTGTAGAGCGATCTAAGTCCAAGAGCGGCTTTCGCAATCGCAGGACTGTGTGGTCAATAAATACCGAGCCATTCCATTATGCGCATTTTGCCTCATTTCCTAAAGAGCTGGTGCGGCCATGCATACTCGCCGGTTCGAATGAGAATGATATTGTATTGGACCCATTTTTTGGATCGGGCACGGTGGGCGTTGTATGTTTGGAGCTCAATCGGCGATTTGTTGGCATTGAATTAAAGCCCGAGTACGTCGAAATTGCCAGAAAAAGGATAGTAGAGGGCAATTAAATCATGAAACAACACTCGCTGCCTGTGCTCAAGCCGGACCTGCAAATTTCATTTTATAAGAAGTTGAAGTCTATAAATGATCAATACCTTTACCAGGCGTTAAGCAGCACTATCAAGAACCTCTCAATCCCGGAGATTGACCGGCAACTGACTGAATTTGTAGATCCGGAATCACTTAAAAAAGTCGCTCTGAATGGGCTTCGAGGAGAGCTGTTCTTCGCAATTCCATGCATCATGCAGAGCAATCCTCGACTGCTCGGCTACTATCGTCTGCTATTAGGAATTTCACAAAAAGAATTTTATAATAAAGGTCCATTTGGGACATTCAGGCGAATGGAGGAACAAGGAATAATATCTCAAAAGATCAGATCGCAAATAGAACCATTATGTTTTAGCCTAATTGGAGCTTCTGAGATCATGGTTTCCCATCTCGATGAGATATCGTTGACCACAATTCGCGATCTGCAAATGCTCACTTTGGGGGCTCAGCTCAGAGGCGGGCTCAATACCGAATTTGGCAAAAACGCTTCCGAAATAGTATTTAAATTGATCAAGGTTTTAGTCGCGCCCTATTTAAAAAGTGAAACGCATCGAGAACTAATAATTGAGAACGATTCAAGACGTAATGTGACTATTGAGTTTTCAAGTGATCCTGATATTAGCATCTTTGAGGTAATAGGATCTACAAATAGGCCATTGGTCTCTATTGAGATAAAAGGTGGCAAGGATAAATCAAATATACATAACCGGATTGGCGAAGCCGAAAAGAGTCATCAGAAGGCCAAAGGAAGAAACTACTTCGAGTTCTGGACGATGGTTCGGGTGAATCTGGATTATGCAGATGCAAAGCGAGAATCCCCAACGACTACACGCTTTTTTAATATCGATAATATCCAAAATCCGCAGCATGAGGAGTATCTGCTATTCAGGGATCTATTAAGTTCTTTGTTAAGCATTCAAATAAAGCAAAGAGAGACTGAGGTAAGGAAATGAAGCGCATCGGCATCGCCGACACCACATTTGCCCGCGTGGATATGGCCCGCGCGGCAATTGCCTTCATCAAAAAGGAAGCCTCTGCGGAGATCATCCGCTATACGGTTCCCGGCATAAAGGATCTGCCTGTGGCCGCAAAAAAGCTCCTGGATGAAGAGAAATGCGATATTGTCATGGCTCTGGGCATGCCTGGAAAGGCGGAAAAGGACAGGATGTGCGCCCATGAGGCTTCTACCGGCCTGATCGCAGCCCAGCTCATGACCAACAAGCACATCATCGAGGTCTTTGTGCATGAGGATGAAGCCCCCGATGAGCGCACCCTGGCATCTCTCGCAGTGCGGCGTGCCGAAGAGCACGCTTTGAATGCGGTTCGCCTGATCTACCACCCCGAGATGCTCATTCGTCTGGCCGGCACGGGCCAGCGACAGGGATACGAGGATGCCGGACCGATTGAGGGCAGTTCAGGTGGCTACGCGGGTCACTGATTTCGATAATATGATAAATGATTAAGCTAGCAAGGTACAGAGGTGAAAAATGAGGTGAAAGTGAATACTATAATTGTATTGCTGATTGTGCTGTTTCTGCTAAGCGTGGCGGTCATAGATGCCAAGTCCAGCGGAAGAAGCGGTGGCAAGTCGAGCGGTTCTCATAGCAAGAGCGTCTCGTCAAAGACGACCAGTTCCCTTGTCGGGGGTGCAGCCAAAATGGTCGGTGTCTCAACCATCGGTGCCGCCGCCAAGAATACCAAGAAGAAGATCCATCTTGATGATGATCTCTTCGAGAATGATACCGAAGAGGCGGAGCAATCACCCGGCATGGGCTTGATCCCTGCCATTATGGCATTTGGCATAATTCTCACTTTGAAAAAAAGGGCCCTCAAGCCGTAACTGCGGCCTGAGCATTGCTGCTTTATGCTATCACATCATTTTTTAGTGTACCATTGATCAATGTCTCGTTATCATCCCTGATGGTGGATACTTCTTCTGAGGCTATCAGACCCATGGGAAATGGCTGGGCCTTTGTCGCCTCAGAGGGGAGACTGACAGTCACGCTTTCATTGAAGCCTTCAAAGAGCATTGTGACTGTAGATTTGATATTCATCTCCATGTCCTCGGATTGGTTGCCTGTGATGCCTAATGACTGAGGTGTTACTGCAAATGACTCAATTATCTCCGTCTTCTTGAGAAGATGAGTATCTTTGGTGATCCAATAGCAGATGTCCAATGTCATATTGCGGAAGATCTCATTGTAGTTAATGCTCTTCATGGGCAAAAGAGATGTCACATCTTCTAAGAGTTGATCGGACATTGCTTCCATATTAATCTCTGCCCGGACCTTGTAGCAATCATCTCCCTCGACATTCTCAGAGCCTATGAGTGTGAGTCGAGACTGATTGAACATATCCAGCTGCTGTGTCATTGCGTTCTGCGTTGCCCAGGTGTCCGCTATGCCTGGCATCTCAATGACTGTCCAGTTTCCGTCAACCTTCATATAGATGGTGTCGTTGATAAGATATTCTTCTATGGCAATGGCGCTTGTGTCGTCCTTATCGCCAAGTGTATGGGAAAGAGAGGCCATGTACAGCTTCAGAGCTTTTTGCGTCATATTGGCCATGCCATAGCCTAGGGAGCGTGTGCAAAGCTTCTGAGTCTCATTCGTTGAGAGGTTTACCAGATCGATCTCTTGTGACATCTCCATGTCAAAACTGTAGGACTTGAGATCGGCGGAGGAGTCAACTACCAGAGATCGCAATGCTGAAGCCATCAACTCATCAAAAGTGACATTGTTCGCCAGGCCGAGTGATCCATTGCTGCAGAGGAGCAGGACCAGCGTCAAAAGCATAAGAGATTTCATGATAAGGTCGATGGATGAGTCGGCGTAAATATTTTTTGCTCTTTTAATTTGAAGACGATTCATAAAGATGGATCTGAATTTGCATGGGAAGAGCATCCGTCAATTCATACTCTCATGACGGGAGAGCCTTGTAGAAATGTGGTCATGGGGGTCAGGAATGCCGTAACCGAGCAGCTCTCCTGGATCAGCATCAACACCAGCCCTCTATTCAAAGAAGGTGAGGTTATTCCTGATGGTGTTGTCATCTCCTTTTACGATATGACCGACCAGAAGATGGCTGAGGATGCAGAGCAGGAATCAAAGAGCAAGCTAGAAGCCATTATTGAGTTTCTTCCGGACGCGACCTTTGTCATAGACCGGGATGGGAAGGTGATTGCCTGGAACCGGGCTATGGAGGAGATGACAGGGGTCAACAAGGAGGATATGATCGAGCAGGGAGATCATGCTTATCCCATCCCGTTTTATGGTGAAAGACGGAGACAGCTGCTGGATCTGTTGGATGAAATCGATAATGAGATCGCCTCTCGCTATCAATATGTGACGCGGAAGGGCAGCACCCTCTTCGCAGAAATATTTGCACATGCATTGTTCGAGGGCAGGGGGCTCCCATATTTGATGCCAAGGGAAAGCGCCTGGGGGCCATAGAATCAATTCGCCACATCACTGAGATCAAACGAGCTAAAGAAGAGCTGCAGAAATCAAAGGATTACCTGGAAAAGATAATCAATTCTATCGGCGAGGTTCAGATTCGGGTCAGCGTCGAGAATGAAACTGATAAAGGCATTCAGCTTCGTTTTTCTGTCAGCGATTCCGGCATCGGTATACCGGCTGATCGCTTGCCGGAGCTCTTCACGCCTTTCACGCAGGCAGATGGCTCGACCACACGCAAGTACGGTGGTACGGGCCTGGGTCTTGCCATATCCAAGCAGCTGGTCGAGATGATGAACGGCGATATCGGAGCAGAGAGCGTTTAGGGCGTGGGATCGACATTCTGGTTTACTGCCAGATTCGCGAAGACCGCAAGCAGTGCGCAGTCGGCTTCAGTCGCCAACCTGAAATCCGTGGGCTCAGTTCAATTCCCTTCGGGAAAGGCTCGCATCCTTTTAGCAGAGGATAATCCCGTAAACCAGAAGGTCGCCCTGGCCATGCTGAGGAAGCCAGGCTGCCGGACGGATGTGGTGGCCAATGGCAGGGATGCGGTAAAGGCTCTGAAGAATTCCTCTTACGATCTGGTGCTGGTAGACTGCCAGATGCCTGTGATGGACGGTTTCGAGGCCACTCGCATCATCCGGGAGAAGGAGGCAGAGACGAAAAGCACAGCTATGCCAATCATTGCCCTGACCGCTTCCGCCATGCAGGCGGATAGAGAGAGATGCCTGCAGGCTGGGATGAGCGACTTTATCGCCAAGCCAATTCAGCCGAAAGAGCTGGCCGAGATGCTGGCCAGGTGGCTGGCCACGTCCCGGAATAGTTCGGAATAGGGCGAAGGGGAATAGGTTGCAGGTGCAAGACAATTGCATCCTATCCCGCATCAGGCAGCCTTCCGAAGAATAGCCTGGATACAGGAGATCCAAACTGCAACTTGCTGTGGGATGAAACTGCAATTTGATGTCTACTCTATCATCTTGAACATGCTTCCCTTCACTCCGCAGACCGGGCACTTTTCCGGGGCCCCGCGCTCCACGGTCATGCCGCAGACCGGGCAGACGAAGTAGGGGTAAACCTCCTTTTTAGCCTCCAGACTCTCCAGCATCTCATGGTAGAGCCGGGCGTGGTACTCCTCCACGGCATTGGCAAAATTAAAGCTTCTCTCTGCGTCTTTGGCTCCCTCGGCTCTTGCGGCGGCGATCATCTCCGGGTACATCTCCTTGAACTCGTGTGTTTCGCCTGCTATTGCCTCACGCAGATTCTCCTTGCTGGTCTTGATGGCCTTCAGGGCGCGCAGGTGATTAGCGGCATGTATCGCCTCCGCCTCGGCTGCCGCTCTAAAGAGCCTGGCCGCCTGAGCAAAGCCTTCTTTGTCCGCCTGAGCGGCAAATGCGGTGTACTTCCTGTTCGCCTGCGATTCTCCGGCAAAAGCCTCCTGCAAGAATTCCTCTGTTTTGGTCAAATAGATCACATCCTGTTACTTTCCTTCTCAACTTGGACAATACTATCTCACTCATTTCTGCTGCAAACATGTTAAGACTTTTGTCTCCACCATCTGCGGTGTATAAATTCTCGGAGGTAATTGACCTGATCTGCAAATGAGCGACAGAATCATAGAGGTCAAGGATCTCGAATACAAATACGGCGACTTCAAAGCCGTAGATGGCGTCAGCTTCTTCGTTCGGGAGGGGGAGATCTTCTCTTTCCTGGGGCCCAACGGAGCAGGAAAGAGCACAGTCATCAATATCCTCACCACGCTTCTGCCCATGCAGAGCGGCAGCGTCACCATTGCTGGATGCGACCTGGCCAGCGAGCCGCAGCAGGTTCGCCGGGCTATCGGCATCGTCTTTCAGGATGAGACGCTCGACCGCGATCTCACTGTCTGGGAGACCCTGGAGCTGCACGGCCGCATCTACTCCCTGCCCAAAGCAGAGCGAAAGGAGAGAATAGATGAGATCATCAAGCTGGTGGAGCTGGAGGAGAAGAGAGATGTCCGCACCCGCTTTCTCTCCGGCGGAATGAAGAGGCGGCTGGAGATAGGCAGAGGTCTGATGACCCGGCCCAAGGTGCTATTTTTGGATGAGCCCACCATCGGCCTGGACACGCAAACCCGGCGCAGGCTCTGGGATTACATTAAAAGGGTAAACGATTCCGGAACAACCATTTTCCTTACCACTCACTACATGGATGAGGCGGACCAGGTCAGCAATTGGATCGATATCGTGGACCACGGCAAGATCATCGCCTCCGGCGATCCGATCAAGCTCAAAGACACATTGGGAAATGATATGATTTACCTGGACACCAGCGACAATGCCAGTACTGAGGAGATGCTGAGGAGCATGAAGATCGTTCGGTCTGTCAAGGCCGCGGAAACTGGCCTTGTGGTCACAATCAACGCCGACGGCACACATTGCCTGCCCATCATCATGAATCGGCTGCGGGAACGGGGTGTAGATATAATCAGCGTAAACCTGAAAAAGCCTACCTTAGATGACGTATTCGTACATTACACCGGACGAGATATCAGGGAGGCGGGGGCTGGAAAGCTGCACCGCCTGCCTGCGCCCAGGGGAGGCAGATAATATGTCCTGGGAATTTGCAACCATCTACTGGCGAGATATGCTTCGCTTCGTCCGCTTTAGAATTGCTCTCTTCGTCTCACTCATTCAGCCGGCGCTCTGGATGGCGCTTTATGGGGCGGCCATGTCCAATAATTTCTCCAGGCTCAGCGCGGGCATGACCCTGCCCGAGGGCGCGACAGCTGTCTCCTACCTGACCTTCATGGGCGCCGGTGTGATTGCCCTTACCACTCTATTTACCAGCCTCTTTGGGGGAATCTCTCTGCTATTCGACAAGAACTGGGGGCTGATGAGAGAACTTCTGGCCAGTCCCATGCCCAGAAATCACATCATACTGGGCATTGGCCTTTCCGGCGTCACCAAATCCTTCATCCAGGTGATGGTCATCATGGGCTTTGGCCTTCTCATAGGGGTGCGCTTCTTTCCCGGCTACAGCTTGCTGCAGGCAGCCGGCTCCGTCCTGGGAGTGCTACTCTTCGTGGGCGTCTTCTCCATTGGATTTCTCTTTCTCTCTTCAGCCATATCCATGAGCATGGACACTCCCGAGGGTCTTCAAGCCGTCATCACCCTTCTCACCCTGCCGCTCTTCTTTGCCAGCAATGCCCTCTATCCCATTGATGCCTCTCCGGGAATTGTGAGAATGATTGCCCAGCTGAATCCCCTCACTCATCTGGTGAACGGGGTGCGCTACTTTGCTGTAGGAAATGACTTTTATGCCATCGGCATTCATTATGTCTACAGCAGCTCTGAGATCCTGCAATCCTTTCTGGCTCTGGCAGCCTTTGCCGTGGCGATGTTCCTGGTGGCCTGGCGGGTTTTCAAGAACGCGGTTGTAACCTGAATAATATCTATGACTACTATGATATATTGAATGAAGTAAATGGAGGATAATATATGAAGGTCTTGGGAATTTGTGGCAGCCCTCATGGCTCAAAGAGCACGACTCTGCGACTGCTCCAGTCTGTCCTGGATGGGGCGAAAGCCTCGGGCGCTGAGGTAGAACTGGTGGACATCTGCAAGCTGGACATAAAATTCTGTAATGCCTGCCAGGTCTGCTTCAAGAAAGGAAAATGCGTTCATAGAGACGACTTCCAGGGGCTTTACGAGAAGATCCTGGCGGCGGACGGCCTGGTCTGGGGATCGCCCAACTACTTCCGATCGGTCACCGCCCAGATGAAGGCCCTCATCGACCGAATGGCGGATGCTGTTCACTGCCAGCTTCTCCGCGGCAAGTATTGCGGCAGCGTGGCCAGCGGCGGCAGCAACAGCGATGAAGTCACAGCCTACCTGGACGGCCTCATGGTCAACTTCGGGGCCTTTGTTACGGGAAGCGTAGGTGCGGTTATGATGCAGGGGCCTGGGGCTTTAGAGGACGCCGAGAAGAAGGCCTTCCAGCTAGGCAAATCCCTCGTCGAGGATATCGGAAATAAGCGCGACTATGTCGAGCAGAGAAAGATGCATGAGGGGATTGCCGAGCACTTCAAGAGCCTTGTGAAGATGAACAAAGATGACTGGGTGCACGAGTACGAGCATTGGAGCAGGCTTGAATGGAAATAGGGTGGATCGAGTCGGCAAATGAGTCGCTTGAGTGTACAGGAATAGAATCGATCAGAAGCCTATGATCATGGGGATATAAAATAGATGTGAAGAAAATGCAGTTATTGAAGTGGCGAAGTTTTCGGGATTGCACACTTGGAGGTGTAGACTAGCACAGTTCAAATCCTAAATATAAAATGTGGAAAAATAGCAGACACTATTTTCCTTATCTCTTTCCAAAGGTTGGATCAGGCCAATCTTCTGTTTTAGGGCCAATAATAACAACTCTCTCATAAATTGTAGGTTTGATTTTCCCCTTTTCCTTGCATATCATTTTATAAGTTGGATGGGCCACAGTCTTTCTATTGCACCATTCTACTCGTGGATTTATCCCGTGTTGTCTCATAAATTCTTCTTCGGTTAGATTGCCGCCAGAGGGGTTGCCCCATCGATATCCTAGCTTTTCATCAGGAACCGGACCGGTGGTCATATCTTTTCCTGGCCCCTCATACAATATGCAAGGAAGCCAGGCGTTGCCAAAATTGTCCATTTGCACGTCATTTCCTGTCGTAACGCACACACCGCATGTGCCGCAATACAGAAGATATTTAGTTGTTTTTGGTTCGCCCTCTGGTAATTCGACCCAGTTATCTCTGTCTTTGCACGCAAGATTCATGCATTTGAATTTATATATCTTATTTGCCATGACGCTATTCCTCCTTTTTTACCTCAACGCGGACTCAAGACCATTTGCAGGTCTAGTGACATTGGATGTACTGACTACTTTATTCTCCATCAATGTATTAATTATCTCTGTAGGGGATGACCCAGCGGATTTTTGATCCATTGACTGAATTAGCGTCTCTACGGTATCTTTTAAATCTGGATCCAGCTGTATTGCTTCATCGAATATTTTCTTTGCTTTCTCGAAGTTCTCTGAATAAGGATCTCCTTTTGCTATCTTTAGGTAAGCGTCTCCTAAGTATAAACAGCGGTTAGCATATTTCTTCTTATCTTTCATCTTGCTGTTTTCATCTACCAGGGCAAACGCTTTTTCATAGGATTCAATAGCCTCTTTGTAACTCTGGTTCTCATATTGATTCAAGGCCTTGAAGAACAAAGGCTCTGAAGCGGGTAGAGTGCGTGCAATATATTCATCTATTGCCTTTTCTGCTTCGATGTAATTTCTAAGGTGATAATGTGCTTGAGCCAAATTACGCCAGTACACTCCGCCATCTCTGTTCGGATCTAGTGGCAGACCCATGTTGAAGTATACAATTGATTCCCTATATTGCTGGTTGGTGAAGAGCAATTGTGCCAATTCAAAGATGGTAATTGGATTTGTATTATCAAGCTTAATTGATTTTTCGTAAGCTTCTCTCGCTTCAGATATTCGCTTCAATCCATATAATGCGGCTCCTTTGTTGTGATAGCCCGTTGCATCATTGGGATGAATGGTGAGAGCCTCATCTATGAGCTTTAGTGCCTTGTTGAGTTTTTCGAGCCTTATCGTATCGTCCTGTTCATTGACCGCACTCGCTATCAAATCTGCAGCATCTTTCTGGAGATAGCTTGCCTGGACATCCGGCGTGGCCGACTTTCCGTCCATAATTATCATCCTTGGTCCTTCTCCCTGAACCTCTTGGTATTGGCTAGATCCGCGCATTTCTGTAGCATCCAGCAATTCTAGCAAGACTCCGGCAGTGCAGCTCATTCTCTGGCTCTCTTCCATTTCATTCTTGAGTGAGAAGTTCCCTTGGATGGCAGTGGAAGCAATGAACTCCGCTTTGCCCAGGGAATAGTCCTTGATGCTCTCTGATAGGCTGGCATTCAATGCATCCCAATTGAAGTAAGTATTTCCGACAACAAGATCTCCATTCACATATCCTACGGTGCTTGTCGTATTAATGCTGCCATTGGACTTCACCCAGATTGAATGATGAATTCCATCAGGCATCCTTAGGCCTGCCTCGTACCTCCCTGTTACATTTCCATTTTTTACATTCTTGCTATTTCGATATGCATAAGTGGTCTCTAATTTGGCTTGTTCAAAGTCTCCTGAGGTGAGCTTTCTTGAATATATTTGATTATCTCCGTAGCTGTCTACTCGATCGTATACAGAGTCTTGGTCTGTCTGAGATGAAATCTGGCCATAGCCGTCAACCTTTATATTCTCGGTCATTTTCAATGCCGAAACTGAAGAACATAATATTAATAGCCCAATAAATATGAAGAGTTTTGGCTGCATAGAATCCCTCTTATTAATTTTCGCATGAGGTATTTATAAACGTGGCGATCAAAATAATTTTAGAAACAATCTAATCAAATTATCATCCTTTAAACACTACCTTCCAAAAGGCAAATAAACTTGCATGCCGTTCCTCCCCCCATATGTCTCGCTTCATCGTGGTCCTAGGCACCACCTCCCATTCCGGCAAAAGCACCTTTGTCGCCGCCCTCTGCCGCCTGCTCTCCGATCGAGGCCTGAAGGTCGCGCCCTTCAAGTCCCAGAATATGAGCCTCAACTCCTGGGTTACCCTGAACGGCTCGGAGATAGGCATCGCCCAGGCGGTGCAGGCCTGGGCGGCCCGGGTGCAGCCGAATGAGTTCATGAACCCCATCCTCCTCAAGCCCAAGGGCGATCGAACCTCTCAGGTCATAGTCCTGGGCAGGCCGGTGGCAGACAAATCAGCAGAGGAGTACTATCGGGATATTGAGGGCCTCAAGGAGGTAGTGGACCGGTCCATCGAGGAGCTGGAGAAGTGCTACGACTACATAGTGGTGGAGGGCGCAGGAGGAGCGGCAGAGATCAACCTCTTCGACAGGGATATCGCCAACATCTACGTGGCACGCCATCTGAAGGCTCCCATCATCCTGGTCGGAGACATCGAGCGAGGCGGGGTCTTTGCCAGCCTCTTCGGCACAGTGCAGCTATTGCCGGAGGACATCAGGCCGCTGGTGAAGGGCCTGGTGATCAATAAATTCCGGGGCGACCCGGCTATCCTGGGCAGCGGCCTCGCGAAGCTGGAGGAGCTGACCGGTGTTCCCGTGCTGGGCGTCATGCCCTATCTCGACCTCGATATCCCCTCCGAGGATTCGGTATCTCTGGGTGACAAGAAATCCCGGCCTGGCGGACCTCGCCCGGAGATCGCCGTGATCAGGCTGCCGCGCATCAGCAACTTCACCGACTTTGAGCCCCTGGAGCGGCAGGCGTACGTTCGGTATGTGAGCCTCTCCGAGCCCCTGGGCCACCCTGATGCGATAATCATACCCGGAACCAAGAACACGGTATCAGATCTTCGGGAGATGCAGGAAAAGGGCATGGCTGATCAGATCAAGTCGTGCGCGGACACGCCCGTCCTGGGCATCTGCGGAGGCTACCAGATGCTGGGCAAGCAGATCATCGACTGTGGCGTCGAAGATACAGTGGGAACCATCCCTGGCCTGGGTTTGCTGGATGCGGTGACTCGCTTCGACCTGTATGAGAAGAAGACGGTGCAGGTCAAGAAAGTCGTCACGGGCGGCGGGCCCGTCCTGGATCCCATTCGCGGCCAGCCTATCACTGGCTACGAGATCCATATGGGCGTGACCAGCCCCAAGGGCGAGAAGGCCTTCGGAGACGATGGAGCTGTGTCAGAAAACGGAATGGTGATCGGCACCTATCTTCACGGCCTCTTCGAGAACGACAACTTCCGCAATTCATTCCTCGACTTTCTCCGCCGGCGCAAAGGCATTGGCGATGGCATGAGCTCGCTCTCCAAGGCGGAGACAAAGTCCGGAGCGGCGAAGGTTGATGGTTTTGAGCAGCTGGCAAAGGCAACAGAGGCAAACCTGGATATGACGAAGGTCTGGCAGATGCTCGACCTGAAGTCGTCTTGAGCTCAATAGTAATCTGCCCAGCCCCTGAAGGGGACTGGCCTCCTACCTGCTTTTTTGTGAGCTAGGGCAAGATCTTTTATTAGCGGAGGGCAACCTCTTGCCTCTGATGAAGCTGGGTGTTCTCTTCTCGGGCGGCAAGGATTCGGTCTTTGCCTGCTGGCGGGCTATGGAAAAAAACGATGTTGCATGCCTAATAACTCTGGTCTCGGAGAATCCTGACAGCTACATGTTCCACACTCCCAACATCGCTCGCACTGGCATGCAAGCAGAGGCCATGGGCATTCCTCTGCTCACCTGGACCACGCGTGGCGTTAAAGAGGAGGAGCTTACTGACCTGGAGGCGGCAATTGCAGCCGCACGTCAGAGATACGACATACAGGGCATAGTTACCGGCGCCATCGAGTCCGTTTACCAGGCAGCGCGCGTCCAGAGAATCTGCCGCAGCCAGAATCTCTGGTGCTTCAATCCCCTCTGGCAGACAGATCAGATCGGTTACCTTCGGCTTCTTTTAAGGGAAGGCTTTTCCGTCGTCATCTCCGGTGTCTTTGCCTATCCATTCGATGCTTCCTGGCTGGGCGCGACCTTGACCGAGGAGCGAATAAGGATGCTCGAGCAGCTGGAGAAGAAGTACAAGATAAATCCTTCCGGCGAGGGAGGAGAACTGGAGACCTTCGTCCTGGACGCCCCATTCTGGAGGAAGAGAATTGAGATCTTTAAGACATCATCCAGCTATGCCAACTATCGAGGGCGGTATGCCATAGAAGAGATGCATCTCGCTGAGAAAACGGCAAGGATGCTCCATGCTGATAGCTCCGATAGAGCGATAGGGCTGCCCGTCAATGCCTCACCGCCTGGCAATGCCGGAGGAGCCTCGCAGAAAACGGTGCCCTCTAATGGATGCACACTTCTGATCGATCTATGTTTCGAAAAGGATTCTCTGTCCCATTATGAATTTGTCCTGCCCATCAGAGATGCGTTACAGCGGGCAGGAGCTAATTGCGATGTTCGGCATTATGATGAGTTTGCATCGCGGGAGATTGCCCGCTACGACAGATTTGTTCTCTGTGGGACGGCTTTGCAGGATAATGAATATGCTGAGCATTTGCAGCATTTCTCCTGGATAACGGAGTGCAGAAAACCGATATTAGGCATCTGTGCCGGCATGCAGGTAATCGGTGCCGCCTATGGCGGATCTATAGTACCAAATCAAGCTATCGGCCTGGAGGAGATCGAGATAGTCAGGGCCTCGCCGCTCCTGGGCGAGCCGCGGCTGATAGAAGGCTATCATCTCCATAACTACGCGGTGACATTGCCGCAAGAATTGTCGCTCCTGGCGGGGAGGGCTGAAGCGGCGGAGGCTTTTCAACGGGGTGCAGATCCGGTTTATGGCATCATATTTCATCCGGAAGTGCGAAACAGGTGGATACTGGAGCGTTTCGCCCGTCTCCAGAATGGGCGGAAACTCATTTCCTTCGAAACCGATTTATGTAATGAATTATCACACTAGCGTGTTATGCAAGACTACTCCATCAATCAATTCCTGGCAATGGCCAAGACACCTCCATTGGACATCGAGATATGCGATGTAACCCTTCGCGACGGTGAGCAGATGCCGGGCGTAGTCTTTCGCGCTGATGAAAAGCTGGATATTGCCTTGCGGCTGGATGAGATCGGCGTCGAGGTCATAGAAGCCGGTTTCCCGGTGGTCTCCGCGGCGGAGATGAATGCAGTAAAAGAGGTCTGCAATCTGGGACTCGATGCCAAGATATCAGCTCTCTGTCGGTCTGTCAAGACGGATGTCGACGCTGCCATTGAATGCGGGGCCGACATGGTAAGCGTCTTCATCGCCACCTCCGACCTTCATCTAAGGTACAAGCTGCACATGAGCTGTCCAGAGGCGATCTCTTGCGCTCTGCAGACGGTGGAGTATGCTAAAGATCATGGCCTGATTGTCCGGTTCTCGGCTGAAGATGCCACAAGAACCGATTTTGAGATTTTAAAGAAGCTGTACAAGAAGGCCGAGGACTATCATGCTGATTACATAAGCGTCGCCGATACCGTAGGGATTATGAATCCGCGCACGACCTATTACATGATAAGCGAGCTGAAAAAAATTATTAAGATCCCCATATGCATGCACTGCCACGACGACCTGGGGATGGCCCTGGCCAATACCCTGGCGGGAGCGGAAGCTGGGGCAAAACAGCTTCATACCACAGTGAACGGCATCGGAGAGCGGAGCGGCAATACGCCTTTAGAAGAGCTGCTTGTGGCTCTGCGGCTGCACTACGGCCTGAATTCGTATGATCTCACCAAGATCAAAGACCTCTCGAAGCTTGTGGAGACCTACTCAGAGGTTGCCGTGGCCAAGAACAAGGCAGTAGTGGGCAGCAATGCTTTTGCTCATGAATCAGGGATCCACGTCGCCGCTGTCCTGGAAGAGCCCAGGACCTATGAGCTCTATTCGCCTGAGATGGTGGGCGCTGCCCGGCACATCATCATAGGCAAGCACACCGGAGCCAAGGCCCTAAAATACATTACTCAGAGGATGGGCTACTATTTAAAGGAAAAAGAGCTTGGCGATCTTTCGGAACGGGTTAAGATGTGCAGCGAGTTCAAGCATCCCATAAACTGCGAGGAGCTGCGCAAGCTCATACTGAACATGGAAAATATCGAGGTTATCTATCCTGGGCCCTAATCGAAGTGTTTATCTTGGGCCTATGCAAATTCAGAGCGATCAATATGCTCCTTTGAGGTGTATCTGTGAAAGCTCTCATACTATCTGGTGGGTCCGGAACCAGGCTTCGTCCCCTCACTTATTCTCAGCAAAAACAGCTTATTCCGGTGGCCAATAAGCCCGTACTTTTTTATGCGATAGAGGATGTCATCGAAGCTGGCGCCGATGAGATCGGCATAATCCTGGGGCCGAATAAGGATCAGGTGATAGATGCCGTTCGAACAGGATACTGGGACGTTCCAATAGAATTTATCTATCAGGGAGATCCCAAGGGCCTTGCCCATACCATATTGGTTGCAGAGACTTTTCGGCTCAGGATGACGGCGTTAAGGTCGAGACCGGAGAGAATGAGATAAGATCGTCTTCAATCCATGGTGGTTCATGCCGATTGAGGTCTTCATATTGCTTTCGGCCAAAAAGAAGATAGAAACACTCGGATTTCAGAAAGATCATACAGTAAGGTATATCATCAGAGATATGCTGGATTACTATCTGGCCGAAAACGAACTCAAGGATATATATTGATATCGTCCGAACTGATTGCCAATTGAGGGGATTTGATGTTCCTAATCCAGTGCATAAAATTATTTAGATATTTCGATCATCCGGCAATCTTTTGAGAAATATGTCGAGATGCATAAGCAGATAATTGACACGGTGATCAATGAGACCATCACGGCTCTTGAGCGAAGCAATTAAAACTATGGGCTGGATTCACCACTTGTTTGATGGACGAGACCAGGACCAATATAATCCTGATATTATTTGCAGCGATTATAATGTCTATTATTATTAATGGGTTATTTTTGCATTTAATTGTAAAGCCTTATCTGGATGAATCCAATAGGGTGGTTAATATCTTCAAGCTTTATCGAACTTTAGAGGATGATCCGCAGAGAAAAATCTTTTTTATCGGAAGCAGCCAAATTGAAGCGGACATTGATTGCAATCTTATTGATAAACTCATCAATGGCGATGGCAAGGCTGATGCCAATATGACTGTTCAGACGTACAACCTTGGATATCCCGCTGATACACCTTTGAGGAGGCTGACAGAGGTTGCCAGTATGAGCGAGTGTCGTCCCGGAATGGTTATCATCGGGTTGACTTATTATGCCCTCAATGATACATCCTTCAATATTTCCTCGGACGATCTTGCCCTTGTCTCGAGAGATATTCATCTGGACAATTATTCAAGATCGCTTTTCAGAACCGATGAACTCGAGCTAATCGATATGAATCCCGTTTACCTGGATTTCTATCGAAGAAAGTTCATAGCTCCAAGCCTCTTGAATTTGTTCCGGATTAGCGAGACTTCCGAACAAGAGGCCGCTAAAGATTTCAAAGTTCAGCCCGCTTTCAGCGAGAATCTGACTTATGATTTGCTCCTTATTCGAATAAACAATTCCCGTGATATGCTCGACAAATACTCGATTAGTCCGAGGGATAATAATCAAAAGCTGGCTCTAAATCAGACTCTCAGGCTTCTGCATTCCAAAGGCATTTCTGTCGTCATAATCAATATGCCACTTCATCCATTGCTCTTGGAAAAGATCTCGGATGACACTCGACGCAATTATTTCTCGTTACTGAACTCAACGAATTCCAGTTATTATGATTATGAGCGCCGCTATGGTCCCCAATGTTTTAGCGATCTGACTCACCTCAACTGCCTGGGAAGGAAGGAATTTTCCGAGGATATGGCAAAATTAATCCTAGAGTGCGCAGCATTATGATATTCAATAGCCTGCAATATCTGGTCTTCTTTGCCGTGGTGGCACTGGTTACTGTTCTTTTCAAGTTTCGCCAAAATCAGGTAGCATTCTTGTTATTTTCCAGTTGTCTTTTTTATCTTCTGTCAAGCAGCTATCTTATTTTATGCTTATTCTTTGTGTCCCTGATCACATATTTCGCAGGACAGGCAATCTATCGAGAGAGTTCAATTAGATGGCGAAGATTTTATCTCGCTTTTTCCGTCATTTATGCTCTGGGACAGCTGGGATTGTTTAAGTACTCAGACCAATTGTCCAGCATTTTATCCCTCTTTATGGGCGCAGCATTCGGCTCTTTTGCTAATTGTACCATCCTTGACGCTTCCTGTCTATTGATGCCTCTCGGCATATCCTTTTACACCTTTCAGAGCTTGAGCTATGTTTTTGACATTTATCTTGGTCGCCTTCGCCCCACACCCTCTTTAAAGGAATATATTTTATTTGTCGCATTCTTTCCTCAGATAACCTCCGGGCCCATAGTAAGGGCCCGTGATTTCTTGCATCAGATAGGCTCGGGGGGACGTCTGAGCGTCTCAGCTTCAAATTTAAAATACGGCATTACCCTTATCGGGATTGGTTTGATCAAGAAAATGGTAATTGCAGACAATCTCGTCAGGTTTGTTGATCCCATCTTCGCAGATCCGACAAACTACAATTCTTTACGGATTATATTGGCCACGATAATTTTTGCCGTCCAGCTCTATTGCGACTTTTCAGGATACAGCGATATTGCTATAGGGAGCGTGAGGATATTGGGACTTAGGTATCCTGCAAACTTCAATAATCCGTACCTCGCCCTAAATCCAAGCGATTTTTGGCGTCGGTGGCATATCTCTCTTTCCAGTTTCCTCAGGGACTATCTCTACATACCTTTGGGCGGCAACCGTGCAGGAGTTTTCCGTACGCATCTGAATCTTCTATTAACCATGACTATTTGTGGATTGTGGCACGGTTCTTCCTGGAATTTTTTAATATGGGGCGCTTATCATGGTTTTCTTCTCTCTGCCCACAGGCTTATCTTCAGGGATTTATCTCTGGCCAGGGGAATGGATACGATATCAAAGACTCGATATTGGACTGCCCTGGGGGTCTTGGCAACTCAGTACCTGGTCTCTTTAGGTTGGCTCATATTTCGAGTCAATGACCTGAATGATCTTATTTACTGTCTGAATAAGTTCATCTTTTGGGATTTTCTCTCTCGACTGCAGTATCCTGGCCTGGTCTTTGGATTTATAAAGGAAACGATGCCGTTCCTGCTATTGTTTGGATTCTATGTGGCTCTGATAGCATTATATAGAAATGAATTTTGCAGCAAAGACTGGGTCGGCATGCTGAGTTCTCTGAAACTCAAGTACTGGATGGCATATCTGATGGCGGTAATTTTTGCGTTGATTTGGTTTTCCCCAGGCAGTGGCACAAATTATATCTATTCCGCTTTCTAGCGGCTAAATTCTATTTTTCCCCCTAGATTTGATAATTGAAATAATTTTGTCTATTTCATCTCCTTTTAGAATTATTCTCAATGCCAGGCCTGTGTAGATAACCAGGATAATCGAGCCGAGGAGGTATTGATTAAGGAATCGAGTACCTGAGGCAAACATGGCGAATCCTATGAGAGCCGCGATAATCATCATCGCTAACCATTTGATATTGATTTTTATTGATAGTGTGTGCAGGGTCATTAAACCGAATAGAAGCGTCATTATAATCAATGAT
The DNA here is from genome assembly GCA_002067705.1 of Methanosaeta sp. PtaU1.Bin112. Taxonomy (GTDB): domain Archaea; phylum Halobacteriota; class Methanosarcinia; order Methanotrichales; family Methanotrichaceae; genus Methanothrix. The sequence goes on from MVRL01000089.1 coordinate 113,870, forward strand.
GTGCAAGTGGCCAAGGCCGCACCAGGCACTTCAAATCTTGGTATAAGGGTGACATTTAAAATTACATTTGCGGTTGCGCTTATTCCTGCAGCTTTAAGGCTTAAATCGGGACGGTTAATTCCAGCAAGCGATCCTCCTATGGATGTGCATGCGACTCCAAATATTACAGTTCCCAGCAGCAATATCTGTAAAGGCAGGGCTGATTGCTGGAATCCCTGTCCATAGATCCTGACCACAATTTCTTCTGCAAAGAAAACAATGGCCAGGCCTGCGGGCATAAGGGCAAGAGCGGAATATCTCACACTCTTGTCGATCATGTTCTGAAGTCCAAGCATATCCTTCTTGGCCCAATATTCAGATGTAGCCGGGTAAGAAACGGTCTGAATAGCCTGAGGAACAACCAAAAAGAATTTGCTCAATCCCGTTGCCGCAGAATAGTAACCAACATTTGTCGCGGTCAGGAAATAGCCCAGAAATACAACATCCGCCTGGAGGTTTATCATGTTTATCAAATTGGCTCCAAACATCTTGGCTCCGAACGTTGTCAGCTTTCTGGTTGTCTCCAGGTAACCATCCAGGATCAAATGAATATAGCTCTTGCAATTATAGAATAAGTAAGCACATACACCAATTGATGAGATTACGATGCTGATTATTGCGCCAGAAACTCCTAATTCGTAATAGATTAAAATGACCGTGAAAGCTGTCATTAGCGTTTGCTGGAGAATCAAAGCTATGGCGTAAGTCTTCATCTTGCGAAGCCCATTTAAAACGCCATATAATACGGCATTTACCAGGATAAATGGAAACACCGGTGAGAGCAGGATTAGTTGGCTTTCCATCTGTGGCATTCTGAATATATCCGCGGCATTATTGGAAACAATTAATATTATAATAATAATTATAAACCCTGCAATTATCGACGTGATAATTGCCGCTGAGACTACTTTGTCAAAATTAGCCCTATCATCTTTGTATTCGGCTACATATTTTATAACGGCCACGGGGATTCCTAAAGCACCCACCATGGTAGCAACCCCATAAAATGTATATGTCAGCCGATATAATCCTAAATCATCTGCGCCCAGGTGTCTTGCCAAAATTATGGATATCACAAAAACAAGAAGCATATTAATTATCGATGCGATAAACGTATGACTTACATCTAACGCAAATTTCTTTGCTTCCTGCATACGCTTATTTTGCAGAGCCTGGTATAAAAGGCTCACCATTTTCCAGGTCTTTGTCCTAGTAGTGGATGGGTGTGAACTACCGCGTCCTGAATGGCGCGGCTTCCCATTTCATCGCCAAAACTTGCATAACGGATATGTGATGTAGC
>MVRL01000090.1 GCA_002067705.1 Methanosaeta sp. PtaU1.Bin112
TCACCCTCTGCCCTCTGCAATACTTCCAGGAAAAGTCTCCTGGAATGGCCAGAGTATAGGTAGGATCGTCCGCCAAAGAAAAAGTCCATTTCTCCTCCACAGCCGAGATCCAGCCACCATTGTCGGAGAAGCGCAGCCTTTCAGCTCTGGAGATTGAATAACTCAAATGAAAAATTACCCCAAAAGAAAGCGCTGAGGGTGAGATTTGAACTCACGAGGTGCGATGCACCACTGGTTTGCTCGTCCCGCCCTCAGAATAGAGAGCAGTACCTCAAGACCAGCGCCGTAGGCCGCTTGGCTACCTCAGCTCAGCCGGACCTGTTCGCATCAATAGCTCTTAAGCCTGACGATTCGATAATCTTAATACCCTTTGCCGCCATTTTCCTCTGATGCTGATTAAAGACGTCTCCATAATAGAAGCAGGACGGCTGCAATCTGGCCGGGACATTCTCATCGAGGAGGGGAGGATCACCAGCGTGGGCAGCGACCTGGGTCGAAATAGCAATGAGGAAGAGATAATCGACGGACGGGGAAAGCTCGCCATCCCTGGCCTGATCAACGGCCACACCCACCTGGCCATGACCCTCCTGCGTGGCTATGCAGACGACATGGAGCTCATGCCCTGGCTGCAGGAGAAAATCTGGCCTCTGGAAGCCAAGATCACTGAGGAAGACGTCTTCTGGGGGGTGAAGCTGGGCTGCCTGGAGCTGATTCGCTTCGGGATCACCTGCTACAATGACATGTACTATTTCCCGGATACTGCTGCCTGCGCCACGCGCGAGATGGGGCTGCGAGCCTTTCTCTCCGGCGTGGTCTTCGATATGAAGCCGGAGCTTCTCGGCCAGGTGGAGCCCTTCATCCGCCGCTGGAAGGGCGACGAGCTGATCGTCCCGACGGTGGGGCCGCATGCCGCCTACACCTGCTCAGAGGAGACGCTTCTCAAAGTGAAGGAGATCGCAGACCGGCATGACGCCATGATCCACATCCACCTCTCCGAGACCCGCGAGGAGGTGGACGGCTTTCTGCTCTCTAAGGGCAAAAGCCCGGTGGAGTACCTTGACAGCCTGGGCCTGGTTAACGAGCGACTGGCTGCGGTGCACTGCGTCTGGCTCTCCCCTGAAGACTGCCACCTTCTCGCCCAAAGAAAAGCCAATGTGATAAGCTGCACTGAGAGCAACCTCAAGCTGACCTCGGGAATTGCTCCTCTGAACACCATGATGCAGGCGGGAATAAACGTCTGCCTGGGCACAGACGGAGCTTCCAGCAACAACAACCTCAGCCTCTTCGAGGAGATGAAGACCACCGCTATCGCCCAGAAGAACGCCTACCACACCCCTGCCAACTTCTCTGCAGAGCAGATCTGGCACATGGCCACTGAGAATGCCGCACGAGCTTTCAGGCTTGGTCTCGGGCTTCGCCCCGGAGCCCTCGCTGACCTCGCTCTCATCGACCTGAAAAAACCCTGGTTCTGGCCGCAGAGCAATATCATCTCCCATCTGGTCTACAGCATGGCCGGTGGCGTGGACACAACCATTGTGGCCGGCAAGGTCCTGATGCAGAACGGGGTGATCCCTGGCGAAGAGGAGATCCTGGAGAAGGCCCAGGAGCGCTTCCTGCGACTGACCTCTTAGCCTTGCTTTTTAGCCTGACCTTCCGCCTAAACTCTTAGCTTTTTTCTTTAGTCTCTGGCATTATATTGCATCATTCAGTCGGCTATCGCCTTCTTTCGCAGCAGCCGGTTGTAGGTGATGGCAAATCTGTGCGCCTCGTCTCTGATCTCCTGGACAAAGAGCGATGCCTTTTCATTCTTCTTGATATCAAGTGGCCCATCCAATCCAGGAACGTAGATCTCCTCCTTCTCTTTGGCCAGGGAGATGATGGGAATCTTCAGCCGCAGCTCTCGCAGAACTGCCAGAGCAGACGAGAGCTGGCCTTTCCCTCCATCGATGAGGATGAGGTCCGGCATCTCCTGCATCTCCTCTTTAAGGCGGGAGTAGCGGCGCCGCACCACCTCTGCTATGGAGGCAAAATCGTCTATTCCCTGCACGCTCTTGATCTTGAAGCGCCGGTAGTTGCTCTTGTCCGGCCTGCCACCCCGAAACTGCACCATCGATCCCACTGAAAATGTGCCTGCCAGATGGGAGATGTCAAAGCACTCAATTACCTGCGGGGCCCTGGGCAGATGCAGCGCCTCCGCCAGGGCCTGAACCTTCATCCGGTCTCCGAAAAAGCCGATATCCAAATTCTTCCTGGCCAGCTCCAGCAGCTCCTTCTTCTCCCCCTGTCTTGGAACGGTGACATGCACCTTCTTTCCCTTGAGAGCAGTGAGGAAATCAACCAATGACTCCTCCAGAGGCTCAGCGAGAATCAGCTCCTCAGGAGGCTCTCTCTCCGAGTAGTATGCCACCAGAAACTCCTCCAGGAAGTTGTCGCTCTGGGCGAATACGAACTCCTCTTTTCCCTCCAGAGTGCCCCGGTAAACCTTGAAGAGCATGAGAAAGACGCTCCCCTCTTCCGCCCTGTAGCTGATGACGTCCTGATCGTACTTGCGGCTCTTCTCCACCTGCTGGCGCTCCTCTAGATGCTGCAATGCCGCTATCTCATCCCGAAGCTGTATTGCCCTCTCAAACTCCTGACGATCGGATAGCTCTGCCATCTCCAGTTGCAGAGACTCTAAGAGCTCTCTGCTCTTGCCTGCCAGAGCAAATGCGGCTCTCTTCACCCTGGCCTGGTAATCGGCCTGGGATATCTTTCCAATGCAGGGTCCTGCGCAGTGGCCCAGATGGTAGCGCAGGCAGGCACGCCTGGACATCCTCTTGCAGGTGCGAAGACCAAATGTCTTGCGAATGAGCTGATAGACGAATGTCCTCTCCCTGGCGGAGGTAAAGGGGCCGAAGAACGAGCCCCTGCCTGAGGCCTTGCGGGAGACCCTGATGCGCGGAAAGTCTTCATCGGTCAGCTCGATGAAAGCATAGCGGGAGGAGTCCTTGAGCTTGATGTTGTAGCACGGCTGGTGCTTCTTGATGAGGGTGTTCTCCAGGAGGAGCGCTTCCACCTCGGTGTTGGTGACGATGAACTGCACTCCTCTCGATGCGAGGACGAGGGCTCTTGTTCTGGGTGCATGGTCCTGCTTCTGGAAATAGTTAGACACACGCTTCTTTAGGTCTCGGGCTTTGCCAACATAGATGATCTTATCCTGGTCGTCGGTGAACAGGTAGCATCCGGGATTATGAGGAAGGATGTCGAGAGATATCATGCTCTGAGAGAGAAAGCATTCTCCGGCTATTTCATTGTAACTAAAAGGGAGTATGAGCCTTCGGGGCGAAAGGGATTGATTCTTTGGGAAGGCTCCAATAGATTACCTGTATTTTTAACTATTTAAGCTTAATTAAATGTGCTCTGGCGCATTCCTTCCTCGAAATAGTCTTCATAGTAATATTCACGTTCTTGATAGTAATAAGATGAGTATGGAATGGATAAAGCAGGGACGCTGATACAGGTAATTTCCGACTGCTACAAAGAAGTTAATATGAATGATATTAATAGGGTGCCACGCTCTCGCCTGCATGTGCGCAGGAAGCCGCGGAAATTGCATTCTGGAATTACTCAAAGAAGAACTCCTCTCAGAAGAAGCCCTCTTTGTCAAGGTCCTCTTTGTCAAGGACAATTATATGCGCGAGATCGATGCAACAAGCAGGATCAGCCGTCCGACGGTTTTGAGATAGATATATCTGTAGAGTTATATCATTGAATCCAAATAATTGCTAAAATAAGCGATCAACCTCCTTGAAATCGATCCTGGCAGTAGAATCAAGCGTTAGGGGCGTGAGTGATATCTTCTTATCCTGGTAGACGGTCTGCACATCCGTGTCCTTCTCATCCGAACGAATCAGATCTCCGTCTATCCAGTAGTAGGGCCTTCCCCTGGGATCAAACCGCTCCTGGACGGTTGTCCGAAAGATCTTGCGGGCCAGCCTGGTGACAACGATCTCCGTATCCTCAGTGGCATCAGCCGGAATATTCAGATTCAGAACATCGACGCCTTCAGGCAGGCCGTGCTCCAGCACCTTGCCTGCCACCCGGCGCAACACTGTTGTTGCCACCTCAAAATCGTGCTTTGCCCCATGGTGCATATCGAATTTGTCGCCCTGGTCTACAACCTGGATGGAGGCGGCAATGGAGGGGATGCCGTAGCTAGCTGCCTCCAGGGCGGCACCAATGGTCCCGCTGGTGGTGACCGTGTCGGTGCTGATGTTCTCGCCAACATTGATTCCGGATACGACGAGGTCTGGAAGATCTCCTTTCATGATGGCGAAGATGCCGATGATGACCGAATCCACAGGCGTTCCTGTGACTGCATAGGCTTGAAAGCCATTGAAATTCACCTGGGCGTAGCGCAGCGGCTCAAAGACGGATACCGATCTTCCCACGCCGCTCTTCTGCCCGGATGGCGCGGCTACTATTACCTCGCCCAAGCCTTGCACGGCTTTGGCTGCAGCCTGCAGGCCTGAGGCATAAACGCCGTCATCATTGCTGACCAGTATTCGATGCATCGGTTTCTCCCAATGTTCCTCATATATTAAAAGCCAGCCAATAGAGCAGGAGCTAAAAGAACATCTCCATCAATCTCTCCACTATCTTGCCGAAGCTTCCGCCCGCCTCCGATCCGCTCTGCACGAAGGTCTCTCCGCGATCGCCCAGAGTGCAGATCGATGGATCAATGGGAATTGCTCCCAGGAAGGGCACATCCATCTCCTCGGCCATCCTCTCGCCGCCGCCGGAGCCAAAGATGCTTATCCTCTCGCCGCAATGCGGGCAGACCAGTCCCGACATGTTCTCCACAATGCCCAGCACCGGCAGCTTCATAGCCTTGACCATGTTCACCGCTTTTCGGCTGTCGAGGAGCGCGACATCCTGAGGCGTGGTTACTATTATCGCTCCCGCCAGCTCAGGGATGAGCTGCACCACGGAAAGAGGCTCATCACTGGTGCCAGGCGGCATATCGACCAGCAGGAAATCGAGATCGCCCCAGTTCACATCCTGGATGAACTGCTTGATGGCTGCCATCTTCATGGGGCCGCGCCAGACCACCGGAGTATCGCGACTGGTGAGAATGAGAGCCATTGATGCGGCCTTGATTCCCTCTGCAACCGCCGGCTCTATTCCCTCTGGTCCTTGCCTTAGCTTTTCATCCTCAATTCCCAGGAGCTTGGGAATATCCGGGCCGGTGATATCGCCATCGAGTATGCCGACCCTCAGGCCTTTCATCTGCAGGGCACGCGCCAGGTTGACGGTCACTGTGCTCTTGCCCACGCCTCCTTTTCCGCTGGCGATGATGATCTTGTGCTTGACTTTTGCCATTCGATCGACTTTATATGCGCACTCCTTTCCATCACCTTGATCCTTGCAGGACCCCTTCTGGGCACATGAATCACAATCATTCTTCTTTTCTGTCATGAAAATCATTCCGCTCGTTGGCATGCAATTGTTTAATATGATTTGTATAACAATAGTTATGATTCATCGATAGCATGAAAATACAGCTTTCCGCCATGCAGCCGTCTCGATATCAGTCCGTCATTCTCCATGATCTTGCAGTATTTGATGGCATCGCTTCCGTCTATCTTCAGATGGCAGCTTATCTCCTCCAGTGTGCCGGGCCTGGCCATGAGAAGCTCCATCAGCCGGTCCCGAATGCGGTCCGGAACGCACCAGTCCCAGTCCGGTATCAGCTCGGCACCAGGGAATATCTCCAGCATCCTTCTCATCTCCTCCTCGCTCAGAGGCTCAACCGGCTCCGCAGGGGTGCGGACCACGGTGTTGAGCTGAATTCGGTCCGGCTCGGTTGACTCTGCCGCTCTGGCGATCTCTTCTGCCTCCTCATCGTTTATGCCTTTGACCAGCATCACCTCCAACCAGATCTCGCCGGAGTATTCTTTTCTAAATTCTTTTAGGCCTTCTATCATATCCGCAGCCAAAAGGCCAGATGCCGGCCGGTTGATGGACTGAAAAGCCTTCTCGCTGACTGCATCCAGCGAGGGGAGGACCACATCCGCAGCGGAAACCTCTTTTCGAACAGATGGGCTGGAGAGAAGGGTGCTGTTGGTGATTACTGCTACAGGGCTATTCACTAGCTCTTTGGCCCGGGACACAATCTCCCCCAGGTCAAGGCTTAACGTCGGTTCACCCGATCCGGCAAATGTGAGATGATCGAAAGGCTCTGCCCGTCTGAGCTCGATCTCTCTTATGACTTTTTGCCTGGGCACAAAACGATCCCGGCAAGAGGTTAAGCAGGCAGTACGGCCCAGCTCACAATAGACGCAATCCAGGTTGCAGGTCTTGTACTTGAGCAGGTCCACACCCATGGACAGGCCCAGGCGACGAGATAGCACCGGACCAAAGAGGTATCCCATAATTCGTTCCCGCTCCGCTTTTCACTAATTATCCTTTCTGCATGGCAACTAGCCAGCACCTAGATTTAACCTTATTTATTGATAAAGCTTAAATGACCGCAAGCCCGAACAATCAGCATGGACAAGGCTCATGAACTGATCGATTTACTCGGCAAGAGCGATGACTACTTCGAACGCCAGAAAGCGGCATGGGCGCTGGTGAATATGGGAGAGGAGTCCGTGGAAGAGACCGCCAGAGCTCTGGAGAGTGGCGAGTTCTCAGATCTGAGATACAAATCAGCCTGGATCCTGGGCAGGATTGGAAGCCCTCGAGGAGTAGAACCGCTCTGTCGGGCCCTGCTCAATGATCCTGATCATGTGGTTCGCGAATGGTGCGCCGCCGCCCTGGAAGCAGTCAACTGCCCTGAGGCGATCTCTACGCTGGTTCTTGCTATGAAAAGAGACAGCTCCAAAGACGTTCGCCTGCGAGCAGCAGTAGCTCTGCGCAAGCTGCAGGCAGCAGCGGCTCTGCGTGATCTGCTCAGCTACAGCGACCCAGAGATCAGGGGCATGGCGGTGACCGGCCTTGCCAAAATTGGACACAGAGATTCTTTGCAGGATGTGGCAAAGCTGCTCGATGATGAGAACAATGAGGTCAGACGCAGAGCTGCAGCTTTCATAGGCGAGGTAGCCAATAATACAGCCTGCAATGAGTCGTTGAGCCTTATAGCTCGGAGTCTGCAAGATAGTGATAGTTCAGTCCGATGCGAGGCCCTCAAATCCCTGGGCAAGATAAAGGGGGAGAAAGCCTGCGATCTGGCTTTGCAGGCTTTGAAAGACAGTGAATGGCAGGTTCGATACACTGCCGTTACGGCCCTCGGGGAGATCGGCCATAACAAAGCTCTCGATGCCCTGGTGAATGTCATGTTCGGAAAGGAGGACGAGGAGATCAGAGCCTGGGCGGCCTGGAGCCTGGGAGAAATTGGCGATGTTAGGGCGATAGAGCCATTGCAGCGAGCCTACAAGACCTGTCCCACAGAAGTGATGAAGAAGGCCAAAGATTCGCTGGTGGAGATATTCAAGGTGGAGATTTAATATTATATTGATGGCATTATAATATCATGCTCATCTACTTCTTTGCTCATCTACATCTTTTATGGTTTTCCCTATTTCTTCCTCAAAGCATGACAGGCTCCGCTGCCCCGCTTTTCAAAATAGTCCTGATGATACTCTTCCGCGGGATAGAATGTCGAGGCGGCAACGATCTGAGTAACGGATTTATTCGCGTAGGTGCCGGAGCGGTCAAACTCCTCTTTGGACCTCTCCGCCTCTTCTCTCTGCTCATCGCTATGATAGAAGATAGCAGAACGATATTGTGTGCCCACATCCGGGCCCTGACGGTTCGATGTGGTTGGATCATGCATCCGCCAGAAGAGAGCGAGCAACTCTTTGTAGGATACTTCTTTAGCATCAAACAGAATCTTAACTGCCTCGGCGTGGCCGGTAAGACCGGTACAAACCTGACGGTAGGTTGGATTGGGATAAGATCCCCCTGTGTAGCCCGCAGTCGTCTTAACTACTCCCTTGACCTTGTTGAAGATGGATTGCACGCCCCAGAAACAGCCGGCTGCAAAGGTAGCAGTCTGAAGGGCCGGTTCGGTCTTCTCCGGGGAATTAGGATTGCGAAATAGCTTTGCGTATTCGCCGTATCCCTCTTTTTCCAGATCCTCAGCCGGAATAAACCGCAGAGAGGCAGAGTTGATGCAGTAGCGCTGGCCGGTGGGAGCAGGCCCATCATCGAAGACATGACCGAGATGGCAGTTGCCATGCCTGCTGCTTACTTCCACTCGATTCATGCCGTAGCTGCTATCCGCTTTTGTCACAATATTTTCTTCCTTTAAAGGACGGACGAAGCTCGGCCAGCCGGTCCCTGAATCGAATTTGTCCTGTGAGGAAAAGAGCGGCTCGCCCGAGATCACATCCACATAGATGCCCGCTCTTTTGTTATTCCAGAATTCGTTCTGGAAAGGCGGCTCAGTTCCGCATTGTTGAGTCACATGAAACTGTAGCGGAGTAAGCTTTCTTTTAAGATCATCTTCTGAATTTACGTGGATCATACTCATACCTCTTCGGGATAACTTATTTACGATCGGAAGGTCAAATAGATTACTATGTGCGCCACCTGCGGCTGCGGAATTGATCTGGGCGGAATTGAAGAGGTCTTTGCCAGGAATTACAGATGCCAGGATTGCAGCATGATTTTCAGGGGCTTCGGCTACAGGTTGCCCTGCCCACGATGCAAATCAACCAATACCAAGATTGCAAGGTAGCGGAAGGCGGCGGAAATGTCCGAGCATATTCTGGAGATGGCCAAGGCCCGCATCAAGGTAAAGGACGGCAAGGTTGAGGTTCTGACCGATCCAGAGATCATCTGCTGCCCGCTGCGCCGGGATCTGTATGGAATTGAGAAAGAGAGCAGAGAGAGCGTGCAGCAGGTATTGCACAGCCACATAAAAGAGCTGGGAATGTACAGTCACGATCGGGTTTTGGAGCTTCAGGAAAAGCCGGTCAGCTTCGGGGCATCAGAGGTCCTGATGGATGCCATGAGCGAGGGCCTGGTGGATAGCGCCGTCGTGGTCTGCGAGGGGGCAGGGACGGTGGTGGCCAAAAGGCCGGATGTTCTGCAGGCCATAGGGGCCCACATGACCGGACTGTTAAGGACCGAGCCCATTGTCGAGATCCAGGAGGGGCTTGAGGAGAGGGGCTGCCTTCTTCTTGACAGGCAAGCAACGATAGATCAGGTGCAGGGATTAAAAACGGCAGTCTCAGCAGGCTTCAGGCGGATCGCCGTGACTGTGGCTGGGACAAATTCCCAGGAGTCAGCAGCCCTCAGGAAGCTGGCGGAAAAGCATAGCATAAGGCTATTTTTGCTGGCCGTCCACACCACCGGAATCAGCGAGGCGCAGGCCGAGATACTGGCAGAAGCATGCGATCTGATATGGTCCTGCGCCTCAAAGGCAGTACGGCAGATCGCAGGAAGGAGAGCCTGCCTGCAGATGGGCGTCTCCATTCCGGTCTTCGCCATCACTGCCGAAGGAAAGCGCCTGCTCCTCAACCGGGCGCTGCACTTCTCCGGGCCGCTGGCCATATACAGGGCGGGCCTGCCGCTGGCGCCGGAGGAGAAACAACCAAAGCCGCTGATTTAAATTTAAATGTAGGAATTATTCAAAATATTGGGAAAAATCCTCCTAGTCATCCCAGCACACGGCCAGTGTCTGCGCCTTGACCTGCATCATCTTCTCCTTTCCCGCCAAAACCTCCACCAGCTTCAGCGCAAACTCAAGGGCAGTTCCCGGCGAGCGGCTGGTGATAAGGTTGCCATCTACCACCACCCTCTTTTCGCTAAAATGGGCGCAGGCCTGCACCTGCGCTTTTCCGGAGGGGCTGACGGTGGCTTTCCTTCCCTGCAGAACCCCGGCTTTGATGAGAACCGAAGGCGCGGCACAAATCGCGGCGACGATCTTTCCAGCCTTATCCATCTCCCGGGCCATCGTGAGGATGCGTTCGTCATTTCCCAGATTGATAAAACCGGGCGCCCCCCCAGGCAGGACCAGGCCGTCAAAGTCCCGGTAGTCTATCTTGTCCAGAGTGGTGTCCGGCAGCACCTTGATCTTGTGAGAACCTTCCGCCAGCCCTTCCTTCAATCCTGCGGTGACGACATCCACCTCGCCCCGCCTCAATATGTCGATGACGTTTATTGCCTCGATCTCCTCAAAGCCATTTGCCAGTGGCAGCAGAATCTTCATGCTAATGGCAATCGCAATAATAATTAATAAAGACGCTCCCTGTTTAAGCTGCTAATATGCTCTGCCTGCGCTGCGGCCAATGCTGCATTCACCTGGATATCTTCATCGTCAATCCCTCATCCATTCTGGCAGACGGCAGCATCAATCCAGAGGATCAGCAGGCAATGATCTTCAAGCCTGCTGGAGAGAGATGCCCTCATCTTGCCTTCAAGCCAGGAGGCAGCAGCCCCTTGGCCGTTTGCGCCATCCATCATCTGCACTGCTACCGGGGGACGCCCTGCGAGCAGTTCGAGCAGCTCGGGCCGGAGGACGCGATCTGCGTAATGAGCCGGTACCTGCGGGACCTGGATGAGGGATGATTATGGATATTCGGAAAGCAGGGCAGAAACGAGTCGACTTATAATTATAATAATAAGTTTATAAGCTCTTTTGTGGTATATGATTTGATGACATTTTGTCTTTTAAAATGTGCATCATTGCTCCATATCGGACAGTTAAGATGCATTGCCAATGCAATGAAAGGTGAGTCATTGATATCGATTTCGCGCATAATTCCAATGGCCTTATCTTTGAAGGGAGATAGTTCTGCCATTGGGATAAGGCTGACTTTGCCAAAAACAAATTCAGTCAGATAATTAAAAGAGTCTTCATCCAGCTTTGATTTGGACTGCAGTTCATCTTTATGTTTTTCTACTTCAAATTTGGCGTATTCAACTGTGTACATTTTCAAGGGAGAGAGCAATATAATATCTCTCGTCAGGCCGTTTCTTAGAAGAGATGAAATCAGGATATTTGTATCCAGAACTATCTCCATCCAAGTTTCTCCATCATTTCCCTTTTCATCTTGTGATCCAATTCATTTACATCTTCAAGATTGATATCGCTTTTTTTTAGCAGAGAGTTAAAAACTCCGCATATGAATATGTCATTTTTTATGCTCTCGGCTATGTCCCTCTCTATCCTCTTGCGCACAAGCGTTTCCAGCTCTTTGCTGGCTCTTATCGATAGCTCAATCTCTCGGGGCAGTTCAACTTCGATCGTCATTTTACAATCTCATAAACAGATTGCTCGAAAAGAATATAAAGCTACTCTAAAGCCGCTCACATGAGCGAACATTTGAGATTTGTCAACTCAAACAAGCTGGATTTATTCTCCTATCATCTGCACAATTCCCGTTCCGATCTCCATTATCTCGGGCAGGCGATCGCTGACGCTAATTATATTCTGCCCTCCCATTTAATTCTTTTGAAGACGATGGCTTTGATCCAGCCTGCTACGCCCTTGGCGATGCTCATAGGCCATCAGGTACCACGATCATGGGCTTGCTGCCGCCCGCGAGATAGGGGACCGGAGGGGTGAAGCAATTGCATCCTGGAATCTGGGTGTTGCATATGATAAGGCAGGAGATCTCAAGCGCGCTCTTGAAATGATGCAGATCTGCGTGAGACTTGAAAGAAAGATCGGCCATCCGGATGCGGAAAAGGATGCAGAAAGCCTGGAGGCCATCCGGGCCAAATTGAAGAGAAGATCTTAATGCTCGTCTCGCCGCTGCTCTGCATGAGTGCTGGCGAAAGATACCGACGGCTGGCATCGTTCTTCATAAAAATTAATTGTGCAGAACCATTAATATATCCCTTATCCTTATCCGTCTGCATGTGATAATGGTATATAGCAGAGATTATGAGCAGAAATACCCCGCTAACCCGGTAGAAAATCCGGATCGAGTGCGGCTGCCGGCTGAGGAGCTGAGAGCGGCAAGCTACCGGATCATAAAGCCCGAGCCGGCGAGCCTGGATGCCATCCGGAAGGTCCACGGCAGTGAGCATATCGATCGCGTAAGAAAGAGCGGCCACTACGAGGCTGCAGCGCTCGCTGCTGGTGGGGCCATCTGCGCCGCAGAGCTGGCCATGAAAGGCGAGCCTGCTTTCGCTCTGGTGCGCCCGCCTGGCCATCATGCTGCAGCCAACCGGGCCTGGGGGATGTGCTACTTTAACAGCATGGCCATTGCCATAAAGAGCATTCGTCCAAAGGCTAAGAGAGCGCTGATCATAGATATCGACCTGCACTTTGGAGATGGCACAGTCAGCATCTTTCGGGGAGATCTGAATGTTAAGATCGTCAATCCCTGGTCGGTAGATGAGGACTTCGAGTATCTCAACATGGATGAGAGCCGTTACCTAGGCCAGGTCAAGGAGGCTTTCCAGGGTTTTGATTGCGACGTTGTGGGCGTCTCAGCGGGCTTTGATACCTATATCGAGGACTGGGGAAGACTCTTGAAAACGGAGGACTTCTTCAAGATAGGAAAGGTCATAAAGGAAGGATCAAAGATCTGCGGAGGGCGCAGATTTGCCGTGCTGGAAGGAGGATACCACCCTGATCTGAGGTGGTGCATAAAGAGCTTTATAGAAGGTTTTGATTGAGAATCCTAAATTTCATATGAGCACAGCTTTGGCTTTCCTCCCTCTATGATCATGTAGTCAAGGCCGCAGTCATCGCCATCCCTTCCCCAGGAGCCGGTATTGGCAGTCTTGCTTTCTTCATCCACGTAGCCTCTATGGGTGTGCCCATATACCAGCCAGCCTTCCGCACCGCTATAGATGGCCCGTGACCTGGACTTAGCCAGCATTTCTACGGTATCAATGGCATTATGCTTGCCTTTGAGCCTCTCAGATGCGGATTTTTTTACAGACTTCGCGTAATCGAGATGAGCCTCGGGATCTATTGCCGCCCAGAGCGCGCTTGCAGTCGAACCTGTAACTCCGGCAGAATTGCACAGCATCGCGGATATTGAATCGTAGAGCTTCTCGCTCTTATCATAGGGATTTGCCAGAACCTCAAACTGATGACCGTGCATGAAGGTAAAAGACTCTCCTTCGATATTCAATTGAAGCCTCTTATCCATGGTGCTAAACAGGCTCTTGCTATTCGCTGCTCTCCACATCTTTCGAATAGAGTAATCATGGTTTCCGACAACGTAGTTGATTACAGATCGAGCTGCTATCTCGCGCATCTTGAAGACAGTATCCTGGTTTTCTATCATGACCATTGCTGCGTCTTTCCTCCAGAAGTCGAAGATGTCGCCCAATAAGATCAACCTATCTTCACCGGTGTGCAGATAATCTTTGCCAATGTACCCTACAAAGGACTGAAAGAGCGGATCGAGGTCCAGGTCGTCAGACGCTCGTCCAGTTCCCTTGCTCTTCCGGCCCACATCGCTGCCGAGGTGGACATCTGAGACAACTACTATCATTTAATCACCACTTCATCCTGCAATATATGATCAGTAAAAATTCAATAGGATCCTCATGAATTGGATGCATCAAGGGGCCGCAAGCGCAAACCCCTGCTCGGTCTGAGGACTCGAACCATCTCCAGGGACAAAAGCAGCGTAAACCACCCAACCCCAGATACGAATTGAACCATTCTGTCGGCTATGGACTAAATAGTATAGCTTCGCAGCCATACATCCCGACTTGCGCCAGGCTCCGCGCCGGACCTCGCAATTTCGTATAAACAGTCATGATAGATAAGCATTTCCCCATCATTCCTATTTCGTTCCTATGTATCAAGAGGCCAATTGTCAGCGATGATATGCAGCGGCTTTCCACCAATCTTGTTAAGGTTCTTGAAGACAACAGCTGTATTAGCCTGCAAAATGCAGTTGCATCTCACAACAGCCATCTTCCCGAGATAACCTCGAACTTTAATTCCGTCGATATGCAGATATTCTGTTGCTCTGAACTTCTTAACTTCTATATAATTATTCTCTAAGAACAGGCTGTCAAAGCTGCCCACAAAGATACCTTCCCGCCCTCGCGATGCGGGTGAGAGAATGATCCTGATGTTATTATCGGATATTCGGACAATTCCGCCCGTGGTTTGAGAAGCAACGCCCTGGCCCTGACCAAAGCCAATATGAATGCCCTGGTGAACGTCATTGATACAGTTATTCCTGATGCTCACCTCTTCGGCAGATCGGCCTCCTACTACGATCCCCTGCCTGGCGGTGTCTACATCTGCACTCCGAAGGTCATCGTAAAACGATTTGAATCCCTGAAAAACGGAATCATTCTTCTTCAAGACTCCGCCATTAAGAAGCACCCGATCAGCAACCCGGATCATATGAAGCATAAGATCCCTGCTGCTCTGAACTCCTAACGGGCGATCCAGCTTAAACCATGAATTCCATGAAGAAAGAAGCGACGGATGAGTCTGAAATGAGATGGAATAATCGGAGATTGAGACGGAAACGAGGTCGTTCTCTCTTTTCTCCTTGGACGTATCCGCTTTATTTCCCTCCTCCGGCACCATATCTTTGACCTGCTTGATCATCTGAGAGTGATTGATCAACAAAGACCTTACAGAGGATCGATACCTCGGATTTTGCAGAAGAGATTCAAAGGTCTGGCGGTCCGTCCTTGCTGCCGCCCGGATCAAGTTGCCTTCGACCTGGCAACGCTTTGCATTGATGAGAAGGATTCCGGACTGTTGATGGCCAACCTCAAGATCGCAGTTGCTTATGCGCACAAATTCAACCGGCTTTGATACAATCTGCTTATCCGGATTAGTCCTCCGCCAGCTCCGCTTATATCCAGTTGCGTCCCTGACGGTAATACAGGTTGCTGCTCTCTCCGCCCCGGTTTTGCATTTCAGCCCAACGCTCTCCAGCATGACCTTTGGGCAAGCGGAAAATGTCACAGTCCCGTTCAGATGGGATAGATTATCTTTATACCAGGAGCCTGCCACTCCGCTTTCTGCATAGAGATCTTTTATAGTAACGCTCTCACATGACTCGAAATTTAATGCAGATTCGGCACTTTGGATAACTATCTTCGTTCCCGGACCGCTTCCGACTATCTTGATATTCCCTTTGTTTCTTAAATTAACTGTTCGTTTCAGAGGATACAGTCCAACACCAAAACAGATCCATGCATCTTTTTTATCCTCAATTCCAGCCAGAGCCTTCTCCCAGCCCCAGCCAGGCTTTATGGATAGAACGCAGCTGCATTCGGCTCTCTTGTTTAGTTCTTCCAGCGCTGACTGAACCGTACTGCCATTAAACGAGACATCTGATGCCTTTATCCCGGTGAGCGGCGGAAAGATTATTCTGCAATCGTAATCAGGAAGAACACTGAGCTTGCTGCCGTCATAAGAGATCACGGCGAGATTGCAGTAATGATGCTCTATTCCCAGGGGCGGCATGGGCTTATTCAATCTAAAGTCATCTTTCGGCCATTCTATATCGCCGGTGGCGATTCGAGCCGGTATGACCCAGTAGTCCCCGCTTTTGAAGAAATCCTGCTTATCATCTGATTCAGCGCTGAAAAACACTCCTATGCCCTCATTTCCCAGAGGTGTCCAGCCGCCGTTGATGGGAATATCCTTGCTCGCCCATTTGCGTAGCCTGGCATGCTTAAGATCTCCAATCCAATTCAGACTTTCCTCCAGAGTGAACACATTCGCTGCGGTATTCGGATCTTTTCTCAGCCTCACCAGGTTTCTGGGCTGGCCGCCCTGAGGGTTCAGATCGGAGTTATCATCCACCACCTCTACCCAGGAGCCATCTTTAAAGATCTCATAAACAGCAGGACTGGCGTCCTCTATCTTAATTTCCCCTCCAGGGATTATCTCGACAGAGATCTCATTGGAGGCGTTATCCTGAGACCATTTGAAGGTGGCTTCATTTAATTTGCCGCCTTTATGAATCTCGATTCGATACAATTGGTTGTCGAGCCGTCTGTAACCGGCGCTCGGTCTGATAATACACGCATCTGCGCTTGCTTCATCTGAAGGATAGACCATTGCATTCAGAGCTATTTTATCGTCCCTGAAAAGCTTCATCCCGGAGCAGGGAAGAGACGGCTTTTGCTTCAGCGGATAGACCTTTACCTGCCAGATAGTCTTGGTGCGAGTAGCCGTATCCGCTCCACCCAAAGCAGTCTCCTTGAGGCTTGGATCGTCCAGAGAAGTTATTGCCCTCTGCCATACATCCAGGTAAACCATGCCATAGCAAATTGGCGAAAGGCTGGTCGGTTTGAGAAGATCTTTGATCGAGGGTGCAGAAGGAAGATTCGGCTGAAGCTGGTACTTTACCTCGGCATCGTTTTCGCAGATCATGCCGTCCACATAGTATCTCCCTTTTCCGATCTGCAGATCTCCATCTTTGTCTAGCTTGATCTGAAAGCCGGGATCGAGTGATGGAGCGCCACATCTTCCCACGGTGTCCTGGGCCTCGGTCAGCGAGCGATGCAGATTTATTGATTGCTGCTCATTCCAATCCGCATCCAGCTGCACCCGTCCCTGCTGCATCCATACGCCGGAGTAACGCTTTTTCTGATCAAAAGTATAGCGACTGAAATCTCCCCTCATCATCATTTCTCCATAATTTTTTAAGTCATGAAAAATATTCCCCAATCGATGCAGAAACGCATATGTTCACCCAGAGCGGCCCGCAGATTCGTCTCCCTCTGCGGCAGATAAAGCTGATGAAATGCGCCCATCTCACCGCCATTGTCACCCTGCAGAATGCCGCTCGAGCAAAGCCTGCTGAGCTGGCCGTATCCCGGATCGCCGTAATGCGTCGATGTAAACCTCAATCCTTCCGACCAGGAGTCCTCGTCCTTAGGCTGACACTCAGATCTCCTGGGAGTGCGAGATCCCCGGGGGATAAAACAGAATTGTGCACTTCCTTCTTGCCTCTGGCTCACGTAAACCGGATCGGAGAAAATCGTCTCTCTGGCGAAAACAAGCTTCTTTGTCCTGACGATGCCAAAAACAGTAGACCTTTCGATCGATAAATCAGCTCCTGCATATCCGTCCAATCCGGCTATGGCAGGAAGATCTCTTTCCAATCCCAATTCTGCAAGAGTTTTGCTCTTCGCTGTGGTCCTCTGCAGCCTGAAAGAATCGCTGCCATCGACCGCAAGGAGGATAAGCCGACCGTTGACCGATGAGGCAATAATATCTTTAAGGTCCTTGATTTTTTTCATTGCCGCCTGAATAAGCGCTGCTGCCTCCTGACAGCTTGAAGGCACGCCTGCCATTTTGATCTTATGAGAAGTGGCATCGTTTACCGATATTCTAAATGATGCTGATGCTGCGCTCATATCGAGCGGAAAAGAGATAATTCCTCCCAATAGGCAATTGCACCGGGTGGCGTTTCTGGCATCAAGCTTTAGCCTGCTGGCTAATAAACTGTCTGCCATCAACTTGCCGGCTAATGAGCTGCCCTTTTTAAATTCGCGGGTTAATGAGCTATCTACCTTCGACTTTACTGTCACCTCTCCAGGAACGCCCGGAATGATTATCAGTCTCTTCTCGCATAAGATCACCTTTGCCTCGCTAAAACCCCTGCTGCTATCGGCACCGTTCAGAGCCTTTTCCAACTGCAAGCGCACATCTTCAAGGCTATGAGAAGGATTGGTGAGCTGCAGTTTGCAGGGTCCTTTTCCGGCAATGGTAACGCTCAGAGATCCCTGCCCCATTCCTTCGCCTAGCTCCTCTATTGCTCCTGATACCAGGACCGGATACTCCCTTGATCCCTTTCCTCTTCCCGGCGAGTCGATTATGCTGTCCCTGACGATTAGCTCAGAACCGTCCTCAGGAAGCCTGATAGGTCCTATTATGCTCTTCTCGATATCTAAAATGATCTCCGAGGAGCTATCATCAAAATTTATATTGATGCTGGGCGACTGCGGATCTGTCGGACGGCCGTCTCTTGCCAAGGCCATTCCCGGAACGATGGTGCAGTGGACTATCTTGAGAAGGCTGAGCCTGTTGCTGGCAGTCAGATCCCCGCCCGTCATAACCAGGCCGCTTAAAATGACCTCTCCTCCTGAGCCATTGACCATAATGCTCCCTTCCAGCACCGGCCTGCATTCTTCGTTTGCCCGGATCTCAATTCTCCTTGCTGAGGAGGCATCTATTTGCAGGAATTTCTTGGACGAATTCCTGAGGACATACCTACAGCTATCGTTGATCTCAATTATTCCCTCATTGGGGACTGATCCGTCAGAAGCAGGCCTGAACAATTGCTCAAGGGCATCTTCGATCAGCGCGAGGTCATCGTCCATCTCGCCGCTGCCATTTTCACCTCTCTTGGAAATAGTAACCTTATTCTCGCTCAGTACCTCGAAGGATTCGGAGCGGGCATATTCCCCGCCGCCCATGTCAGCGGAAAAGCCGTAACAAAATCCGGCACTGACCGATTTTTGTGCCATCGACTTGGGAAAGGCGATTCTTCCCAGGACCGGATCTATGGCGATCTTGCTCTTCGGCATATTGCCCCAGCCTGTTGCCGCTCCATTCTCATCCTTCAGATCGCTCAAATCGCAGGCCACAACCGAGGACAGTTCTACCTCAATTTCCTGAGAAGCGCCATCTTCTTCATCCTGACGCAGGATAAGCGATATGCTCTTTTCCCTGCCAAAATATCTCTCCATTTCGAGGTACAGCATCTCCCGGCTGATGGGTAAGGGCAATATAGGGGGCTCTGAGCATCTCTCTTGCCTGGCAAAGAGCTGCATATTGCATCCCAGAGGATTGAACAGGAAACGATGCTCGTCAACTTTATAGCAATCCGATCTCGTGAGCGGATAGGACCCCAACCTCCAGACAAAGATGCCTAGGCTTGATGGATTGTATCTTCCCCGGCCACTGGATGCAGTGCGAATCTCGGCATTATGAGGCACCAGGCTGCTGGGGCTCTCCGGAGAGAGGAGCCTATCCCAATCTCTCAAATCGGGACGCTCTGAGGATTGCGGTCGATGATGATTGATATTCTCAGTCATAGACAGGCGGCGGAAGTATTCAACAGCTACCGAATCCCAGCCTGTAGCATATCTTACGATCTCATCTATCATGGAGAAGGTGCCCTTGCGCCGTCTCATGGCGATGGTGTTTGCCACCTGAGCCCTCGTGCCCAATCCCTGGCTTGCGGCCATGTCAAGACATTTGCATCCGATCAAATCGCCGATATAGGGAACCGCCCACTCCGAACAGGTTTCAATAAAGAGATCGTCATAAAGCCTGGCATTGTCCTCCTCCAGAATGCTCATCTGCTCTGCAATGATCTTCAGCAGGTTTCTGAGAGGCTCTCCCTTCTCGATATCCCTGATCTGGTAGATATCAGGAAGAAGGTCGAGAAGATGATCGACATCAAAGCTCAAGACATCACCCCCAGCGAGTCAAAGGGCTGAGAGGGATCTATGATCAGCAGCTCTGCCCCCACTGCCTTTGCCGCTTCCTCTCCAGGCAGGGGAGATGAAGCGGCTAATACCTGGTTTCGGCCTCCACTGCCCGATCCCTGCACTCTGTAAAGCCGGCTCACATCCACTCCGTCCACACCCGGTACGGACCTGATCAGCCCTAAAACCTCACTCAAGAAAACCGGCTGACCGAAGCTGCGGGACCGGAAGGAAAAGCCGGAGAGCACTGTGCTCCTTATCTCAGAGATGACCAGATCCGCATCGTATCCCGATTTGATGCTCACCTGGGCAGCAATTCGGAACAAGACCTTGCGATAGGAGACCAGTTGAACCGGAACAAAAGGATCACCCTGACGCTGCATCTCTTTCTGCAGATTCACATAAACCGGGCCGTCATCCTCAATTGCCTCACCCAGAGGGCCGGCTACGGTAACGAAGATCCCTCTAACTCGTCCGTTCCAGGTCCAGGTGGCCATAGCCTTGCCTATTCCGGCAAAAGCGCGTGAGAAATCCTCGTAGTCATTAAGAGAGACCAATCGGTTCATGGCGGAAATCCCAAGAGGCATATTGAGGCGAGAGCTTTCCAGATCCTCACCGTCGCTTCCTCCGCTCGCCGCCTGTGGATTCCTGACGCTCTTCAATCCCAGGGGCATGGACAATAGAAGGGTGATTTTGTCTGCGTCCACATTGCCTGAGCTACCCAGACCTTTCCGATAGACTGCTCTGACATTATCCTGTCCGGTAGGAAGACGGGCGCCATTTCTGCCATCTCCAAACATTATTGCCGTCTTTTGATCCGGCTGCATCTGGACGGTATAGACCCGGTCAGCAGGTCCACAATCGAAAAGCGTTGCAGTCTCCTGCCATTTTACATCGTCCACATATACATCCAGTGTCGAGGCTGCACCCTGACTGTTTTGTGCGGAGAGGTAGGTCAATGGGAAATTGAGCAGATGGAAGCGCTGGAAGGATTGAGAGCTATCGCCGCTTCCGAGGATCTCAGATTTGCTCTCCCCGGCAGTGGCCGCGGCAACATTTCCATAAATCTTAACGGACTGCGCTGAATATTTATTCTTAAGCCCCTCTTTGAAGAAGATCCTGGTGAATCCTTCGGATTGATCTTGAGGCTGGAATGATGATATAGTTACCTTTTCGCATCTGTATCCTTTCTGCACTCCGTTCTCGGTTGCCTGGCCGCATACGATCACTGTCTGGCCTTTGTAAAGATCGCCCACATATCGATCCAGCTCAATGCCATCTGTAGATACAGAATTACTGTACGGCAAATCCGATAGGGCGAGCGATTCCCCCCCGGAAAAGACAGTCGTGCCGCGAACGGTAAAATTTTTCAGGAAATCTTGAACGAGATCTTCTGCAGCCATAAAAAAGTAATCATTAAATAAATTAATATTGATGGATGTGATCCTGGCTGTCAGAGTGAACTGCGATTTCGTTGAATTTACCGGCTCCGTTGCCCTAAACAGCATGCAGTTGTCTTTATCCTTCAGGACAATCATTCCGCCATCGGCGATGGGATATTCGCTGTCAAGAAAAATGGGATTGCTCCTGCTGTCCTCTTCTTTGGATGGGTAATTGCCCAATGTTGAATCTTTGCCGATCCAATGGTCCTTGCTATCGAAATATGGTCCCTTTTGGAAAACATCAAGGGGATCTTCTACCGGACCCCAGGTGCCGACGGTAAGGCTTTTAGGCAGAGAGTCAAAATCCGGAGCGTTATGACCGAAGATATTGCATCGAATGCGAAAAGCCGTGACTCCAACGGGCAAGAGATCAATTGCCTTAATCATATTCAATTGGTTGGCATTGGTATCTGTTACAGTATTAGTATTCCCATTGCCAGATTTGGCTGAAATGGCAGCTAAAAGCATGCCACCTTTGGGCCGCATCTCTTCAGGCTTCACCTCATTTGTCTTCGTTTTATTCTCATCCGGAGAAGGCCCGCGATTGGCGTTTTCTTCTCCTGATCCGTTCGTCTCCGCCTTCACCCGGAGAGGAGGCTGAACCTTTACCATCGTCTTATGCTCCTGGGCCAGGACGGCGACATTTGCCACCAGACAGAAGTATGGCGGCTCATTTTCCGGTTTTACCAGGAGGCCGTCGCCCTGTCGCAGCCCGGTTGAGACGCCCTGGAAATAGAAGGTATTCCGGCCAAAGGTCAGGGGATGCTTTTGGGTCAATCTGGGCAGAAGCTCATTGTGCTCCCCTCTAGCCTGGATCTTTTCCACCGTTTCAAAGATGATTGGAACCTGCCCAGGGCCGGGAATGCTTTGCACCCGGGTCTTGCAATCAATTGCCGCACTGCGCGGTGCCCCTTCTGCCGTTTCCATGAAGAAAGCGAGGGGAACGCTTGCTGCTATTCCCGGAGAGGGACGGTAGTCTATCAGCCTGGCAAGCAGATGGATGGATTCTTGCTCAGCAGCGGTTCTCAGATAGCATTCATTGGCAATCCTCTCCTGATAGAATGTGAGGACATCGCAGACCGTCGCCCAGGCATCGAGGAGGGCAATGGTAAAATCGTCATCTTCCCTGGTCTTCAGACCTGTCATCACCTGCAATTGCCGGTCTGAGAGTAGACTGGCATCCGATAGGCCAGCGATGAGGCTCGCCTTAAAGTGAGAATAGGTTCCTGACCGGTACCTGATGCTGCTCAGCCCAGGTCGGTTATAGATCTCCTGAGGCGTTTGGGCCTTCAGGCCTTCGCAGCAGCTGCACATTCCGGGCGATCTAACGGTCATTATTGCCTCCTTTCGGATTGAGAGTTATCATTCCGTTTTCAGGAAAGTTCTGGTTGTTGTCCAATCTGGCGATCTCCTGGCCTCGAAGAGTCAAATAGCCCCTGGTTAATGCATCGCCCCCTGGTTCATCCCTGCGAGCGAACCTGGTCACCTCGACCGATTTTACGCCTTCTACGCTCAGAGCTGCCTCGCAGATGCTGCTGAGGTAAATAGTTTGGCCGAAGGTCAATCTGTCCGGATGAAAGAGCCCAAGCCTCCCGTCGGCAAGCTGCTTGCTTCCCAGGACCTGAAGGAGAGGCATTTTGATATGGCTCCAATAATAATCTGGCTTGATGCATATCGTAAGATCGAGATCCAGAGTGACAAAGAGTGGGCTATTCACCTGTACGTCGTGCCCCATCATGCGATACTTTTCCATGAAGAGCAGCAATCTCTTCTTGAAATCGTCATCAACTGGCAGACCGCCCCTTCGGTCAACCGTCAGGATGATGGTGATCCAGCTGCCTGTCCAATGGAAAATGGCTGCTGCTTTCGCTACCTCCGGGAATCGTTCTGCAATTGCTGCATAATCCTCGAGGGTCACAGCCCGTTCCTGAGTCCTGAAGCTCACAGGAGCCTTCATCCGGACCTCATCGATGCTCTCCCCGTCCCTGCCGCCCTGGGCTGGCATGGGATTGATCGCTTCCGTGATTGCAGGATTGTTGCTCAAAATATGGGATATGCTTCCCGCACCAATATTGCCGGATATGCCGTTTCCGGTTCTATATCTGGCAAAAAAAAGAGAGCCCTGCGCCGGGATGGCGCCATAAGCGCCGTCTCCAAACCGAAGGACTGCATATCCTTCATCGTCCGTCTCCGCCACAAAATGCCTGTCAATGCCGCTGCTGCTCAACAGGTCGCGTTGAGAGTTCCAGGTTTCCACTGTGCTCTTATCCTTGAAGACCTGGAAGAGATCGATTGAGGGTCGAGCATTCTCTGGACTGGGGTTCATTATGGCACGGGCGGATAGACTCAAGTCAAGGTCCTGCATGGTAATTCCCTCTTTACCTGAGACAGTCGGTTCTGCAAAAAGAGGCGCAGCCTGAGTCACTGGCATCTTTCCCAGCCTCGGATTGAACCGGTGCATCACAGCTTCGGCATCGCTTTTAAGCTTCTGGCAATGCCTCTTTGCCGTTGATGGGACCCTGAGAAATCGCACACCTTTTGGCGATCCGAGAGCTTCAAGCTCCTCTGGACTGATTCGTCCCGGATAGTTGTCTGCAAAGAACTTACTGAGAATTTCGCCTTCCTCGGAATTGAGATCAACTGCCTCTCTGCCATAGGCTCTCGCGGTTCTGCCGTGGTCTGCCGGCACGATGTTTCCCAGAGCCTTGCTTATTCTGATGCGATCACCTTTGTTGGCAGACAGGCAGAGGTTAAATGGCAGAGCATCCTCATCGCCCCAAACGATCTCGGTGATCTCAATAGCTCCGGGACCCGATCCTTCGATAATTCCGCCCAGAGGATCGGAAAGGATGCGCACAGGCTCGGAAAGCCGTACCGCGTGGCAATGGGATGATTCGGCATCTTCCAGTCTCCCGGAAACTGGATTTCGCACCTCTTTAAAGATCAGAACATCTCCAGCCTTGAGATTGCGGTGAGAGCCGAGAAGTGTAGCGCTGGTTGCGCCCAGGGGAAGGCAGCATTCATCCTCGCCCCAGGTATAAAAGTCCATTTCATTCTGGTCCACATAGATTGAAACGAGGTCAGCCATTGTCTCGAAGACCGCATGGGCCTGATCAGCCAGAGGCGATCCCTTCGGAAGCTTTGAAGGCTGGCCTTCCAGGGAGGTCAGTACCTCTGTGCCCACTGGAAGAGCTGGATTATCGGCAGTGCCAAAGATATCCTGGCTGGCTTTAACCTGTACCCATGTCCTGGCATTGCAGCCGTCGTGCATGAAATAGTCAACCAGGCGAGCATGGCGGCGCACCGATATGCGATGCAGAGCGCTATCCAGATATGCTTCTGTAGCCACGGCATCCTGCTGATAGCTGAGGTGATCGCCTGCATAGGCCAGAATCTCCACCAGAGCAACCCCCAGATCTGATGGATTTCTTTCCGTCCAATCCGGCTTCAGGAAAGAGATGCGATCGAGCATAAGCTGCCGGAAGCTGGCGTAATCTTTGGCCAGATAGTTTATATTCGGCCCGTTTTGCTGTCTCTGCGGACAGGAGGAATCGTCCTGTTCCGGATCACCGCACTCCGGTCTGAACCTGAACTCAATTTCATAGAGCACGGGATCAAATCCATCGCCCGGTTTCACCTTCTTTCGGGAATCACTGGATGGATCGATTATCCTCAGGCGGTAGCTTGACAGGTCGCCCTGCTGATCGAGCCGGATCTTGGCAGATTTATAATCTTGAGGGAGAATCTGCAGATCGATGGCTTCTATTTCTTTGATCTTCTCTCCGCCCTCGATGCGGATGTGTTTCAGGGCCTCAATATATTTTTTCTTGTTTGGAGCGCCGTTTTTCAGCGTATCAAGGATTCCGTCCTTCAGGGTCTTGAAAAAATGAACCTGGAGGTAGACCCGGCTCTGCCTGGAGGGAAGAGTCGAGTCTTCCTTGACCTCCAGATAATCGAT
Organism: Methanosaeta sp. PtaU1.Bin112; assembly: GCA_002067705.1. Lineage (GTDB taxonomy): Archaea > Halobacteriota > Methanosarcinia > Methanotrichales > Methanotrichaceae > Methanothrix. The sequence goes on from MVRL01000090.1 coordinate 24,784, forward strand.
GCCATTTATGCCTGCCGCTTGGCTGATCAGAGCACGGCGGCGCTCATTGCAGCATTCAAACCTGACGCTCATTTGCCGTCTCCTTGCTGAAACACCGCTACCTGACTGGTTTGCGTGCGCCTTATTGTGTACTTGACGGCAATTCTCAGCACCTCGTCCTCGTTATTCACCTGCACCGCCTCCACCTGGATCAGGTCGCCAAGCCACTGCTGCAAAGAACCCTGCACCGTCAGATTGGCAGTGGCAGCGAGAGCATCACTGTTGGCGGCAAATACGAGCTTGCTTATGCCGCTTCCAAAACCGGGACGATTGACGCGCTCAAAGGGAGATGTAAAGAGCAGCTGCTCAATCATTTGTTTGATATGCTCTTCCTCGCTCGCCGCTGCCGTTCTTCCCCGCCCGTCGAAGCAAAATGGGTATCCTATCTGCATCACATCCCCCTCACTCTTATCTGAGTTGAAACCACAGTGAGGCCCGTTCCAGTTGGCAGGCACATCGCCTGGCTATCCTGGAGCAGAACCGGCTGACCTAAAGCCAGCACTCTTGTGGCGGAGCTGACATACTGGGCGGAGACACATGGCCCGTTTCCCGCCGGCGGTGCCGGCATAGCGCATCCAGCAATTGTAAAAGGACTGGAAAGGGTCACCACTGGCTGGCTGCTCACCAGGACTCGGGGGCAGGGTGAAAGGGGCTGGGCCTGGCCGGCATGCATGCATAAGATCACTGCACCCTGATGGACCAGAAATCCGGGCATCATATCACCTCCAGAGCACCATTATTGATCGATACCCGAGGGCCGGTCATCTTTATGCTGGCACCCTGGCCGTTGCTGATTTCCACGCCCAGAACGCTGAGCACGATCTTCTGGCCGGTCGAGGTCTCAACAGTGACTCCGCCGATTCCAGGCGTGTCATCGATCAAGATGCTGCTTCCGCCTTTGGTCATGATCATAAACTTGTTTGATGCCGGTGGGGGAACGATGACTGAAGACGGCATCTCTGCCAGAGATCCCCACCAGCCGCCGGACCAGATGGGGTAGTCCGGGTCGCCATGCTCGAATTCTATCCATACCCCTGCATCCTTGTCTGGAAGGGCGAACAGTCCCATCGACTTGCCTGAGAACGGAGCGCAGGGCATAGCCCAGCCGCTCTCCTGGTCCCCCATGACATCCGGAACTTTGGCTCTGATTCTGCCCATCATCAGCGGGTCCATATTATCCGTTACAATTCCTCGGTATTTTCCATAAAATGGAGTAGATGTCCCAGTCAATCATCTCACCACGGGAAGCAGGGCACCGGTTCCGTCCCTGCTGAGTGTGAAAAATTGCTTATATTCGCCCTTCTCTATTTTATGTTTGACGCTTTTCACATAGTAGTAACCGTTATACGAAAGGCCCGCGCCTCTCACTCCCGCTACACCCCTGGCGCGGAGGACATGGCCGTACTTGACGGTATCAAGCTCTCCCTGGCCTTCTACCGGCTCAGGGGAATTGGTTGAGGCGGAAACGGAGGCCGACGCTGCCTGAGACGGATTCATGTTGGCCATCTGGCGCTGGATTGTCCTTCGCCTGGCGTTCGCCGGGTTTCTGGAGAGGGGAGGAACGCGCAGAGACGGCAACCTGGGAGAAGGCAGGCTCATTTTGGTTATGGGCTCCACGAAGCTTCCCACCGATTCCGCAGGTGCCATGGAATCGTTGCTGAAGGAGAGGCTGTTGATGTTGCTGAATTCGCCCAGGTTGATGGAGAGGGCCGGCTGGGGTATGCTAAGACGGTTTTCAGGCCCCCAGTAGCCTTTATTCACCCCGAAGGTCACTGGCTCAATGTAGAAGACATAGCCGTTGCGCTTAGCCATGCGCTGCAGGAAATCATAGTCCGTTTCACACTGGCGGGGGATTCGCTGCAACATTATTGGCACGTCCGTCGTGGGAGTGATCTGGGGCAGGATGCCGTATTCTGCATAGCTTGCCAGGATCTTGGCTGCAATCACAAAATCCGGCTGGTTCTCATGGCTCTTATTCACCTCTTCCAGGTTCATCATAATGCTGACATCCGCACCTGAGACGGAAAGGATCGATTTGCCCGGCTCATTGCTGGGAAGAAGCTGGTGGCGGGTGATTATGCCGTCAATGAGGACCTCAGGTGTCACTCCCAGCACTACTCCGATTATGACCCGATTGAACGGCTCCAGAGATCCGCTGCTGAGGAGGTTGTATTCCCCAAGCTTATCTTTGGTCAGATTGAATTTGATCTCAAAACCGTCGCCATGCTGAGAGTCGTTATTTACTTCCACACTGGCCAGCGCGGATAGGACTTCCAGTGGAGCCGGGCGGGGTACGGTTGCCCCCATCCAGAGCACTAGCCGGATTCCGAGGAGGCTGGAGAGCATTTCCACTCCTAGAACTTGAGCATGGAAATCTTGATGCGCTGACCGATCTTCTCAGTCAGCTCCTCCGGTCTCATTGCCCCATTGGCGTCGCAGATCCGCCAGAACTGCGTGGGGTCTCCAATGTAGCGGGCTGCAATCACATCGAGCCGGTCTCCTTCGGTTACCATATGCTCGGTCAGAGTGGTCATCTCCCTGGCAGAAGGAATAAATCGCCTCTTAACGTACCTGATCTCGCGGGACCGGCCATCGCCGTCCGGAACGGAGATGCTTTTGATGGGAATTTTAGAGTATCTGCTAGTGGAATCGAACATATTGATCATCCCAGACTGAGGTCAAAGGAAAATGATGCCGAGCCTGAGATTCCTCCCAGACCGTTTATGGTGGCCATAGTCTCCTTTATCACCTGGTGGGCCATGAATAGAGCACCACCTGCGCTCATCAATCCCAGATCCTGATAATTGAGGACCTTCAGGCCGAGAGAGACCCTGGCCCGGATGGGATTGAGATCCTGGTCGAATGCCTCCTCAGCAATGGACATTTCGATAATTCTCACGGGGAGGATGCGTTTGATTCCCCAGACAAAGAAGGTCATGGGGGCCTCTGCCGGTATTATCTCGACCACCCCCAGAAGCTGCAGCGCCTCATTGGCGATGACCAGGGCGGACTTGGGATAGAGCAGCATCTCCAGAGAAGCCAGGGTGGAATATATGCCGGTCGTCTTGGCCAGGGTCTTGTCCTGCTCGAGCTGGTCTGTGGCATCGATCTCCACCTCCAGCTTGATAGTCTCCTGAGGAGGGCCCTTCAGACGCAAAGCCTCGCCCTTATCGGCATCTCCACCTGATGTTTGGGGAGTGATGCTTCTGTTGAGGGTGTCCGGGTTGTACTGGAAGATCACAATGCTTGCCAGCGGATTGAAGGGATCGACGCCGATGATGGCGCCCTTCATGAGGCGGGGGGAGTTGGGGAAGGTAGACATAGGATCACTGAATTATGATTATTTATTCATTCATACAAAGAGCATCCCGGCAAAAATCATTGCGGGAAGCATACAATTGCTGATTGCATCAACTGCAATTGACAAATCTTTGCTCTTTCCAAGCATCTGTTATCGGCCAATCTTGCCTGGGAATAAATCCCTTTCGATTATTCTCGACCCATTGCACAATGCATTTGAGCCTCTGGTCTGAGGTAAAACTAACGCCATCCTTTAAAAAATTCACCACCTGCTTTCTGGCCTCTTCGGGCGTAAAAGGTTTCGGGGATGCACAGCTTTGTGGAGCTGATGACGTTTTTCCATCTATTATCTCGTAGAGAATCTTCATTATGCCGTAGGAGCGCTTGAATTCTTTCTGCAGGCTGTCGATATCTCCCTGTGGATTTGATGCAATAGTACTGTAAACAGATGATGCTCGTCTAGTATCTCCAAAACGTTCGGCAAGGAAATAGTCAACCCCGTATGCTTCTCCTTCTGATGCTTCACCTCCGGCAAATCCTCCCGTGTGGCGGAGATGAACAAATTCATGAACCAAAATCGCTCCGACCTCTTTCCATGTATGCGAACCATTAAGATAATCTGGACGTATCCAGGTATCGCTTCCTTTAGTATCGCCTGCCCTGCCTAATCCTTTCATGTGGGCTTCTTTTTGACCCACAGCTTTTAGCAGTGAAGCAGATGAATAGATAGAGTAATACTCCGTCCATAAAGGCATATTTTCCCCGGCAACTTCATATAGACCATGTTCTATCTCCTGAATTTCGGAATAATTAAACTCTTTGCCGGCTTTCTGCAAAAAGGTGCTGCGATTTGACCAAAACTGAGGAGGCGCATTCTTCAGCCTGTAAATCCTAATAGCTCCAATGCTATCTGCTTTTCCTTTGAGATAATTGTCTATCTCTGCAAGTTCAGAAGCAGGAAATGCTGCTATAGAATCCAGAATTTTTTTAATGCTGTCAATAGTCGGCTCAAATCGAGAATAATAGACTATTTCGATGAACGCATTAATCCGCGGTTCCCCTGGAGAGTTCAGACGTATTAGTTCTTCGTTAGATAGTTTAGACAGCCATTCGATGATCAGCTTTGAATCTTTTTGCTTTTTTAAAAGGTCAATAGCATCTCCAATCCTATTATTTTGGGCAGAAAGATGACTCTTAAACGTTTCAAAGTCATCTGGAATATCTGACGCAATCTCTCCAGGAGCATCTCTCTGGATACCGATCATGCCGGTGCACCCCTGCTGTGCCACATGCACCAGTTCATGGGCCAGCAATCTCATGCCTTCAAATGTTTTTGGTCTATATTGCCCTGATCCAAAGAAGATATTATTTCCAGCAGTATACGCCCGTGAACCGATCGATCTTGCAGAATTGGACGCAAGAGATCCGGTATGGATTCGAACGGAGCTTAAGCTATGTGAGTTGAAATTCATAACCTCATTGATAGAGTCTCTCCGATCCGTTCCTATTATTTTATCAGCCATAAGATCAGCTTCGTTCTCAAATTTATCACGGGGCTGATTGACAGTCAAATTATCATTGCTTTCCACAGAGGATGAATGAACCTTCATATTGCTAAATAAATACCCAATCCTTGGCTCCATGAAGGATCTTGTCTCTGGAGATAGCGGCTGTCCTGACGAGCGAAGAGCCTCGTGGACAATTGGTGGCACCCTCTGCCCATTCGCACCTTCTGATGAAAAATTGTGCTGCACAAGCTGCTTCTTTGGGCACTCATTGCATTCGTGGCGCATAGTTGCCCTGGAGAGGGATGTTGCGGCTCTTAACCGAGCTTTTTTAGTCTGCTGCTCATACGACAAACTCATGTACTTCGTTCCTTTTTTCAGTCTGGCATATCATGGAAATAAATTCCAAGTGAGATAATTAGCCTAGGCATACTCCGTTCCTTCAGGAAGCAAGCGTTCCGGGAAGTCACCAGGCTCGCTCGGCTCTCCGGGAAGGACCTGTTCTTCTTCTGGCTGAGTTTTCGGAGCACTCTGCTGTTTGCAGATCTCGATACATGCCTCATAAAAGGGCCGGGATATCTGAATCATCTCATTGCTGAGTGATCTGGAGACCTTGAATTCTTCATAGCTCATATATTCGCCTGATTCGCTTCCAATCATCTCCTGGCAGGCAGGCAACCGAAATCCTATTCGCATAGACGGACCACCGCTGCTGCTCCCGGAAACTGTACTACGCAGAAGGGAAGGTATTTCGCTTATCGATATTACCTTATCCTTGCCCCCGAATAAGAGGTGATACTGTCTGCGCGCATCACGCCTTATTCCTATTGTAGGGCTTGAAACTACAGGCGTGTCTTCCGGGCCAGAAGCGCGAAATTCGGCTCTGCCGGACTCCGGCTCGATTAAGATCGTAAACATGCCCTGAATCTTCGGATCAGCGGGTGTGCCGATCTGACGCTGGATCAGAGTTGCAGGAGAGGCTGCAATTGCAGGAGCTATCTTCTCGTGATATACATTCCGGAAGAAGATCCCATCGGCTGCTTCATCTGCGGCCCTCTCCAATCCGTCTCCTGGCCTGTCAAGAATGCTCTGTGGCGATATCAGCCTACGCGACTGCTGCACCACATGAGCCAGCTCATGGCCCAGGAGACGCTTTCCCTCTCTGGTCTCTGCATCATACTCTCCTGAGCCGAATACTATGTTCTGGCCGGTGGCATAAGCGCGGGCATTAAGCTTTCTGGCAGATTCCGCTGCCATGGCGTCAGTATGCACTCTGACCTTTCCAAAATCATAACCGAATTTGCTCTCAAAAAAGGATCTGGTGGAAACGCCCAGAGGCTGTCCAGTCGATGTGATCACATCATGGACAATTGATGAATCTAATTCCACTGGACTTAAAGAGCTTCGCTGGATCACTTTTTTTTTCTTGGGGCAAAAGACGCATTTTCGCTGCAAAGCCACAATGTTTGCCTGCCATGAAGGCGATTTCCTTTCTCTGGCATAGATTACAGCGCTCATCTCTTCATCCCTCCGTAGACCGCTCCCGCAACCTGCCTTCCAATCCGTTCCGCTCTGGCTCCGGCAGCCACCTCAAATGATCCGCTTTTTATTGCGTCGATCTGCGTTTCGGCGGTGAGGGACTCCGGCACCCCTCTCTCCTGAAAGAGCCTGGATAGCTCCTTCTCCAGCGACTCACCTATTCTGAATCTATCCTCCGGCAAAAAGCCCTCTAAAACCAGCTCGTCGATATGGATCTCAACCTTCGGCCTCATATCCAGCCTCCGATCTCCGCCTCGGTAAGAGGTTTCTCAAGCTTGGCATACTCCACGCGGGCAGCGTGCAGCAGGTGGCCCATGCCGATGGGCTGGGACTCTTCCGCGGCCAGAAACGCAGAATAGAGGGCGATGTTCTTTATGTTTCCTCCTGCCACATTGAGCCTGGAGAGCTTCTCCATATCCAGCCGCCCTTTTGGAGCCTGCGGTGGAAAGATTCGCATCCAGATCCGGCCTCTCTGCTCTGCATCCGGGAAAGGAAAATTGACCGAAAACCTGATCCTCCTGAGAAATGCTGGGTCAAGGGATTTTTTCATGTTCGTGGTGAGTATGGCCAGGCCCCGGTAAGCCTCCATTCTTTGCAGAAGATAGCTGACCTCAATGTTGGCGTAGCGGTCGTGGCTGTCTTTGACCTCGCTGCGTTTGCCGAAAAGAGCATCGGCCTCGTCAAAAAGCAGCAGGCATCCGCCCTGTTCCGCCGCATCAAAAACCCTCTTGAGGTTCTTCTCTGTCTCGCCGATGTATTTGCTCACTACCGACGAGAGGTCAATACGGTAGAGATCGAGACCCAGCTCATTGGCCAGAACCTCGGCGGCAAGGGTCTTTCCCGTTCCGCTCGCCCCGGAAAAGAGTACGCTGATTCCTTTTCCCATGGAAAGCTTTCTCTCAAAGCCCCACTGGCCATAAACTTTGGCCCGGTTCCTTACGTGAATTGCGATATCTCGAAGGATCTGGGTCTGCATGGCAGGCAAAACCAGATCAGCCCATGTTGCCACAGGGACAATCCTCTGGGCCAGTGCGTCCAGATTAGGGCGCACCTGGGAGCGGCAGGCATCCCAAATCTCTCTTTGAAGAAGCCTCTGATCATTATCATCTTTGCCTTTAGATCTGCAGGAGGCGGCCTTCTTAGCAGTCATCTCGCTGCAGGCATTGCGAATGGACTGAGAGCTGAGATCAAACTCGGAGACGATGGCATCCAGATCGCCATCCAGATGCATCGCAGAGCCTTTCATGCATCCCGCCCAGAGAGCACGCTGCTCTTCTCTGGAAGGCCCGGCAATCTCAAAAGAAAGCGTGGCGCGCAGCAGATCACGCCTGCGCTTCTCAGTGGAGACTATGAGCGGGCAGGCAACCTTATCAGCGAGGCGGCTGGCCAGCCTATCAAGGACAGGCTCTCCCGGATTATCATCATATTCCAGCAGCAGGGCAGAGCCGCTCAGAGCACAGTCCCTTTCCCAAATCCTCAAGAGAGACAAAAATTGGCTGCAATCCTGGGGGACCGCCTGGAGCTCTACGCGGTGCAGATTCAAGCCCAGAATAGCAGATGCAGCCTGAGCTACGGACCGGCGGGATAATGCGTCGCTTCCATACAGCTCAATGGCATAGAGATGGGAGTCCGCCGTCCTTTCCTGCCAGCAAGCAGCGATGCTCTCTGCCAGGGCCCTGTGGGTGGGAAATATCTCAAAATCGCAGCTAATAGGCTCGATAAATCCCTCAAGCCGCTCATCGCTGTGGCAGACCCCTGCCAGATAATGCAAAACCTTCTCCTCGATCCTCAGAGGGCTAGAGGTGAGCGTCTTGCCGTCAAGCACCTCGACTAAGCGCCAGCTCCTCAAGGGCGAAGCTGGCGAGATGGCGCTCCAATGGGGATCATCCAGGATGGCCAGAGCCAGGCCAAAGGTTGGTAAAAAACCGCCGCCCCGCAGATTTCCGCTCTGCGCCTGGGCCAGAAGGGCAGCAAAGCCTGAGTCCAGCTCCGCTCCGGCGCATAAAAGAATCAGATCTCGCTCAAATTTGGAGAGTCCGAAGGACCGGCAGACGATATCCAGAGTTGGTGGGCTCGCCATTCCTGAGAGGATCTTAATCTGCTCTTCCCTGGCAATGCAGGCCAGGTTATCTGGCCGGTCTCTGCAATCTCTTGAATGTTCATTTGGAGCACTGACGCCACCATTGGCAATATCATCTGCCATGCCGCCGGGCAGGTCGTTTTTGTCGGCCAGGAGATTGCTCAATTTATCCTTGATCTCCCCGAGGGCAGAGGATAAATAGCGCTGATTGGCCTCTTGCCAGGACAGAATTTCAGAGTTCATATTATTGCCACTTCCTTGCCCTGGAACCGAGGCGGGTCAAAGGCAAAATCGATGAACCTGTTATGCACTCCATCCACGCTCAATCGCACGAAGTATTTACCTTCAGATACCTGGGAAGCATCAAAGGTCAGATTGTATCTCGGCTCTTGGATCGGTTCGGCGGTGATCTCGATGCTGCCCAGGAAGAGAGAGGCCTTCTGAGTGGGTAGCACCCGCGGGCTGATGTTCACCAGAATGGCTCTCTTATCAGCGGCATCGATGCTGACGACGACCGGAGAGAGCAGGAGAGGCAGCTGATTTGTTGCCGTCTCTTCTTTGCCTTTCCCAAAGACCACAGAAACGTCATAGCGTCCTGCTGCCCAAAGCTGAGAAGGCAAGATCTCGCCTGCCTGGGGAAACTGGGGATCCTGGGGCAACGATAAAGAAATCTCATCCCCAGTTCTGCTGGCAAAATCCGCTCCATCGATTTCCCTCATTATTTTATGCTTATCATTCTTGAAGACAAGCCTCGCATCTGGATCTCTCAGAAGGTTATGGCCTTTGATCACCAGAAGGTCCCCGAGATTTGCGCTCATCTGTCGGATTTTATTCATCTGAGGCTGCAATTCCAGAAGAGCCGGGTAGGAAGATCGCAGGCCCACCTGAGACGATATGCCCTCATTTTGCCTGCCGATGGCAAGAACAGGTAGAGGCGAGCGGGATGGACTGTGAGAGTCTATCAGCACAAGGGAAACCTGATAAGCTACCGAAGGCCTATAGCTGGCCTGGAATGCCGACCAGAGCTTGGAGACCTCCTCGGTGCTCATGAAATAGGGTATGATCTTGATCTGCTCAATCTGATCCGCCAGGTCTGATGCCTTGAGAGAGTGCATCGATAAGGGAAGCAGTTCTGCTGTTATGGGAGACGTATTCATTTGGCTGCCATTTAGAGACTGCCTTATTGAGTCCCGATTGAGGACTGGCATTTCGTGCAGCAGCTGCATGGCATATCCCAGAAGTATCTCTGCTTCGAAGCTCTCCTTGCCATAGGCGGTGAGAACGTAGAAAAGATCCAGAGCAAGAGGCGGGTTGGATAGGCGTTGACCTCTGCAATCATAGGATGGAAGACCGACGTTTCGCCAACCGCTATTTGGTGAAACATGATATAAAAAGAGGTTAAGCTGAGGAGCTTCATCATCGCCCACAGTTATCCTGGATGGAGGCAGGGCGGTGACCTTAACAGGACCTCCTACAGTTGAAGATACCGACTGGTCTATCAGGCAATTATCCAGAAGATCTTTCAGAACTGCCGTTACCGATGCTATAGCCAGGGCGTTGCTCATCTTGATCTGCCTCTCAGTGATGCAAGATAGTCATCCAGGGAAGAGGAAGGCGGATTTGTCTCCCTTCTCTCCACTCGTTTCTCTGGAGGTTTAACGGCACGCACCTCTATTCGGCCAATGGTGACTTTTATGGAAGGCTGGATCTGTCCGGACTGCTCCTGAGATGCCACAATTGGTTTTTGCAGCTTTTTTGGCTGCTCTATCTTAAAAGCCGGTGAAGATGCTATAATATCATGCATCAATTCCTGGCTGGACACCAGCTTCTCGCCTGGCAAAACTGAATTTTCATTTTGCCGGAAACTTCCCATTAAATTTGGCTCCATCAGCTGGCTGCCCAAAGCCCTCCTCTTTTCGGTTCCACTCTCCATATTGCCGCCATTTTCATTGCTTCGCTCTGAAACGCTGCTCTCTAAATAGCTTTTATCAATTTTGGAGAAAATCATCTCAGAATTCTCCGTCTGCTGATGGTGCCTGCTCTGCGGAGGATTTCCCATCTGCCGGAGATGTCCTGTATGCTGGGAATTCCAGACACCGTATTTCTGAGGAGGAGCATCATGAAGATTGCCATAATCCAATCCCGTAGCGCCATCATCCTTGCCGATTGCAGGCGGTTTGGCTTCATCGCTTTGATTATCATCCGCTCTCTGATTTTCGCCCGAATGCTGCAAATCCCTCAGAGCGATAGGAGCGGATTTTCCTGCCAGTTCTTCAGGATCTTTCTCGATACGATCCGATTCCAATGGCGCAATTTCGTCATTTGTATCAGCAATCAGGCATCCAGCAGAATTTTTGGATACAGTAGACATCAATTTGATAGGCAAATTTGTAAGAGGCATATCTCCGGATCGGACGACATCAGCATCTAGATCGGTAGTTTCAATAGCTTCTCTTCTTCTCTGCCCAGACGACCTTAAGCGGAAAGCATCTTCAGCCGGAACTATCGATGAAATGAGAAGCTCCTGGCTAAATGCAGGCTCAAAGAGCGATGGAACACGCGGCTGCAGGAAATTTTGCTTTCCTGAGGCTCTTCTAGCCAGATTTTCCAGATAGTCGCTCATTTGCCCACCATTTCCATGTAGAGCTGTCTCTTCCACTGACTCATGCCTACAATCTCCTTCTCGCTCCAGCCGTAGGCCGATGCCAGAATATGCACCTCTCTGAGGGTGCGAAGGGCCCATATGTCGATCTCCATGCAAAAAAAAGTGGCAATATCAAAGACCCTTTGCCAATCTGACCCACAGGAGGGACATATTAGATTTATCTCAATATTGGCCTGCGGATCGATCTCTCTCATCCGCTTAGAAATTTCTTCCCTGCTGCGTTCCGGGATAAGGATATCATTGCTGCGAATATTGCTGCAAACCAGGCCATTTCTTCGAATCTGAGTAATGCAACGCCTGAGCACCAAATCTTTTGCCTTTTCGATGTTATTGTGCCCGGAAATGGCAATGAGATCGCTGCCAGTCGGAAGCCTGAAATCGATTTCATATTCGCCGGATATAATTGAAAAGCTTTCAGTTGAAATGTCGGATGCATTTGCTTTTAAATCAGGCATCCTCATAGGTAGATCGAGGAGACTATTGCAGACCGGGCAGCTCTCAAGACAATTGATCATCGGTCCAAAGGTGAGATCTCGCAGATCCATGAGAGCTGCATCGATTTTCCCGATGCTCATGGAGAGAAGATCATCCATCTCCAAATCATCACGAGCTGCTGCCAGCAGCAATAGGGAGCGCTGCGAAATAGGGTAAGCATGCCCCTGCTCCCAGACATCGAGCAACTGCAAAGCCGTTAAGCCTTTCATACTGGAAAGTTCCTTAGCTATCCGCTGATGAGCTACTCAGGCAGCACCTTCTCCTCAGGCTCAGAGACGCTCTTATCCCTTTCCCAGCCCTCATTTTCCAGCTTGATGGTCTGAATGGCCACAGCGTTGGCATTGGCATCCAGATCAGGAATGGCCTGATACTCCGAAACCCAGCACCTATAGACAAAGTAGGATATTGCCAGCTGGCCGGCTTCATTGTAGACCTCTATGGTTATGTCCTTGCGGAAATCCTTCAGGGAGACCTCCGAGCTGAGACCAGCGCCGAAATTCCAGACTTTGCTGGCCCACTTCTCAAACTCCAGATCGTGGGTGACGCCCCTCTCCAGGGTTATGGCCTCAAACTCAGTTCTGCCCGGAGACTTTCTGGAGCTGCTCGGATCGCCGCCTTCACGATGCTTGACCACCTCAGTGGTTCTTTTAAGAGCGCCTACCTTGCTGATACCTGCCACATAACGGCCATCCCACTTGACTCTGAACTTAAAATTTTTGTATGGATCGAATCTCTGCGGCTGTACGTTAACGCTAAACTGTGCCATAATTGCTGAACCTCCTTTAAGTCTGGACCTGACCTGCTATCTGCTGCAACTTTATTACTACGAATTCCGCCGGCTTGAGGGGCGCAAATCCCACTACAACGTTCACAATGCCAGAATCAATTTCGCTCTGGGTAGTGGTCTCGCGATCGCATTTGACGAAATAGGCCTCTTTGGGAGTCGCGCCCTGAAAAGCACCCTGCCGGAAGAGGTTATGCATGAATGCGCCTGCATTCAGTCGAATTTGCGACCAGAGTGGCTCATCATTTGGTTCAAATACCGCCCACTTAAGGCCCCGGAAGAGGCTCTCCTCTATGAATAACGCTGTGCGCCTGACAGGAATATACTTCCATTCTGAAGCAAGGCGATCATCCCCTTGCAGCGTCCTGGCTCCCCACACCACCCGCCCTGCAGGAGGAAGCGCCCTAAGGCAATTTATCCCCAGGGGATTGAGCTCTCCATTTTCAGCATCTGTGAGTGAAACGCTCAACTGAGGGACGCCCACCAGTGAAGCTTCCAGGCCAGCCGGAGCCTTCCATACGCCGCGCTGCATATCAGTGCGGGCAAATATGCCGGCCACCGCACCACAGGGAACGAAGTCTTCCATCTGATTATTGCGAAGCGGATTAGGCTGCTTCAATCTAGGGAAAAACAACGCTGCATTCTTGCTTTTCGTTCCCAGATTATCCACCTGCTCCTTTGCAGTCTTCTTGCTCTTCCATTCGCTAGGCGAATCTATGAGAAGCATGGCCCTTCTTTTCTCACAATAGGCTGCGGCAGCAGAGATCAGAGCGGAATCGACATTTTCTGCCGAATTATATGGAGGGATGCATAGGATATTAAATAAGTCGACCTGTTCGAGAGCATAGAGTCCTTTCTTATTAGTCTCAGCCCCATCCTGAATGAAATTGCTGGCATCTGTTAAAGGCACTCCATCCGAGCCTTCCATTTCTGTTTTTTTCGTAGCAATAGTTGATCTAGCTGCAGTGATGGCGGCCTCTAAGGCAGCGATCTCGCTATCAGTTGGTGATGGAGTCGCTTTTTTTGCAGCTTCAAGCTTCTTCTTGGCCTCTTTGCATTCTGATTCTGCTTCCGTCACATCATCGCTGCTTGATATAACGCCAAGCGTCTGACTTGCAGGATAACTTACAGCATCATCCCAGCGCACCAGTCTTGATTCGTTCTCCAGTACTCTGCAGAGGCTACGTGGACTCTCCTTAATTGACAGATTGAGGAATTTCTCAGTGATTCCATTTGGGCCAATGTCGGTGACAGTCAGGTTGAATAGGTCGGCTTTGGTCAATCCCATGCGCAGGGCCACATCCTCTGAGACATCATAGTCGATTGTTGCCCTGAGATTTGCACCCCACTTCCCTTCGTAAGCAGCTTCGAGATTGATATCTCCGATCGACGTTCCGCTCGCATCTTTGATATTGATATTCATCTTGGCCTTCGCTGACGGCGCATTGGGGGTGATTAGATCCGAATTGTAAAGTCTGACGATAATGGCCTGGCTTCCGCCATTCAGAAAGAAATCCCGCACCGCATATCCAAGAGCGCTTTCAATCCAGAGTCCTCCAAATATGCGTTCGAAATCACTATAGCTGTTTATCGTCGTGGCCACATCGGTCGGACCTCTCAGAGCGCGGCCAAAGAAGGCGGCTATCGAGGTAGCGACTCCTGTTATGGTGTGCACACCGCTAGGAAGCTCCTCGATGTAGACACCTGGGTAGGTCAGCTGTGCTGGCATTAATATCCTCTCCTCTATTTATATAATTTATAATAGAATTCCAAATAGCGGCCCTAATAATCGCTAGGAGCAGATAGCTTCAAAACGATTGGCGCAAAAAGCATCCACTAATTCATGGAGTCTCATCGCCCAATTGCTCGCTCCAGATCAATTCAGCGATTTGCCTCAGAATAGAGGCAAAAATACCTTATTACTATCAAGCCTAATATGGCATTATTCAATTTTTTGGCCAATACAATAACTCTGGAACAATTTGAGTTTAATTTTGTTAATTGGATCAAGATATATATTCTTTTCGGGTAAGAGAAAAATTATCGAGGACTTTAAGTTGCTTGGTAATATGATCCATGAAAAGATAGGCAGAAAAATATGAAAGAGACAATAAGATAGAGAAAAATAAAAAATAGTAATTAGATAGGAAAGATACATGCTGCTCATTATGAAATATCTTCTTTTGCGGTTTGACCGATTCTCTCCTGGATCTTTTTATAGGCCGAAATGAGGATACCCATATCACAAGTATTTCCTTGGGACTTAATGCGATCTACTTCAAGGAGAAAGAGGCAGACAAATTCATCCTCAATCTTGTTCATCTCAGCAAATCTCATAGCTATCCTTTTAAGCTGAACTCTATTCGAATAGCTTTTAGGAAAATCTCCATTTATAAGATTAAAAATAAGCCCGCACCCAGAATGGCCGAAAGTCGGAGTAGATGGGCCGATAGAGGTCGGTATATAGTCCTTGAATGTATGACCCTGGATGAATTCACCACACTCGCAAAGAATGGTTCGTTTTATTATTTTAATCGCCCCCAGCTTGTTATTTATCAGAACTCTCAGAGGATAAAAGGCAGATAGGGGCATTCTTGACAGAGAAGGCTTGGCCCTAAGTCTGGCTTTCAAGGTCCGCGAAGAGATGATTTCTATTATGCTATGATGCAATGATATTTGATCATTTAAAAACATTATGATGATGTTTTTTTGGGCAGGTTAATCTAGGTTTTCTCTATGTCAAGTGCTGTAGATATGCATATCCATATGATGTTACCCGATATTAACGCCTTAAGAATCACAAAAAAAGGATTATCAATAAAGGCAATATTCATTCATGAAATGTGCTGCTTATCCATTTCATAATATCTCTAACTTTTCGTCTCAAAGTATTTATCAAGTTCAAAATAATATAGTAATTAAAGTTAAATAATAGTATTATATAAGTCAATACAAATATAATTATAAAATATTAATAAATTAATTAACATATATAATAAAATAAATAAAAATATTAATAAATATAAAAATATTCTAAATTAATTATACACAATATTAATTTAATAATAAAAATTACAATAATAATATAAATCAAAGATAAAAATATTTATAGATAAACTAATAAGTATGTACAAAGATAATACAAAATTTATAAATATACATAATTAAAACTTTTTAAAGCTAATTATTTATTTTAAATTAATAGTTTTAAAATAAAAACATAACAAATTATGAAATGAAATTATGTTTCTCGGACATAGAGGCAAGCAGTAACCAAAGAGGAAAGAACATCTTCAATTGCTATCCGATACTATATACTATGTGTATGATTTTTCCCCCCTTATCTTTTGGGCAATTTTGTTTATATTTTCATTCCATATACTATATGAATATGTCGCATCCATCGCCCATCCTCATGCTTTTCGAGATGAAAATATGATTTAACAATCAAACGAGATTCAAAGATATATTCATTCAGATGGACTATAAGAATATCAAGCCATAATTTAATTAATTTTGATTATTTTATAAAATATCTTTTAGATGATTACATATAGCAGTTTCTATGCATATCAATATTTATAAAATAATCTGGATCAAATTTTCAAAGGTGCTAAGTGATCTATAAAAAAATATATAAATATTAGTAAATGTTTAGATTAAAATTATAATAAATAACACATTATTAATTAATATTTTAATTAACATTCTAATAAATTTATAAGATTTCAAATTTAAAGTACCATTAAATTGATACTATTCAAACATAATATTAAATTAATAATACTATAAAATTTTAGTAAAACTAATAATAATTAATATTAATTGTATATATTAAAATTAATAATTCATCGCAGGTTAAGTTTTAAATGTATAAATATATAAAATAATAGTTAGAGATTATAATATTATTAATATATTATTATAATTTAGACTTTTAAAATATTTGCTTTGAAAGATGTCTGAGCAAAAAGTGAGAGTTCATAGAGAAAGGAAACCTGAAAAAGAATCACGCTCATCTTAAAGATAGAGAATCTTTATATCGATATGGGGTTGTCATAAAGTCAAGGTGAGCCTACGGAATCGCTATGACCGATATTATGCAAGAGTTGAAGGAGATCGTCGGAGAGAGCGTCTCTTCCTCTCCAGGAGAGAGATGCTGCTATGCAGGAGATGCATCTCAAATTACCGGGATGCCTGACTTTGTTGTACGCCCGCAAAGCACAAGCCAGGTCTCCCGCATTCTCCGATTATGCAGCAAAAGGCTCATTGCCGTCACTGCCCGTGGAGCTGGCACAGGGCTTGCGGGCGGCTGCTCTCCGGTCAGGGGCGGCATTGTCCTTGACATGTCCGCAATGAACAGGATACTGGAAATAGATATAGAAAACCAACAGGTCATCGTTGAGCCTGGCGTTGTAGCCGAGAAGCTCAATTCTGCTTTGAGGCCCTACGGCTTTTTCTTTCCGCCGGATCCTGGAAGCCTCGCCATGTGCACAATAGGAGGGATGATCTCCAATAACAGCAGCGGCATGCGCTCTGTTAAATACGGAACGGTAAGAAATTATGTCCTTGATCTGGAGGTAGTGCTTGCTGACGGAAAAGTCCTCCATACCGGTAAAAAGGTGCTCAAATCATCAGCAGGATATGATCTTACCCGGCTCTTTGTGGGATCGGAGGGAACGCTGGGAATCATCACCCAGGCTGGATTGAAGATATCCCCACTGCCCAGCGCCAGAAAATTGATCCTGGCATGCTTTGAAGAAGCAGAGATTGCCGGCCAGGCAGTAATAGAGATCTTTGCCAGCGGCATAACACCCTCTGCCTGCGAGATTCTCGACAGAACAACTCTTCAGGTCCTGAAGCTCTGCGATCCCTTGCTTGCCATACCAGAGGATGGAGATATAATCCTATTCGAGGTGGACGGAACTGAGCAATCGACCTCTGAAGCGGCAGAGCAGATCTGCCAGATAAGCCAGCATACAGCTAAAAGCGTGAGAATTGCTTTAGGCAGGGAGATGGATAGCATCTGGGCAGCAAGGAGGCTGGTGGGAGCCGCCATATCCCGGCTTGATCCCAGCAAGACTCGAATTTATATGGGGGAAGATGTGGGTGTCCCCATTAAGGAGATTCCAGCGCTCATCAAGAAGGTACAGCAGATCACCACTAAGCTAGACATCCCGGCAATGAAATACGGACACATTGGAGACGGAAATCTGCATGTCGCTCTCTTCATTGATGTCATGAGCGAAGAGCAATGGCAGAAGCTTCAATTGGCAGCGGATAGAATTCACAGGGCGGCAATGGAGTTGGGCGGAACGGTCAGCTCCGAGCATGGAATCGGCCTTGCCCGCGCCCATTATCTTCCAGAGCAAATGGGCGATGAGGCATTCATAGTGATGCGATCAATCAAAAATGCCCTGGACAGCCAGGGAATCCTCAATCCGGGAAAGATGGGGCTCTAATGAATCTGGATCTTAAAGCGATAAATCAATGCGTACGATGCGGCAGCTGCCGCACCTTCTGTCCGGTTTTCGAGCAGTCCGGATGGGAGTCTGCCAATACCAGAGGGCGCATTATGATCATAAAAGGCCTAACCTGCGGCCTTCGCCCCGATTCGCATATTTTGAATAGCCTGAACAGCTGCACCACCTGCGGCATATGCACTGAAAATTGCCCGGCAGGGATAAATCCTCCCGAGCTGATTGAGAGCGCCAGAAGAGAGCTTGTTCTCCTTGGAAAGATGACCGCCCAGCAAGCAGATCTGAGCAGAAATATCTATGCCCGAGGCAATACCTTTGGCGACAGCAGAGATCGGCTCTCCTGGCTGAAAGACAGAAGCTTTCTCACAAAAAAGGCTGATTATGTCTATTTTGTAGGATGCATGAATTCCTATCGCTATACCGATACTGCCGCCAATACCTTTGCGCTTCTGCGCCCGTTTGGGACAACCATTATCCCAGAAGAGCAATGCTGCGGTTCTCCATTGCTTCGAACCGGATTTGACGCCCGCCGTTTTATTGATAAAAACTGCATGCAAATCGAAGATGCAGGAGCGCAAACTGTAATTTCTGGCTGTGCAGGCTGCTATACCACCCTTAAGAAGAGCTACCCCCATAGTATTGAGGTGCAGAGCGTCCCGGAGTTTCTGTCAGAGAGAATATCTGAACTGAATCTAAAACCGCTTGATCTTACCGTAACCTATCATGACCCCTGCCATCTGGGCAGACATAATAAGATCTATGAGCAGCCGCGCCAGATTATCGAGGCTATCTGCCGCCTCAAAGAGATGAAAACAAACAAAAAAGATGCCAGATGCTGTGGAGGCGGTGGAGGAGTCCGATCCGGGTACAGGGATCTATCCCTGCAAATGGCCAAAAAGAGGCTGGAAGATGTTCCGGAGGATGTTGACTTTATCGTTACCACTTGCCCGCTTTGCATCAGGAATCTGAGAGACGCAGGTGCAGGCGAGAAGGTAATTGATCTGGCGGATCTGGTGGCAATGGCGACTCGATAGAATCAGAAGGATCTAGAATCTGGCATAGGATAACTTAAGGCCATCTGAATGAGATGAGATCCTGAAGCCTTTGAATCCCTTGCTTAAGAGGTCCAGTTGCCCCTCAATATCTGAGATGGCAATTTCCCTTATTTCAATTCCGTTTTCATCTCTATGAGCCATGAGGTTATCCTCCATCCCTGATTGCCTTCGGTCAGTGGATTTTTCTCTAAGAAGAGGATTTTCTTTCAGGATTTCTTTATGCAATATGAATCTCCACCAGCCATTTCTCTTCGGACATAGCCATTCGATTTTAAGCCCGCAGTAGAGATAATTTCCGAGGCTTACGGGATTTTTGGGAGATACTGTGCAGCAGGCATGATTATATCCTATCTCGGAAATAACATGAAGGTGTGCGAAAGTTAGCTTTCGCTGCAGACCATTGCCGCGATAGCCAGGATGAACTGCTGCCGCCTGAAGATGAGCGACATTGACCAGTTCATCTTTCGGCAGATTGATATCTTTGCCCAGGTTTTCATCTGAGAGGCCAGGAATGGCAATTATGCTGAAGGCGATCAGCTTCTCTCCAGCGGTTACACCAAGAACGGAACGGTCAACACGAAGTGCTTCTTGGAAGTATTCATCCTCATGCAATATGAAGATCTCCGGACAGGGAAGATTTGCAGAGACAATGCTTTGCAGCTCCAATAGATCTGCCAGGGAGCTTGCGTCAAGAAATTTCATCTCAAATGGAAGGGTCACAGCAGCCTCTTGTTAGCATGCTACGCCATATCGAGTATTTATCTTCTTCTCAGCCTGTAATGCATCCATTTATAAGCCTGGAGGAAAAGACATAGCTAGAAATGGATAGAGAGGATTGGCTGAGGATTCAAAAGGAGCTGGACAGGCTCTATGAGCTGCACGAAAGTGGAGTCTCAAATCCAGGAAAATGCCGGGAATTCAATTCGCAGGTTTCGCTATTTCTTGAAAAGTTGGAGGAGAGTGGCGCCTCTAATTTTGCGGATAGAGTCATGGATATTTTGGCGGGCTGCAGCCCCAAGGAATTTTCCCCCTGCGATAATCGACTTAGCACTAAGGGAGCATTGGAAAGGCTTAAAGATCAAATAAGAGATAAATTGAAAATGTAGAATGACTATTATCATGATGACCTAATTATAATAGCCTCATTATCCTTTATCTTTCCCAGAGATTTTTTCTCGAAAATTCTGCTCTCTATACCACAAAGTTTCTCAGAGTGCCAATTTCTTCGATCTCCACCTCTACTGAGTCTCCTCTCTGCAGCTGCCCCACCCCAGGAGGTGTTCCTGTGGCAATCACATCGCCAGGCTCAAGAGTCATTACACTGCTTATGAATTCAACCAATTTCGGCACATCGAAGATCAGGTCGGAGGTGTTCGACTTCTGCACCACTCTTCCGTTTACCCGAGTCTGAATATCGGCGCTCGACGGATCGATCTTGCCGATCCAGGGACCAAAGGGAGCAAAGGTATCAAAGCTCTTGGCACGAGTCCACTGGCCGTCCTTGCGCTGCAGATCGCGAGCTGTGACATCGTTAAAGCAGGTGTAGCCCATGATATACTGCTCCGCCTCAGCTGCAATGACACTCTTGCATCGCTTTCCAATGACCACTGCCAGCTCTCCCTCATAGTCCACCTGTGAGCTGGCGGAGGGATAGATGATGTGCCCTTCCGGAGCCAAGATTGCAGAAGGCGGCTTTAGGAAGAGGATAGGCTCCTCTGGAAGCGGCATCTTAAGCTCTTCGGCATGTTTTGTATAATTCAGGCCAACGCAGACGATCTTGCTTGGCTGGCAAGGAGGCAGAATGAACAAACCCTCCAATTTCAGCTCCTCTCCACCGGAGATTATACCATTCTCCTTGCTATACGATCCCCCTCGCACTATTCCGTCCTTCAGAAAACGGACTATCATTTTCACGCACCTATCCATTCTCTTTTCATCTGTCTTTTCCCTCTAACTCAGTTTTGATTGAATGATTCATTATCCTCTGATTTATCCCCGACAGGGACCCTTGCCTCCGGTCGGGCCGCGCCTATATCGGCCAAATTCGCTCTCCAGCAGCCGATCGGCCATGATCACCGGCCCTTCCACACAGACTCTGATGCCATCCGGGTCAAGACAGCAAGAGCCGCAGATTCCTGCTGCACATTTAAAGTAGCGGTTGATGCATGCCTGGGTCTTCTGGGCATGCTCTCGCGTTCTGGAGATAATGTCCCACATCATCATCTCCGGACCGCAGAGGTAGATCTGATCCCAGTCATAGAGGTTCAGCTCCTTTAGCCCGGCAGCAGCGCGACCGTGTATGCCCAGAGATCCATCATCGGTGGTGATAATCGTTTCTCCCAGAGACTCAAATCGGTCCTGAAAGATCAGGTCATCCTTTGATCGAAAACCTAGCAAGCTCGCTACCTCACAGCCCGCCTCCTTGGCCTGCTCGCCCAGGAAAGCAAGAGGGGCAGTGCCCACTCCACCACCGATGAGCAGAATCCTCTTACCCTGCAGCACAAAGCCGTTCCCCAGAGGACCGCGCAATCCGACGGTGCTCCCTGCACCCAGGCCGAAGAGCGCTGAAGTGGCTTCGCCTACCGATTGAACAGTTATAGTATCGGGCCCAGAGAAGCTCATGGGGACTTCGTCCACCCCTCTGATCCAGATCATTACATACTGACCTGGAGCCGGATCGAGGTTTTTCTCCAATCGGAAGGTCCTGATAAGGGGCGCCTCGGATCGCACTCCCTCTATAACGCAGTTTATGGGTTTCATGAGCCTCTCCTCCCGGCAAGGCCGCGCAGCTCCTCCAGAGTCAGCGATTTTCTTTCCAGATAGCGGGCTATGCCGGTCGTGATCTCCTCGAAGACGCCGTAGCCCCTTTGAAGTGCTGTTCCCACCTGAACAGCCGTGGCTCCGGCCATGATCATCTCTATCGCGTCCTCCCAGGCAGCAATTCCCCCTACGCCAATCACCGGAATCTCCAGACGGCTTGCCAGCTCATAGACACATCGCACTGCCACTGGTTTAATGGCCGGGCCTGAGAGGCCGCCGAAGCGGTTGCCCAGAATGGGATATCCTGTCTCGATATCAATGGCCATGGCCTTCAGAGTGTTTATGGCCACCACGCCGTCAGCTCCGCCCCGCTGCGCCGCCAGTCCAAGCTCAACGATATCAGCGGTGTTCGGAGTCAGCTTGACCCAGACTGGCACATTTGAGGAAGCCTTAACTGCCCCTGTGACAGATTCCACCAGATCAGGATAACGACCAAGCTCGCTTCCATATTTTTCGGCATGAGGGCAGGAGAGGTTCAGCTCAAAGGCGTCGGCCTTAAGGCTGCGAGCGATCTGCGAGAACTCTGCGGCAAAGGAGCCGAAGATGCTTGCTATAACTGGCACACCGCAGGCGCGAGCCTTATCGATCTCATCTTGAAAGTCTTTGTAGGAAGGATTGGGCAGGCCCATCGCATTGAGAAGACCGCATTCTACTTGAACAATGGTAGGGCCGGGGTGGCCCTCCCGCGGCAGCGATCCCAGGGATTTTGTGACCACGCCCCCTGCGCCGGCCTTTGCGGCACGGCAGAGAGAAGCACCGGTGGTTCCCAGGATGCCTGCCGCCAGCAATATCGGATTAGATAGCTCTAGGCCGCCGGCATGAACGGAAAGAGATGGCATGAGATGGATTAACTGCCGGAGAAGATAAAAGGCTTATTGGGCCTGCTCTCTGCAGCTAATGGAAATGCGAATGCTAGCCATCGTCAGCCTTTCGGGGGCCTTATCACCAGGACAGGGCTTAATGCCTGTCTGGCCACATCAAAAGTAGTGCTTCCCACGCGAATCTGCCGACTCCAGCTCTTTCCCTGAGATCCCATCATAATCAGGGAGACGTCCTGCTTTAAAGCGAGAGAGAGTATCTCCTGCGCAGCATGCCCCATCAAGACATGAACAGTGATCTTCCCGCTCAGACCTTTTAGCTCTTCACGCAACAGATTGAGCTTCTTTGCCGCCTCGTCGAATTCCTCCTCTTTAGAGATCACATGGGCAAGCAGGATCTCCCGGATGCCCTTCAGGTTCTTTATCGCGGATATTGCCTCCAGGCCCGCCGGTGAAAAATCGGATGTAATGAGCACTCTGGAAAATATGTCCCTGCAGAGGCTTTCTTTCTCTCTGCCTTTGCCTTCATTCAGGATCTTATGGCGGATGATGAGCAGATTCGTCTGGCTCATCCTCAGCACCTCGGTGGAGACCGATCCCAAGAGCATGCCCTCTATCAGCCCTTTGCCCTGGGCGCCCATGCAGATGAGTGAGGCATTCTCCTCGGCAGCTGTCTTTACGATGGCTTCACCAATGCTTCCGCCTTCTATCAGGTTCAGGCGGGAACTGGGCTTCAGCCTCTTCATGTCCACTCCGTCTGCGCCGCTCATCGGCTGCACAATGATCTTCAAGATCTGCTTAACGGAAAAGCCCTTCACACCCAGATGAGACAGGTGCTCAGCCTGCTCAGCCAGCCGTGTCTGGGCTTCATCGATGAGAGAGTCATAGCTCCATCCCTTTCCCTCCAGATTCATAGGATTGCTGCCGTCCACAATATTTACAAGAACAACCTCTTCTACGCCTGGCATCTGCGCCAGGCAATCTTGCATCCTGTGGGCATAACTGGAGAAGTCGGTTGGAACAAGAATTTTTTTAAACATAATCGATCCTCTCTCTATACTTCAACTACAAAATATAAGAATTTAGTGATGTTTTCAGTTCCAAA
The DNA here is from genome assembly GCA_002067705.1 of Methanosaeta sp. PtaU1.Bin112. GTDB lineage: Archaea > Halobacteriota > Methanosarcinia > Methanotrichales > Methanotrichaceae > Methanothrix. The sequence goes on from MVRL01000090.1 coordinate 48,469, forward strand.
CTCTTAGATAATTATATCATCATTATCATACAGATCTCGTGCCACCTGCATCAGCCCTTCTCCCAATACCTCTCTTCCATAATCGGGAAGGATTATGATCCTCTTGTCATTGTATCGCTCCCTTAGCTGCTCAATGTAAGCGGTTTGAGATGCCTTCTTCTCCCTGCAGAAGCGGCAATCGCAGTCCTGGATCACATGGTTGATGATGATTAAAGAAACGGTAACGCCATGCGACTGCACCGTCTCAATCAGGCGACGGCTCTCTTCCACTGCCGCCTTCTCAGGGATGGTTACAATGGCAATGCTGGATGCTTCCGGGTCGATAAGGGCAGTGCGCATGGTCTCGGCCTTTATCCGCAGGGTCCGGATCTCAGAGAGGATACGGTCCCCAAATCCGGGCTGCAATAGGTCGAGCATGCCCATCCACCTGTTCCTCATGCCCAGCACCCGTGTCACAAAACCGGTGGTTATGGAAGGAAGCTGAAGCAGAGGCAGGACCATGGCTGTGGGAGCGGAATCTATGACCACAAAGTCATATTTCTTCTCTATGTAGATATCATTTAATTTGTCCATGAAGATCAGCTCTGAGACTCCAGGCATCTTCCCGAAGTCCTCGGGATTAACCTCCACCTCGAAGAGGCCGAAGAGAGCGGTGAAAACGCTTCTGTATCTGCGGAAAAAGCTGCCGGCCTCCAGAGCCAGATCTGGCTCATAAGCATAGAGATGCTCGCGGATCTTCAGTGGCTGGCGTCCCAGATCGATGTTAAAGATGTCAGAGAGCGAATGGGCCGGATCCATTGAGAACACCAGAGTGTCCTTTCCCTGATGCGCTTTCCAGATGCCGGATGCTGCCGAACAGACGCTTTTTCCCACTCCTCCTTTTCCTGCCACATAGATCAGTTTCATAGCAATTCGGTCTTCCCAGGAAGATTTAACGTTTTTGCGCGCCAACAAAAGGTTTTTCTACTTCCTATACATTTTATTAGATTTAATTATAAAAGGGGGCGAAAGGTTTGAGAAAGAGAATTTTTTTGATAGGCATATTTATTCTATGGGCAGCAGCTATGCATGCAAGCGCAATTCCAGATGGCAGTGGCCTGGACATACTGGGAAGCGATGCGAGCGATACCACCATCATTGCACCTGACGGGGCGCCGGTGGAGGTGAATATCGTGGGCAGCACCGCCAGCAACATTCAGATAGGAAGCCCCGCGCAGGCCGCAGACAGGCGAGGAAGGCAGTGTCAGGAATGTGCACCCTGCGGAGAGGCAAAGCGCTACGAAACGCCGTGGGATGACTTCAAGAGACCGCTGTGCTACCCATGGAGTTCATATATTCCAACCAGATACAACAGGCCGCTCATCAGAAGAGATCAGGCGTACATAAGCACTGCGCCGAAGATCCTCACTCTGGGAAGTGTGACCACAAAGGCTCATTCAGATTCTGATGGGAGTGGCGAGCTGAACACATGAAACCCGATGAACGGCATTGATGGTATTGCATAAGTTCAAAATTATTATTTTTATGGATTTTTTATTACCTTTTAAACCAGTTTTATTGATGCCCTGGGCGATAATTGCCATCTTTAATTAAAATATTTTTCAAATATTGTTAGGAAAAGATATGATATCGGCCCGAAAGATTTTTCTACTTATTGTATATATAAAACATAGGTTAAATATGATCAATAAGAAAGGGAATGTCAGCTGGAGGGGAATGGTGTTGAAAAGATCAATTCTAATAGCTTTAGCGCTGATGCTATCAGCTTGCAGTGCCTATGCATTCGGCGGCCCAGGATCGATAGTTGTGGATATAATAGGAAGCACAACCGATAATACCAGGATTGCATCTTCCGGCATGGAGAAGGTGGATCTGGAGATAATCGGAAGCGAGGCAAATAATACGATTATCTCTCCGCCTGAAAGGCACAGGAGATGCCCGGAGCAGATCTGTTCTGAGTCAAACTCCATTGAATCGGCCTATACAGTGACTAAGAATGAGAAAAAGGAGAAGCGCTATCCTTGGGAGAATATGCATCTGGGAGTAGATGCCTGGTATGGCACCTTCTGGTACACGGATGTCAATATGCCGAAGTGGCCTCAATTCTGATTGCAATATGAGCGCCCAAACCTTTGGGCGCCAACTCAATTTTTCAGATGATTTTAATTTAACTTAAGTAATTATTAGAGAGAATAAAACGGCCCAGGGTGAGGGGATGGCTTGAGGGTAGCAGAAAAGCTCCTGCGCCGTTTTGCTGTGCGGTTCTTGTTCCTACATAATATTAATAATAACAATGTAATCATCATAGTATTTAACTCTTTCGATATTCATATTAAGTTATTCTCATTAGATCCAGGGTTCGTCCCTTTGCGGCATTTGCAGCAATGCAAGAAGATAAATATGCCCAGAAGGAACATTCAATCAGACCCATGAATAAATCCAATTCCAGGAAGACATTTTCTCCCGCTAGCAGCGAGCTATTCTGGTGCGAAAGATGCAGCATCCCCCTTCTGGCTGAAAGATGCTCAGTCTGCCATCGCCCAGGTCGCAGAATAGAGATCGCGCCGCCAGGAGACATCCGCCTCTGCTCCAGGGCGGCAAAGGAGCTTCTCTATTCTCTTTTCGCTAAAAATTACGGCTCGGCAGATTTCCTTGATGGCAGGATAATCCTGCTCAATAAGATCGCCGGATTGGATCGCCGAGATCAGGTGATCCTGGAAGGCCGCCACATCGCGACGCTATGGTTTGATGTCATATCCGGCTGCCATAAGCTGGATTTGGAAAGTGCCGGCGCGTCTCTGCTATGTAGCCAGGGCAAGAGCGGTCTGGTCTTATGCGACGATTCGATATTGAAAGGCCACATAAAGGGCAAATGGCTGGCTGAGGAGAAGATCATGAGCGGGCCATCCTCCCGAGAAGAAGGCCAGAACCTCGTCCTGAAGATCGGAAAATTCTCCGGAGTGGGAGTGGTTCGCAGAAAGGCTGGAGGCTCTCTCTCCATCCGGATTAAGGATGTCACGAAGAGCGATTTCATTTTAAGCGAGATGAGGCCGTCTCTCGACGATATTGTCTCCTCCAATAAAGATTCCATAAAAGAGCTGGAGAAGAAGGCGATCAATGAGATAAAGAAATACCTCTCAAAGAACCGCCTCCCAGTTAACGTATCCTTCAGCGGCGGGAAAGACAGCCTGGCCTGCCTATGCCTGGCCCAGAAGATCCTGTCCCGGCCCGAGATCCTGTTCATCAATACTGGTCTGGAATTTCCAGAGACCGTGGAATATGTGAGGAATCTGTGTGCCTCCCAGAAGCTGCGGCTGCGGGAGATCAAAGCAGAGAGCGACTTTTTCGATCTCGTAAAGAACTTCGGCCCCCCGGCCAAGGACTTTCGCTGGTGCTGCAAGACCAATAAGCTGGGTCCGATGACAGCTTTTCTAAAAGAGAATTATCCCGGCGGCTGTGTTACCATTGAGGGGCGGCGCATCTATGAGTCATTTAACCGTTCCACAATCAAGGCTGTGGAGAGAAACCCCTACGTCCCGAGCCAGACCACGCTGGCGCCTATTAGAGACTGGCGGGCCCTTGAGGTCATGCTCTACATCCGCTGGAATAAGCTAGATCCAAACCCCCTTTACGAGGAGGACCTGGAGCGCATAGGTTGCTGGCTATGCCCTGCCGCGCTGCAATCTGAATTTGCTGGCCTGAGAGCGACCCATCCCTGGCTTTACGACCGGTGGATGGCCTCATTGAACGAATGGGCGGAGGACAATAAGCCTGTTGATGAGAGATACATTGACTGGGGCTTTTGGCGCTGGAAGAGACATCCTCCGAAGATGCTAGAGATCGCAAAGGAGCACAATATCCCTCTTCTGGCTGGCAATGCCGATAAGAAGGAGATTGCATTGCAGACGGCGCGGGGCAGATCACCCTGCGGCCTCTCATACTCCATTGAGGCGAATTTATCCGCGCCTCAGAACCATCCCTTTTCCCTTGTGGCCTCTGCGCTCAATATCCTGGGGGAGGTGAAATATGCGGAAGATCTGGGAGCAGCCGTTATAAAGACCGAAAAAGGAAGGATTACCGTCTTTGCCAACGGACAGATCCTGATTATTGCCGAAAGAGAGCAGGCGGAACAGCAGCTGCAAGAGGTCTGCGAGACAATCCTGCGTGTGCAGATGTGTACGCGGTGCAAGATCTGCGAGAAGAATTGCAATAAAGGAGCGATTTCTGTTGCAGAGACAATGACAGTTGATGCGAAATTGTGCGATCACTGCAAAAAGTGTGCCAGAGGCTGCATTGCTGCAGATCAGGCTGCGAAGATCTACGCCAGACTGATCGAGGCCGGAAGCTAGTGATCCAAGGGCCATTAGATTAATAAAAATAAAATTAATACAGAAGCAGGCACCAATAAGTTATCATCCACCGGAGTGGGAAGGCTTTCTGCAAATGCGGCTATTGCTGCCAGCGCTGCGCCAATCCAGCCTACGAACAGGCATGCCGGAAGAGAAAAAACAAAGAAAGCAATTGATCCCTCCCATGTCTTCCTGCGGTTATAGGGAAGGCGGCGGCAACCAATGATGCCAAAAATGGTTGCTGCTGAGTCTCCCGCAGCCAGGATCACAACTCCAGCTGCTATCTCATAGATATTGTCCAGAAAGAGAGCCAGGAGAAGCGAACCTGCAACATACCAGAAAGCTCCGTAGCCGGGAAAGCGGACATTTTCTCTCTCAAAGGTCTCTAGAAGCCAATCCGCAATTGGAATCTTTCTGCCACTCTGCATCAAGAGGATCATGATGATGCCAAAGATGAGAACAGTGCTCAGAAAAAATATCAGATGGATTCTGCTGGAGAAAAAGAGAAGAAGAATTAGGAAAAGGCCGAAAAAAAGATGGATGAGCTTTCTTCTCAGCTCGAAGAAGAAATTGCCTGCCTTGCCCGTCAACGGCTTGTCGAGAAGCAGCAATAAGGGATGATTTATGAAAAAGCTCATAGGATTCCTCTTTTAAAATGTTAGTAGTTGCCGCAAGTATAAAAACTATAGGAAAGATGCTTCCCCTGCGGGCTATGCCATCTAGCGCAATCGATAAGGCCAGTTCAGGCTTTTCATCTTGAGCCATTGGCAAATCCTTAACTATCAGGCCGATAAGAAGCAGGCGGTGAAAACATGCGAAGAAGCTACAAGCTCATGCTCTTATTCATTGCAGTATTGATTCTATCGATCCCGGCACTGGCAGAGAGCAGTTACACTGTGAACATCACTGCAGACAAGTTTCTGGGCAACTATCTGGTAAACCAGAGCGGCTTTGCTCTCTACTACTTCTCAAACGACGGCAGCGCGAGCGGCTCCAGCACCTGTTACGACGATTGCGCCACCAAATGGCCGCCCTTCTATGCCGAGACATTAATCCTGCCGGACAACCTGAGAACCGTCGACTTTGCCGCAATAACCAGAACCGACGGATCAAAGCAGACCACATTCAAAGGATGGCCACTCTACCTCTATTCCAAGGACCAGGCCCCCGGAGACATCTTTGGAAACGGTAGAGAAGACAATCTCTGGCATGTAATCGACCCTCAGGAGCAACCACAGCTCTTCTAAAGTCCCCATAATCAAGGATGGATAGCCGGGGACAGAAAGCACACCGCTATCCATTCATCAGAGGAGCATTGTGTCTGAACTTATGTCTGAAGACTACGATCAGGTTATCGCTTACCACCTGAGGACGAAGCATCGGCCTCGATCTATGGCCCCAGGACCGACCGGACTGGACTGGTCCACTCAGCCGGATCCCTTTCGAAGATACGAAGGAGCGGCTGAAATCCCGCTAAGCAGAGAGGGTTTTCACTCACAGGAGAGCGGGATCGAGGGAACAGCTGAATACATAACGGAATACAGAACAGATTGCACCAAAGGGCCTTCTCCTCTGAATCTCATGAGCCTCTCTCAGCTCTTCTTTGAGAGCCTGGCGATATCCGGGCAGAAGAGTCTGGCCAGAGCCAGGTGGTTCTTGCGCGTGAATCCCTCCAGCGGCAATTTGCATCCTACGGAAGCCTATCTGATTGCCGGCCCTTTTGATGCATCATATCCGGCATTGTCGCCAGGATTGTACCACTATTCTCCCAAAATCCATGCTCTTGAGAAGATCGCCGGAATGGAGGAGTCAAGCTGGCAGGCGCTTGGTCTTGCCAGAGGAACGCTGCTCCTGGCACTCACCTCTATCTATTGGCGGCAATCCTGGAAATATGGAGAGAGGGGCTTCCGCTACTCGATGCTCGATCTGGGTCATGCTATGGCGGCGGTGGCAGTGGCCGCACGCTGTTTGGGCTGGCAGGCACAGCTTGAAGATGATCTGGGAACCGACGATCTGACGGCTTTGCTCGGCCTGAAAGATCTGATCCAGCATTCCGGCAATGACCTGGAAGATGAGCATGCAGGACTGCTCATGACAATTCGCACAGACGGCAGCAAGAATCGACTCCGGCTGCATTTATCGAACCTGTCCAAGCTGAAATTTCAGAGGGAGCCGGTCCGGGCTAATGTATTAAGCTCCGGGCATGTTCCCTGGGATTGGATCGAGCTGGCAAGTGAGGCCAGCAAGAAACAGGCTGCCGATAATATCTGCTCAGCTATATGCTCGGCAATCCGTTCCGACTCATCTTCTCTTCCCGGCGCCCCAGAAGCGCGTAATGATTCTAGCTGCGACCCGCATACCGATCCTGTCGCCAGGTACGGCCAGGTGCTGCGCAAAAGGCGCAGTGCTCAGGTTATGGATGGCAAAAGCAGCATGCCAAAGCACAGTTTCTTTGCCATTTTGCAAGATGCAATGCCGAGGTCATCTCCTTTTTTCCTGCTGCCCAATCGGCCCTCTGTTCATCCGATCATCTTCGCGCACCGCGTGGATGATCTGGAAAAAGGGCTGTATTTATGGCTTAGAGACGACAGGCGGAAAGAAGAGCTAAAAGAGGCCATGCGTGAGGATTTTCTCTGGGAGAGGCCATCGCGCACGCCTGATGATATTAAGCTCTATCTGCTCGCTCAGGGTGACAGCCGCCTGGCAGCCAAGGAGACATCCTGCCGCCAGAACATAGCCTCAGACGGATGCTTTGCTGCTGCCATGCTTGCCCAGTTTGAAGAGCCTTTGAAGGAATACGGTCCCTGGTACTATCGCCGGCTCTTCTGGGAGTGCGGGGCTATCGGCCAGGCATTCTACCTGACAGCAGAGGCCGAGGGCTTTCAGGGTTGCGGCATCGGCTGCTTCTTCGATGATATGGTGCACACCATGCTTGGGCTTTCCGGATTAAAATATCAGGACCTGTACCATTTCACCGTGGGAAAAGCGATTGCCGACCCAAGGCTGATCGATCTGCCAGCCTATGAGAGACCGCCTAAGAAAGACCAAAAGAATGAAATGGATTGAAATGAGTAGCAATAGCAATGCGCGCAGAATTAATCCTGATCCTGGTGCTGGGCCTAGCATCACTTACAGCACCGGCTCATGCTTATAATGAATCCGGACCGGTTGGGCCATACAACGTCTCTTTCGTTATGAATACCACGTTGGATTACAAAGTAATCGTTGAGGCGCCAACTCGCGGTGTAACCTCAATGGGTGTTAAATTTGACCGGTACAACCTGACCATAGATAGCGCCGATTACTTTGCCTGGCTGATTCTGACACGCTATGAAGAGCCAATGGTTGCCAATATCACCGCCAATGAATATATTGTGTACAGCGCTCTGATAAGCGCCGGGGCGGATAAGCCCAATCTCTACCCGCTAACAATCGACGGAAAACCGGCCTCCCTGGGCAATTTCAGATTTGAGAGGCAATTTTTAGGACAGGGCCAATACCAGGAAGGCGATCTCATCGTCGCGGCCAGCTACTCCCCAGATGCGAGAATCTCCGAGGATGGAGTCTACCGAGGAAAGACCGACTGCCGCATCATATCCACCTTCCCCTGGGAGATCATCAGGGACCTGATCTACACCCTGCATGTTGAGGTGCCAAAAGAGGAAGAGGCACTCTTGAGCCCAGGAAACCTATCTCTCTGATATCCGGCCCTTCCCGGCCCCATCAGTTCAGGGTATGGAGATGATATTTTCGATATGCGAAGCCATATAGAGGGTTCATGTAGATATTAGGTGATATCTACATAAAAATCACCTTTTAATATTAAGCTAATGAACAAGGTATTTGGAGGAATTGTAATCTACTCAATAAAGCTGATGTTGTCAATCCTGGCGCTGGGAATGCTGGTTGCAGTGGGCGCCGCCGTAGATGGAATGGATGGTTTTGGAGCTTCACCTCATGACGGATCGGATGGTTTCGGTGGTCATGACGGTCATGATGGCCCTGACGGCCATGGCGATAGGCATGATTTCGATGCCCACAAATATCATGATTGGCTCAATCCCGGCGGCATTTCCTATGTCTATAGCTGGGGATATCCATCCTATCATTATACCTACTGGTATCCGACCTATACCTATCCAAGCTATACCTATACCTATCCGACCTACTACACCGCACCTGCTGTCTATCCAACATACACTTACTATTATGATCCGATAGTCTATGATCCCTGGTATGCAACCAATGTCTACGGATGGAGCGGAGTGAGCTACTCCTATTCCACTAGATGGTCCTGGTCTACTCACGGCGGATATTTCTTCTGAAGCAAGCATTTCTTCTGAAGATAATGTGATTTGGCACCCTGCCGCCAGCAATCGGCCCTGGTGGCAGCCTATCATATGTTTTTATGATTATTGAAGCGGAAATTTTCCAGGCTGAAAAGAGGCAAATTTTTTTATTAAAAAAAAAAGATAGATCGACAGCATTCTAAGCTGCCGTTGTTTCCTCGGGCTTCAACTCTTCCGGCTCTGTTGGCTCGGCCTTTAGCTCCTTTCCCGGCGGGGAGATAAGCTGCGAGGTGACACGCTCACCTGTATGCTTCTCGACGTAGTCTACCTCTTTCAGCCCCAGATGATGAATGATCATCTCCGCCACGCCGCGCCTGATCATGAGCCATTCCTTGTAATAGGAGAGCTCCCAGGGAGCGGTTATTACGGCAACATCATCCTTTATTTCCGCTTCGAGATCCATGCGGGCAAATGTCTTGATGAGGCCTTTGAGCTTCTCTTGCCGATCCTCAATGGACTCAGTGATCTTGTATTCGTAGACGATGGTCTTGTCGGCCAGAGGATGGTTGAAATCGATGCTCGCCTTTCGCCCTATTATTCTGGTGACGGTTCCAGCCTTATTCTCGAGGCCCACGCGCATTCCAACTACAGGTTTTTTATCCTTGAATTTGTTCAGGGCAACGATCTCAATTTTCTTGGGATCGCGCAATCCGAAGGCTTTCTCAGGCGGTATCTCCACCCTGCCACTGTATCCGATCTCTTTTCCAATCAGATCTTCTTCGAAGCCCTTCACTAGCTGGCCGGCACCAATTACAATGAGATGTGGACCATACTGGATCTCTTCGTCAAATATTCCCTTCTCTGTGGCAACGTCCTTATCCGTGGCAGCAATTACCTGCCCATCAACGCTCTCTATGTAATCAATTCTGATGAAATCGCCATTCTTCACAGTCATCTTTTTCTCCATCCTAATCCTGAATGAACTTAACCTAATCCGGGGCAAGACATGCCTCAAACCTGATTTATACTTTCGCATTCGTTCAGATCAAGTATTCTGCGATTCTGTCAGCAAGAAGCTGCTCGCAATAGAGGCAACGCAACAGAACCGGGTTTTTGGTCTTGACAAGCATCCTGGACTTTATGGGCTCAAGGGTGTTGGAGATGCAGTTGGGATTCTGGCAGCGAACCACTCCCACGATCTCATCCGGCAGATCGACAGCTCTCTTTTCAATGACTTTGCCATCCCTTATGATATTGATAGATGCAGCCGGAGCGATCAGCGCGATCCGGTTTACCTCCTCCTCGAACAGCTCGCGGTCCTCGACCTTAACGATGTCCTTTTTTCCGAGCTTTCTGCTTTCCACGTTCATGACCACGGAGACAGTAGCGCCTGTAGTGCCAGCTATTCCCAGGATCTTGAGAACATTGAGCGCCTGGCCACCAGCAATGTGATCAATCACCGTTCCGTTGTTGATGGGCTTTACCCGCAGCCCCTTTGGCACATCTTTTATCTCGGACATTTTAGCAACCCCCGCCGATGAGCATCTTGAGAAGAGCCATGCGAACAGGAACGCCGTAAAAAGACTGCTGGAAGTAGCGAGCATGAGGCGTCTCATCCACGGATGGAGCAATCTCGTCCACTCGCGGCAGAGGATGCATGACAATTAGCCCCTCTCTGGCTCCGGCCATGAACTCGGGAGTGATTCTGTAGCAACTGGCCACTTTCTTGTACTCTACCGGATCTGGAAACCTCTCTCTTTGAATGCGGGTCATGTAAAGCACATCCACATTGGTGATCACCTCTCCCAGGTCACAGGTCTCGCGAACCTGTGTCCCCTTGCAGGACAGATCCGACTTTATGGAATCGGGCATTCTCAGGCTGGCGGGAGAGACGAGAGTTATGTCGGCCCCGAAGAGAGAGAGAGCATAGGCCAGAGAGTGAACCGTGCGGCCGTATTTCAGATCGCCAACAAGAGCAATGCTCAGATTCTCCAGATGGCTCTCTTTCTTGATGGTGTAAAGGTCCAGAAGAGTCTGAGTGGGATGATGCCCGGCACCATCACCAGCGTTGAGCACGGGCACAGGCGAAAACTGGGAGGCGAGGCGGGCCGAGCACCAGGGCATCAGCATAGCCGCCGATGACTCGCACCGTGTCCGCCAGAGACTCGCCTTTGGAGATGGAAGATCCTTCTGCGGGCCCCAGGTTGATGACCCCTCCCCCCAGCCTCTTCATTGCGGTCTCAAATGACATGCGCGTTCTGGTGGAGGGCTCAAAGAAGAGCAGAGCCAGGATTTTGCCTGCCATCATATCGCTCTTCTTTCCTCGCGCATAAGGCTCCAGGGACTCGGCCAGATCGAGCACAGAATCGATCTCCTCTCTGGAGAACTCTCGCATGGTGAGAACATGTCTCTTCATGAACATGCTATGCCTATCTAAATTATTGGATAATAAGGCTTTCACAGGGACCCGGGGAGGCAGAATGTCAGAGCAGACTAGTAGTATGAATCAGGACGAAGTTGCAGCTAAGAGGCAGAATTACATGGAAAAGGACAGTGTGGTTTCATCACAGCTGTATTCACCGACGATGACCGAGGATTACAGCCGGATCTCAGATACGGCCCGAGCTGTGAATGCAGAGGTACTGCCCAAGATGCAGGCTTACCTCAGACGCATCCGCACGCGGATCGCTTCCATGAGATCTGATGAGGAATTTATGATCGCCGATTACGGAGCTGCAGACGGCGCTAATTCCAGCGAGCTGTTTCTGGAAATAAGCCGACAGATTCACGAGGTAAATGCCGCCCTGGCCATCAAGTTGGTCTACATCGATCTGGCTGATCCTGAGGGCTTTATGGCGTTCTGGAATGGCTCGGCATTATCGAGATTGGAGCATGTAGATAGCCAATATATTCAGCGATCTTTTTATGAGAGGTTTCCGGAGATAGAAGGCAAATTGCAGATAGGCTTTTCATCCACTGCATTGCACTGGATGAATGCCACTACGGTCGGACCGGAATTCTTTCGCCATCCTCACTGCCTGCAGCCCAATCAGCTTCCTGCACATGAATGCCAAAGGTTTGCTGAAAAATGGAACGAGGATTTTCGGACATTCTTGCAGGAATGCTCACAGTCTCTGGTTGAAGGCGGCGCATTATTCCTGGCAAACCTGGCCAACCTGGGAGGGGACCGCTGGCCTGCTTCTCCTGGATACAACAATCTCTGGGAGATTTGTCAGGAGCTGCATAGGGAGAGAAAGCTCTCAGATGCTGAGCTTGAAGCCATTTTTATCCCGGATTACTTTGCGACTCCCCAGGAGATGGCTTCATTGTTCGAGCAAGACAATCTCAAGGATTGCTTTGCCTTGAGATCCTGTGACCATCTGACCGTACCGTGTGCCTATTTCGCCAGGTCGCAGGACAAGTTGCACGACCCGCAGGAGAGGTCCATGCTTGCCGCTACCCTGGCCCGCGTGGTCAGGGCCTGGAGCGAATCGTCTATGCAGATCGGACTCAATCCAGACAATAAAACGCTGATTGAGGAGGTCTATCGACGGCTGCAAGAGAAATTCTGCGAAAAGCCTGAGGGGCTGCCCTATCAATATTGCCTGCTGGAGCTTGCTAAAACTAATTACGCATAAATTTGGGGATGTTGTGAGGATTGTGGAATTTGAGACGGCCCCACAGATCCACATCCTTCCCCGCTACATCCCAATTTAGCCGTTCATCTTGAATGTCATGTATGGGGAGAAGATCGATGTGTTCTTCTTTGTTTCCGGATCAACCGGCCCGTTATTGAGATAGAATTTCACCATCATGCTCCTGTTATCAAGATCCATGAGGACATGATATATGGTATTGATGGGAAGCGGCCTCATGGCACCTTCGGCAGCGATAACGGTGTTTGGAGAGACGGCACTCAGGGCATCGGCTGCCTGCATATCCGTGAACTTGCCTTTTTGGCTGTTAGTGATGTTGCTCAGAGTAATATACCGGATGAATGAGTCGTATGGATCGCCGTACGGAATCAAATCCATCTCTCTGGGCAGGTCCTCAAGAGCATAATTGGTGTAGAGATAGATGGGATGGTTGGTCATTATATTGGGTTTGCCTTTGATACCGTCGGTAAAGATAACACTCTCACTTGTACGGTTCCACTCAACCACAGTTGAATTTCCAGAACTGTCATAAACCATATAGTGGCTTGCATCCGCAGAGAAGAACTCCCGATTATTCAGGAATGCGATCTTTGCTTCTTCTACGGTCTTACAGGTCTCCAGTATAAGCCGGGCCAACTGCAGGTTATTGATTCCGCTGTCTCTCGCTCCTGCCAGAGGTGCCATTTTATCACCGCCCATATAACTGTCCTCAAGCATTGATATGCCCAGACCTTCAGAATTCAGGCCGTCTGTGGCCGAATTCAGGTCGATCATGCTAAGAACCATTGTCGAGTAACCCTGATCGGGATAAATCTCCATCAGGAAGTCACGGGATGCTGCTGCATTGCCAGTCATATTATCGGTCATATTGATATAATAATCCATAGGAACCAGATACCATTCCGTATTCCTGGAGGCTGTAGCATGCCCACTAATCATGGTCTCCGGAGGGAAGTAGATCATAGAGCATGCCATAGATCCTGCATCATAGGCGAGAGTAGTGGTATCAAATGTATAGTTGTCTGCAGGAAGACCGTAGGCTTTGGCTATGCCTGCCATTCTCTCGAACATGGGTGGATAGTTTTTCTCCATATACTCTCGTCTGGCCTTGCCATAGATTGGACCTGCATATTTCGAGAGAGATTCAACACCATAATCCTTCTGCGCGATCTGCCCTAAAGCCATGCCTATCTCGGTGTTGTTCCCTTGGAGGATGATATGCCTCCATTCTACTCGGCTGCCATTATCCTTGGCAATGATGATTTCATCTTTCAAGATGGCAGGACTCTGCTGATAGCCTGTTGTAGGATCATTAACATGAGGATTAATATGAGGCACTTCAGCGGCGAGGGCAATATAAAAAAGCGCCGGAATTAATGCTAATAGCACTGCAAATCTTCTGGACATAAATAGCATGAGGGTGGCATGATATATTAATTTATTTTATTATGTCGATATCAGCCCTTCCGGATTAATGAATCTCAGTGCGTCACCATGGCCATGTTCTCTGGAATCTGCTTTATAAATGGCTTATTTGATAAAAGCTGCCACAGGATGAGACAGGTCAAGCCGACCAGGATGTTCATCATTCCCAGGATACTGATGGTATTGCCCCAGGGCAGTGAGATTATGGTCATGCCCACGCTGCCCATCAGTATGCCAAAGCAGCTCATTAGGGCCGAGGCTGAGCCGGTATCCTCATCCTGCTGCTCCAGCATCAGATTTGCCCCGGGAGTGCGTATGCAGCTGGACATGATTGTGGCAGGGAGCAGCACCAGGGCGAATATCTGGGGACTGGCGCTTGCCAGAAGAGCAATCAAGATTCCGCTGGCTGAGATAGCCACAAAACCGAACGGGATGATAGATCGGCGCGAAATCCTCCTGGCCAGCCGCAGATATATCACAGGCCCGGCCATCATTCCCAGGGCATTGAAGGCAAAATAATAGCTGTAAATCTGCTCGCTTAATCCGAATCCATTGATGTAAATATACGAAGACGATGCAATGAATGCCATGCCGGATAAGCTGAGCAATGAAAAGATCAGAAGCAAGGAGGCAAACCCAGGATTCTTTGCCACTTTGGCAAGGCTTCTCAAGGCCTGCCCTGCCGTATCAGGTTGGCATCTCTCAGCAGTCTCCTGCAGAGCGAAGCTTCCCGCCAGCGCCACCAAGCCTATGCCCCCTAAGATCAGAAAGACTCCTCTCCAGGAGGTAATAGTGAGCAAGAGAGCGCCTAAGACAGGTGCGGCCATTGGGGATATGAGAACCATGGATTGAACCAGGGCTAAAATCGTCTCCCGGTTCCTGCTATCATAGACATCCTTGATTATGGCAGTGGCCACGGCAAAAGCCCCGCTGCCGCCCAGAGCTTGCAGTATCCGGAATAATATTAGCTGGTATATATCCGCAGACCCAGCGCACAGGAAACCAGCGACTGAATAGATAGAAAGGGCAATCAGCAGTATCGGTCTGCGTCCGTATCTGTCGCTTTGCGGCCCCCAGAAGAGGGTTCCTGCAGCGAAAAAGACGAAGAACAGGATAAGAGTGAGATTTGCTTGGTCCGTTGACACACCAAAAAATTTGGCCATGCCGGGCAATGCGGGAAGATATAGATCGGTGGACAGAGGAACGAATGCGCTCAGAAATGCTATGAGTCCGATCAGTCCCTTTTCACCCAAAAATTTTTGCTTCAATCTCCGCCCCAGCAGCTCTTCTTCTTTTCCATCCTCTCCAGAAGATCGCATAGCTTGTTGGCGCTTGCCACGACCGTCTTTCTGCCGATGCGGTCCTCAGCCGCGGGCCGAACGGCGATGCCTCCGAAATGGGCATCATCGCCGACTATTATCATGCCGTGGATATGCATCCAGGCGTGAACGGCATCCAATGCCTTCTCCTGGCCTCCGTTTCTTGCTCCTCCGACGCTTATGGCGCAGCCGACCTTATCCTTTAGACGAAATCCCTGTCTGCGCAGAGGGATGGTCCTGTCGAAGATCGCTTTAAGCTGAGCAGTTACGCTTCCAAAGTAGACCGGCGTGGCGACTATTATCCCATCTGCTCTTTGCAGCGAAGAGAGGACTCGCGCCATATCATCCTCTTTAGGACAGGCTCTTCCTTTGCTGCAATCACCGCAGTCATTGCAGAAATCGACGCTTATCTCCGAAACGAGAAGCTTTTCGGTCTCAAAGCCTCTCTGCTTTGCTACAGATAGGGATTCATTTAATAGAAACTCAGTATTTCCAGCTTTTTTAGGACTGCCGCATATGCCAACAACTATCACCTTTTGCCACCTCCTCTGAGGGACTCTGAAGGACCCGTCAATAAAAGATGCTCTTTTCCATATTATAACGTTGGGGTAAGGACTGGGAATAGCCCACCACCTTTAATCCTGGGAGGAAACGCAATATTTTTATTACCACATGTTTTTATGCTATTGATCGAAATCAATAGATGCAGGTCTACACGATGAGGATCGAAATAGGACGCAATAAGAGCATTTTACTGGTATTGATCGCCGTATTCATGGTGCTTTATCTATCCGTGGCGGCAGTAGAATGGCAATATGTGGGCAGCTACACCCCAGCTTCTTCCAAATACCAAACCGATATAGCGTCCACCTCACCGTCATCAGATGCCAAGAGCAAGACGCTCTCATTGGATAGCACAATCGCAATTAGCAGTGGTCTTTGGGGCTGGGGAGGAACTCCGAGGGGATTTTCCGTAAGCAATGGGACGCTCAAATATCCAGAGGACTACTATACATCTCATTTCAACTTGGGATATGGAAAAATTGAGTCTCCTTACGGAAAGAACAACCTCCAGAACCTGAGCAAATATACCACAGGATTTGCCACGGGATATGCTACGAACAATCCCGGATATAATATCTATAGCCTTCTTTCTGACGGAAAGTCCACCTATGATCCCTGGAATAACTATCCGGGATATGATCCGAATTATCCGTATGGGTATTCCGGCTCCTGAGGATTTTGCAGAGCAAAGTTAATATCTAATATGCGAATTTTTATTATGGGATTTTTGATGAATTTAGAGATCACATCGATCCTTGACCAGGATGTCTATACTCAAAAGGGCATCTTTGTAGGCAGGATAGAAGATGCCGTTCTTGACCCTGAGAACGGCGTGGTGAGCGGCCTGGCTCTTGGGGGCGTGAACCGAGAGCTATTCGATCAAAAGGGTAAGGGTATTGTAATACCCTATCGCTGGGTTACTGCTGTGGGCGATATTGTCATCATCCGTCACCTGACCAGAAATGCAAAGGATCAGCGCAAAGTCGACTAGCTGGGAGATCTATTCCGGCCTATGTGCTCGCGCACCGCTGATAGTAAGAGCGGACGGAAGAGGCTTTAAAAAGGTGCTGGAGAAAAGCTCAAAGCCCTACGACATCGATTTTGCCAGAGCAATGGTATCCGCTGCGCAGAAGTTCTTTTTGCATTTCGGACCCCAACCCGCATTGGCCTTTACATTCTCTGACGAGATCAGCCTGGTTTTTCTAAAATGCCCTTTTGCCGGCAGAGTGGAAAAGATCGATTCGCTGGCGGCGGGCTTTCTCTCTGCGGCAATATCCCTGGAGCTTCATAGGCTCGTTTCGCTGGATTGCCGCACGATCCCACTCTGTCTGGAGGAGATAGGAAGCTACCTCATGGAGCGGCAGGATGAAACCTGGAGAAACCATGTTTTTTCTTACGGGTTTTTTTTGCTGCTGGAGGAAGGCCTAAATGAGACACAGGCCATGGATAAGCTGAGAGGATTGAAAGAAAACGAGATTCATGAGCTTGTCTTTCAGAAGGGCATAAATCTCGCCAAAACCCCCGCCTGGCAGAGGCGAGGCATAATGGTCTACAGGGAAGAAGGGCAAGTGACAGCAAATTGGGACATTCCGCTATTATCAACAAAAGAGGGAAAAACGCTCTTGATGAAGATACTTGGCCAATCTAAGTCATGAAAATATAGGCTTCAAGAAAAAAGCGGCACCATTGTCTGGAAAGCATCATCTATCGCTTTGGGAAAGAATGGTGAAGTATCTTTTGATTATATCTTTGTTTTCGGGAGGAAGGCTCTCGATATAAAGCTCGGAGGGAACTGCGGTTGCGTCCCCTGCCTGGGATTGCGAGAAGACACGCTCCACTGGCTCTGTGTTTCGGGCCAGGGATCCGGCTCCTATTCCTGGATAGAGAACAATTTCCATCTTGTTTTCGTTTAAAACAGCCAGAGAGGGATTGCCATACAGGTTTCCTGTGAGGTTAATCTCCTGGCCTGTGCTCATCGTCGGCGTTTCACCTTCAAAAGCAGAGATGGCCTGGTCTCTCAAATCGGCAAGGGACTGAAAATCAGATGGGCTGATAATCTCGCTCTCTGCCAGAAGGATGGCTGCACCGGATATGATTACGATTACAAACGCCCTGCCGCCGATTCGCCGCGAATTGAGGATATCTGATGGCTTGATTTTATTCAGACTTGCTCTGATCTCCGCGGCAAGCTCTTGCATGGGAAGTGAATCAACTTCGCGATTGTCATAGGCAGTGCGGGTCTTCTCGGATAGCTGTGGTCCCAGGAGCGCAAATATATCTGCCTTTTTCCGCCTCTTGATTAGCGACGATCCAACCAGGCCGAGGATTATGGAGATAATAGCAGGAAGCGACGCAAGGAGAATGACATCCTGATAATAAAAGCTCATAAAGGCGGGAATGCCAATGATTTCTGCAATTGCGTATAATGATATGGAAATTATTGCAGCGTTCATTGCCCATATAATTCTTTCATAGCGGAGGTAAGCCTTTGTCAACCGGCTCAGAGGTTGGAGGAATTCATAGGGCCCTTTCACAATAATTATTCCTATGGTATCAATAAATAGTTTTTGCAGGGATTTTCAAGGGATTGCTGAAAAGAGTTTATATTACCTGGTCAATGGAATAAATAATGGCTGGCTTCGAAGGATTAAGAGAAAGGCTCCTGCTTGTTCTGCTAGCTTTTGCTCTGCTGCCGATGATTATTCTGGGCATAATTTCTGTGGTGGAGATGAATAATGCGTCAGTTGATGTTCAAAGCAATATCACTAGCCTTAGCAAGTCCCTGAACCGCTCCGCATTGGAGGTCGGTCAGGGCGGTGCCGATCAGGTGCAGCTAGCTATCGCGAAGTCCCGCCAGTATGATGAGTTCTTCGGTCGCATTGCCTCAGAAAATGAGCTGGTTGCCGACTATTTAGCAGCCGGCTCCACAAATGAAAGCTGTACCCCCGCGGGAATATGGGTTTCCCCAATGGATTCCAATCGCACAACCTCAGATATCAGAGATGCCACCATAAGATCACTATGTGCTCCTGCCAGGATCATGCAGGCGCTTCATAAAAGCAAATCATCGCAATATCTATCATATATCGGAACCGAAGATGGAGTGCTTGCGGTTTGGCCGTATAGCAACAAAACTCTCAGCAACACGGCGCTTTTCGGTTACAAGGATATGCCGTTTTATGCCCAGTCCAAGCAAAAGAAGAAGACCATCTGGACCGGGCCATATATGGATAGCAAGGGAGACTATGCAATTACCGTTACCACTCCCTTCTATCGAAACAATAGGTTTGCAGGAATTGCGGGAATGGATGTCTCTTTATATTCGATCTATAACGATCTATCATCCTTAAAAGGCAGAGGCTATCCCTTCATTGTTGATTCATCCGGCCAGATAATATATCGATCTAAAAATAAGCCGGAAAATGATCTGAAAGAGCTCTTCATAACCGATAATCTATTCGAATCCAATAACCCAGAAGTCAGAGCTCTTGGCAAAAACATGATAAGAGATAGTTCAGGCTCAAGCGTGATAGGGCTGGAAGATGGGGACGGTTATGTAGCGTTCTCGCGCATTGCAACTCTTGGCTGGATCGTCTGCATTGCCTATCCTGCAGAAGAGATGAGCCTGCCGGCTCGATTCATTGATTCCGGTGTTAAGGATGTTGCTATGAGCGCAACAGCCGCCTTGAATGATGCTTCGCGAAGAGTCTGGGAATATGCCCTGACCATCTTTGTTCTCACTGTTTTTTCTGTCCTGGGGGCCGGATGGTGGATGAGCAGAAGAATCGATGGCCAGATCGAATCGCTCTGCCATGCGGCTGCAAAGATATCTCGTGGCGAGTTTGATGTTACAGCCGGGACCTCCGGCGAACTGGCTCCCCTGGGAGTATCCTTCAATAAAATGGTACAGAGCTTGAAAGGATATGCAAAAAAGCAAGAAGATGATGCCGCTTTGCGGGAAGGCTCTGGCAAAGAGATAGCCTTCCTGGAAGGGATAAAGCGCAATCTTGCTCCGGCGAATGTGCCCCAGGAAGAGGAATACGAAATCAAGACGCTTTATTGGCCAACTGATAGAGATGTTTTTGATCTTTACGATATCTCCCGAGCTGATGATAAGATAGCCCTCGAAATGGCGGAAGTTGGTGGGGATGGTGTCCAGGCAGCTATGCTTGCCATTATGTCGCAAACCCTGTTTCGAGCCTCGCCAGATAGATTGAATCCTGCAAAAGCGATCAGCGAACTGAATTCGCAGATAAATCTGCATGGTCACGGAGCCAATCTGGCATGTTTCTATGCACTGCTGGATTCCGCAAACCACACTTTGGAATATGTAAATGCCGGCTTTAATCCTCCTTTCATCGTCGACCCAGGAGGAATGGTGGATACATTTGGTGGCGGCGGCATAGCTCTTGGAATGCTGGACAAAATGGAGCCGGAAAAGACGCTGATACCCATTCAGCCGGGCGATGTTATGGTCATATATTCCAATGGTGTCGTCGAGCTGGAAAATGATTCAGGGGATCAATTCGGCATAGAACGACTGATAAATCTGGCAATAACAAATAGACATCGACCTGCATCAGAGATAATGATGATTGCAGAGAAGAGTCTTCAGGATTATTCCGGTTCAAAGCATTCTCAATCGGATGTAACCCTAATAATAATAAAGCGAGATTAAGAAGGAGATTAAGAAACAAGATTAGAGGAATATATCGTATCTCTTTTATCTTTTTTATGTTTTTTATCTTTTTTATCTCTTCTTCATGCAGTTGAGGGAAGCCCCGGCAAAAGCTGCTCCCACCACAATGTTGGAGAAGTAGGTGACCGCTCGCCAGAGGATCACCAGAGGCCCCAGCAGTGCAGGCGAGACAAACATGGAGTAAAGATAGCTCATCGATAGCTCAGCCACGCCGCTGCCCCCAGGAGTCAGGGGTAGTATAGCAATTATGGCCAGGATAATCTGGGATGTGATGGAGAGGAGGAATTTAGGTTCCGCTCCCATGCCGACCAGCAAAGCGGATGGGACTAAAAAATCGCTCATCCATATGAGTGCAGTAAGAGCTGCCATCACAGGAGTGCGCCGCAATGTCTCTCTGGCCAGCTGAATGCCCGCTTCGCGAAAGAGCCAGATCTCTCTCTCCAAAGAGAAGATAATGGGTCTATTGCCGGTCTTCTTCTTCAGCCATAGCAAAAGGCCGGCGACTCTCTCCGGGCGATTGACAAGCTGCCAGAGAAAGGTGAGAATCAAAATGAGAAGTATGACGAAGAATGCCCCGATCTTCAGGCCGAAGCCGGTCAGAAAGTCAGAGAAGATTAAAAATAGAGCCAGGGATGAAACAAAGAATATGCTATCCAGCAGCCTCTCACCTACGGCCACGGCCGTTGCGCTGCCGTAGCTCATCCCGTCATCAGCAAGGATCTTAATGCGCAAAGGCTCTCCTCCAGCGGAAGAGGGAGTAAGAGCAGCAAGAAAATTAGACGCCAGCGTCGAAATGAGCGAAAGGTGAAAGCTTATCTCATGTCCGGCGAGAGAAGCCAGCAGCTTGAGCCTGACTGCATAAAAGATCCAAGAGAAGGCATGCAGGACGAGCCCCAGCAGCAAGAATCGCACCTGGACTGCAGAGATCATCTTCCAGCTCAAATTAGTCTCTGTAAACTTTAATATAAGAATGACTGCCGCCAGGCTCATGAAGACGGCGAGCGATGCGGCCTTAACCCGTTCATCCTTTAGCTGAATTTTCAAGTTCCCTCTCGCAGGCAGCCATTTTTCTCTTTAGGCCACCTCTTGATAGATCGATTCCATGCAATCAAGCGCCCTCTTCCAGGAGTATTTATCCTCCACCGCCTTCCTACCTCCGACACCGAGACGCTCTCGTTGCAGCTCGTTTTCATGAAGCTCCAGTATGAGTTCGCAAAGCTCCTCCATGCTGGAGTAGACCATGCCGCCATTCAGAGCTACCTCGTTTACTCCCGGAGTATTGTAAGCGAGAACTGGCGTCTCGCAGGCCATAGCTTCCAGGAGAACGATGCCGAAAGCCTCCAGGCGGTTCTGGGTGGGCAAGATGAGCACCTCTGCTCGGGAGATTGTATCTATAAACATGCTTCGCTCCAACCTCCCTGTAAACTTAGCCCGGACATGCAGCCTTCTCGCCAATTCTTCCAGGCGGCTCTTATCATAGCCATCTCCTATCAGCAGCAGCTCCAGATTCGCCCTCTTTTGCACCTCGCTCATAGCAAAGATCAGGGTCTCCACTCCTTTGTAGCTGATCATCCTGCCGGCATAAACCACATAATTGCCTTTCTTTCGTCCTTGCGGATAGAGAGAGACATTGACCGCATTGGGCACAATTTTCAGCTTGTGAAGATAGTCTTTGAGGACGATAGAGGTCGATGCATAGCTCTTGGTGGTGGCGATTACAATCTCAGCCCCATCCAGAACCGGCCGAACCATCCGCTCATTTATCCTCTCCAGAGAAGCGGCAAATGGACGGGGCATTGAGTGCCCATTTACCTTTTCCGGAATCACCACATCATTGTGATAGGTAACAACATGTGGCGACTCGCCACGAAACATGAATGCAAAAAGAGGACTGGGAGTATGGCTATGAAAGACATCAGCCTGAAATTTCGGCAATTTAATTGGTATCGGAGAATAGAATAAGTCAATGCTCGGTATGCTAACCAGCTCACCGGTCCATCTTCCACAGGATGAGGCAACGCTGACGCAATGCCCTCTCCTGGAAAGGCCGTCGGCCAGCTCTTTTACATGATATTCCACCCCACCTACATGAGGCGGAAAATAAGGAGAGATCTGAATTATCTTCATTATTGGCTGATCGCTTATCCTGCTCCAAAGCTCCTCTGCCCAAAAAAAAATTTTAAAACAAAGTGCCCGCTGGATCTTTGACAGTCACTACAGGCCTTCCCGAAAGCTGGGACAGCAGCCATGGATCTACATTCAAGAGGTTCTGGGATGCAAGAGATCTCGAATCACTCCGATTGATGATGATAGGAGAGTAGTCCGAATAGCTGGCTGGATAGTACCATTGGGGCTCAGTTCCCGGAGGATAAAGGACACCGTTATGAAGTGCAAATCCCTTGGGCGCACCTCCCCAGTTCCATAGATTATTGGCGATCTCCATAGTGCTGATAGGCTTCGTTCCATACTTTTCCAGCCATGTTGTCCCATACTGCTCGCCTACGCTTTGATATCCACATGATTGTGGCATGCATAATAAGGTGATGCATATGCAGACGATTGCGATCAATGAAGGTTTCATCTAGTTCCCTCAGAATCCATGATTTGCTCTTAATATAGCAATGGTATTTGCCAGCTTGGGATCAGAAATGGGAGGCGATGGCGCTTTAGGGGGCGCATTACCCCAATCGGAGAGATTCTTAGAGGCATTTTCCAGATCTTGCATCATTGAATTTCCCCCCTCCCCGCCAAGAGACAGGACAGAGCCGTTCTGCAAGATGTTGAGCGATGAATTGGCGGTTGTATTGTTTGCCAGTCCTCTAAATATCAAATTGCCTTCCTTGCCTGCTAGATCAACCATTGATTTGCTCTGCGTCAAGAGAACCAGAGCGATAAGCGCTGCGACAATCAATATCATTCTTCTCATTCCATTCCCCGCATCTGGCATCAATGCAACAACATAAATACGCTGTGCCTCAATATGCTGTGCTTTGGATAAGAAAAATTAATGCAGACATTTTCGTCTGCTCTGCTTTCGCATACCACTTCAATAAACCTCTCCAAAGACCTCAAAATATGCCTGCTCGTGTTTGCAGGCGGGGCACTCATCAGGAGCCATGTTGCCCTCATGCATATATCCACAATTCCGGCATCTCCAGACCACTTTTCCATCTCTCTTGAAGGTCGCTCCTTCATCAAGATTCCTTTTCAGAGTTAGATACCTTCTTTCATGACCCCGTTCGGCAACGGCGATGTTGAGGAAGGTTGCAGCAATCTCAGGAAAACCCTCTGATTGGGCGGTCTTCGCAAAGGAGGGATACATTTCTGAGTACTCGAATCGTTCGCCTTCAGCTGCACCCAATAGATTCGCGCTGGTGGTTGCAATTACTCCCGCCGGAAATTGCGCAGCAACTTTCACCTCTCCACCTTCCAGCAGCTTGAAAAGAACCTTTGCATGCTCTTTTTCATTGTCAGCAGTATCTAGGAATATAGCAGCAATCTGCTCGTAGCCCTCTTTCTTTGCTTGTGAGGCAAAATATGAATATCTATTTCGGGCCTGTGATTCTCCTGCAAATGCAGTTATCAGATTCATCTCTGTCTGGGTTCCTTTAAGGCTCTTCATTCTTGCATCACCTGAAACGATTTATTCGCTATGCATGATGCACTGATCCTATTTCATACTTCTCGTCATTTGGATCAACCTAGAAGAGTGAACCGGTTTTTGTATCCCTGCCGGACGCGGGCCGCAATCTTTTTAATCATCGCTGCGGCTTCAGCATGCCAGGCGGATCGCCTTGCCTAAAAAAAAGCATTATGAGATGGCTACGAGCGGGTTTTTTCATGTTGGATGGATGGATTAGAAGAAGGATCATCTGGTATCTCAATAATAAGCAAGTGCTGGAGTGGAGAGCCAAGAGACACGGACAATGTGCTAGATGCGGCAAATGCTGCGGCTCATGCCTCGCCTACGACTCCAAGAAAAAGCGTTGCAGGATATACCGTATTCGTCCCAGTATCTGCAAGGCATTCCCGCTCACCCCTGAGGATCTGGATACGATTCAAACATGTGGATTCTATTTCGACAAGTAGAATCTTCTATTGCTTCTTAAACCACTCTATCGTCTCCAATAGAGCATCTTCAAGATCGAATCTGGGAATATAGCCCATGCATTTCGCACGGCTTATATCAGCCAGAGAGTGCCTGATATCTCCTGCGCGGGCTGGCTCATGCCTGGCCACGACCTCTTTTCCCAGGATCTTGCCGATCACTTCAATAAGGGTATTCAGGCTGATGCTCCTGGCAGAGGCGATATTATAGATTCCGGGTGCAGCGCGACTCGCAAGAATATTGGCAGAGACCACGTCATTCACATAGACGAAATCACGAGTCTGCTCTCCATCTCCATAGATCACAGGCTGCTCATCGCGAAGAAGTGCGGAGATAAATCTGGAGATAACACCCGAATATTCGGATGAGGGGTCCTGCTTTGGTCCAAAGACATTGAAATAGCGCAGAGATACGGTCTTCAGTCCATAAAGCTCCAGGAAGACGCGGGCATAGTGCTCAGCAGTTAGCTTGGAGACTGCATAGGGAGACATCGGCTCAGCCAGCATATCCTCTTTCTTGGGAAGATTCGGTGAGCTGCCGTAGACTGCCGCTGATGATGCCTGCACCACGCGATCCACTCCGGCATCTCTGGCTGCGATCAGCACATTGAGAGTCCCATCGATGCCCACCGCATTGGTGCGCATGGGGTTCTCCACGCTCTTCTTGACCGATGCTATTGCCGCCTGATGAAAGACGCACCTCGCTCCAGCAAAGGCCTCCTTTAACAGCCCCTGGTCGGTCAGGTCTCCCCTGAGAAATCTTACATCCATGCCGGCCAGGTTCTCCATCTTTCCTGTGGAGAGGTCGTCGATGACCAAAACATCATTGTCTCTTGAAAGACATTCGGCCAGGTTTGAACCTATGAAGCCCGCTCCTCCAGTTATGACGATCTTCTCAGACATAATGATTCAATTCAATCAGGTTTAGACTTATTCAAATTATCGGACAAAAAGTCTCTGCAAAGCATTGCATTTATATCAAATGAATACAGAGTAAGATAAATTCAATTTGAAAGGTATCATCTATATGGCAAGAGCTAGGAGCAACAATAGCAGAGTGAATAGAATGCCCATTATGCCTCGCGAAAACACAGGAATGAGTGAAGATGATTTGACGAATCTGAAGCTTCATGCCGCTCAGGAGATCCTGTCTGAGGTCTTCGGCATAACCGTGGTGGAGGCTGAAGAGATGATAAAGCAGAGAAGCAGAGAACGGATTCTCTGGCCAGAGAGATTTTAATAATACATACATATAACCATAAAACTGAAATAGTGACTCATGCATATTCACATAGCAAGAGGTGTTGAGTATGCGTTTATTCTTACATAACCCGAAACCAACTCAACAGGAAAAATCTGTCAAGTCTTTAAGCTACCGTAGGATCTTCCCTATGCAAAAGCCCGAGCCCGTATCATCAGCCAGTGCAAAGATTCGCTTTGGGTATGATTTCAGCCAATTGCCGATACATACGAAATCAAGTATGAATGATATACAACAGATTGCCCGGAATGGAACCACTGGGACCACATGTCCACTGCCTCACCTCGATCAAATCCAGCGGTCCTTCGGCCCACAGCAAGATCTCAGCAATTTGAAAGCCTATGTCGGGGGCAAGGCGGCAGAAGCTGCCCTGCGAATGGGCGCGGAAGCCTATACGAACGGCGAGCAGGTCGCCTTCCGAGATGCTCCTAGTCTGCATACCGCAGCACATGAAGCAGCTCACGTGGTTCAGCAGAGGTCCGGGATCCGGATCCCGGAAGGATTTGGGGCAAAGGGGGATGTGCATGAACGACACGCTGATGCCGTCGCCAACTGCGTGGTAGCGGGTGGTTCTTGCGAGCATCTTTTCGATGCTTATTCAAACACTGCTGGTAATCGGCCATTTGCATCGCCGGCCATACAATGCCTCGCCCAAGATCTGCCGTATGCAGGGGCGTTACGATCCTACTTGAATCCGATGAACCAAGCGATTCGTGCCGTTCTGCCAGGGTTGTCGCCGGCCCAGAAGGCACTTCTCGACGGCATCTTCGGTAACAGCCTGGCAACCTCGATCATTCGACTGAACCCGAATAGCATACTTGCCGCGGGCCGATGCTATCGGACGACCGGGAACATCATCAACATGCCCGGCGCAGCAATCGATGACGGCCATCTGATCCATGAGGCAGCTCATGTATGGCAGAGCCAGAACTCCCTCTATGGATTTGAGTATGCAGTCAGCGCTTTGGAAGCCCAGGCAATCGCTCAGGTCCTCGGTGGAGACTGGCATCGTGCATATGACTATCATAACGTGGAGAGCGCCAGAATCCCATGGCGTTATTGGAATGCTGAGCAGCAGGCGCAATGGATACAGGACAATAGGCGTCTGCCAAGCGGTTGGATGCTTGAGGCCGCCCTGCCTAGCTTACCCGGCGTCCAGTCGACCGGATTATAGCCTGACTTCCGGCTCCCTGCAGGCATTCTCAGGCCATGCAGTGAGATAGGCCAAACAGCATCTGCCCGGTGCAAAAATTCTTGTAGTTGGAAAGCCTGTTCCACTTAAGGAGCTGTCTCTCTGAGTCGAACAATTCCGATCCTGGCGATCATCATTTTAGTGATTAATTTATCTTCAGGCGTGGATAGGAAGAGCGTCGAGGGTAGCTATGTGGAGACAAAAATCAATGAAGGATCTCTCGAGAATTTCGATAATTGCATTATTAACGGCAAACTAAACCTCAGCGAAAAGAATATTGTGCACCCAGTCCATTTTAAGAACGCTGTCTTTAATGGTCCAGTGCATTTTGAATCCACTACTTTCAAAAATACTGCTGACTTCTCCAACGCGGAATTCGACAACAATGCTGACTTTAGTAACTCGAGCTTCAATGGCAATGCAAGTTTTTCGATCTCGAAATTTAAAGATACTGCCAATTTCATGGACTCGGAATTCAACGTCGAAGCTCGCTTTTCGGGCTCGGAATTCGAGGACGATGCCGAATTTGGCAACTCAAGCTTCAACGGCAATGCCTACTTTAATGGCTTGAATTTTTTATACACTGCCAATTTCAGTGACTCTAATTTCAGTGGCAATGCTTCCTTCTCTGGATCGAGATTCAACGGTATTGCCAACTTCCTGGACTCGGAATTCAACCGTGATGCCGACTTCGAGTTTTCGGAATTCAACCGTGATGCCTTTTTCTGCTCATCAATATTCAACGGCAATGCCAGCTTCTATAGCTCGAAATTCAACCGTGCTTCCTACTTCATGGCTTCGAGATTCAATAGTGATGCCGACTTCTCTGCCTCGATATTTAGCAGTGATGCACAGTTCGGAGCCTCGAAATTCGGCATATCTGCCGGATACCTTTCGAAGATCAACGGCAATTTCGAGCTCGGTAAATCGAAAATTATCGTCGATTCTGAGCTAGGGTACGCGGAATTTAACGGCAATGCCAACTTCGGCAGCTCGAAATTCGACGGTGATGCCTCCTTCTATTCATCGAGATTCAACGGTCCTGCCGATTTCGTGGGCTCGAAATTCAACGGCACTACAGACTTCAGCTCCTCGATTTTCAAAAAAGCCACCTACTTTAATGTTAGCACATTTGAAAAAGAGGCCAACTTTAAAGATGCAAAGTTTGACGGAGAGATTTTCTTTAGAAGTAGTACGTTTAAGACTGAAGCGCTCTTCGATGGTGCTCATTTCAATAGCATGCTTGATTTAACCAGAACTAAGTATGACAAACTATATATAAATTGGAATAATATCAAAAAGTTGGTATATGATGACACGGCATATCAATTACTCATAGAGAATTTTAGAAATCTGGGTTTCAATAAAGATGCGGATAATTGCTACTACGAATTTCGAATAGACCAATTACTCCATTGGGGTTCACCCAATGATCCAATAGGGATTTTAATTGAAACCGCAAGATATTTAAATAAAGAATCGGTCCATGAATATGGAATTGGCGATAAATTTATGCATGCTCTTGATTTAGGAGCATGGATATTTTATGGATACGGTAAACAGCCATTCTATCCGTTAGGATGGTCGATATTTAGCGTATTGGTATTTGGAATAATTTGGTGTTCGGGCAATCGGAAATTGCCTTACAACGGCGCAAATTTGGGCATTTTCGAGAAGTATGGCAGTACATCTCACAATAGACCCAAAGGCAAGAATTGGAGGGACAAGTTCCGGCTATTGGGCAATGCCATGCTCTTCAGCGCTACTATCTTCCTTTCAGGCACCAGGCTCTTTATAGACCCCCCTATGCTTCCCGAGATGCGATGGTCCAAATCGACGACAAAGCTCGTATTCACCGCAGAGAGAGTACTCGGCGCATTCTTCTCAATCCTGTTCTTCCTCGCCATAGGTGCAACAGTGGTAAGGTAGAGGCACAATCCCTGCCGGGATGCTAAGAAATGCATTCGCGCCGCGCTCCTTTCATTTATATCATTTGGCTACCGCCTCATAATATTGGGGATCTCTCGCAAAATCCTGAAGACAAGAACAACGAATGAAATCAGAGGTCCAGTCGTCATCACCGATACGATAGATAATAATATATCCGTGCAGGCAGTTATTAATTCTGATGGGAATGCTGACAAAGCTCATAAAGACCGCAATTAGCGCCGTGCTTCTCAACAAAGCGATGAGGAGCGCTTTTCTAGCGGCATTGACAAAATCGGTTAAATGGACGCTTCAGCCATCGAGAAGATCTCAAATAATGACATTTTTCTCCAAACTCATAAAGTCAGCGCCAATGCCAGCTGGAGGAAAGGGCGGCTCCAGTCTCCTTTCAATTCTGCTCAAGGGCGCAGCGGAATTATTGCTCCTGCGGTTTGCCAAGAAGAGAGGTTTTCTCGGTCCGGCGGCTCTTTCTGCTCTCGCCGCCCTCTTGCTGAGCATATTAAAAGAGAGGGGAGAAAACAGCGGAACAAACAGCAGAAGGCAAAAAGAGCACATCATTGATCATGACGATTATACCGTCCTCGATGAGAGGCATTGATAATAAATAGCAATCCGTTTATTCTCCTTTCATGACTATCAGAGCGGTAGAAATAGTGGCAGAACTCATGGCCCTCTCTGCTCGCACCGCACCCAAAGGCCGTGGCCAGGACTCGATAGTAATCAGAGTTGTGACCGGCAAAGAAATGGTGGAGCTCTCCCGAGAGCTGCGCCGCCTGGGCGAGGCGCAGGGAATCAAGTTCTTTCTGCGAGATGCCGGCAACCTGGAAAAGAGCGAAGCCTGCCTTCTCCTGGGCTGCCGGGCTACAGACAGCGTAGGCCTGGACTGCGGAGGATGCGGCTTTGCAACCTGCAAAGATATGCATCAGGCGCAAAAACATTTTCTGGAAAATGAGCCGGAAAAGCCCTTTCACGGTCCAAACTGCGCTATCAAGATGACCGACCTTGGCATTGCTCTGGGCTCGGCTGCCAAGACGGCCAGCCTGCATAATGTCGACAACCGGGTCATGTTCACCGCAGGAGTGGCTGCGCTCTCCCTGAACTGGCTGGAGGGCTGCAGCGTGGCTTATGGGTTGCCACTTAAAGCCTCGGGAAAGAGCATCTATTTCGACCGACCGACCTAAGAGACAAAAGAGCAGGTGCATATTCTTGGCTAAAATGAAGATTAGGGGAGGCGATCTGGACCTGGTGGAATACGAGTTCCAGCCTTTTCTCCCGGGTGAGAGAATCCACACATTGGGATTTGAAAAGGATTACCACCTAACGCCGCATTCCGGGATAGTCAAGGCGATAGCTCCCGGAAGAATTCACCTCACCGTCCTGGACATGAACCGGTTTGCTCCCGATCGACCGGGTGGAGGAGGCGTAGGCTTTGCCCTGCAGATATTCTGCTCAGCCGAGGTAGAATGCACCGCATCCGGCCTTGAGATAGATTACTCGCGCGAGCCCATCATTTTGCATTTTGCCGAGGTCTTTAAAAAGACAGTCCATTATGAAGGCGGCTTTAAGATTTCCGTCTCGGACCATGAAAAGAAGCATGTGGGTCTGGGATCGACAGGATCTGTGCTCCTCGCCCTGGGCCACGCCATGAACGCCGCTCTCGGCTCACCCCTCAATTCCGAGCAAATTCGCCTGCTTATAGGTCATAACTATGTGGAGGAGACCGAAGATGGACAGGTCGCCAGGGGCTTTGAGACCGGAGTGGGTCCGGCGGCTGCCACCTACGGAGGAATGGTCATTACCGGAGATGAGCTGGCTATTGCATATCGCCATAGCTTTGCAGAGGGCAAGAGAGTCTTTATCACCATACCACCCACAATCGTCTCTTCCGCAGGAAGAGCTGAATTCGACCTGCTCATGAACCGAGCCAGAAACCTTGATTATCAAGACAGGGAACTGAAAGCATATCTTCTCCTCATGGACCTCATTCCGGCTCTGCAGCGGGAGGATCTAAAAAAGATCGGCGATATCATCTGGGAGATCGAGTTTCGGGGCTCGAAGAGGGCAGAGGTAGAGCATCACGGCTTTGAGATCTACCGGCAGATGAGCTTGCTCCGCGAATCGGGCCTGGAGTTCGTGGGCATGAGTTCAGTTGGGCCATCCATCGCCATTGTAACTGACCGGAGCCGGGAAGCGGTAGCAAGATTAATTGAGCCGTTGGGGATGCAGATTGCCATTGAGACGAAGGTGAATAACGAGGGATTAAAGATAATTTATCAATGAATGGAGCCTTAGATAGTGAAGATCCTTCTCATGGGCAATCCCAACGTGGGCAAGAGCGTAATATTTTCCCGGCTGACGGGTATAGATGTCATCTCCGCTAATTATCCCGGTACTACCGTGGAATATACGGAGGGGCGAATGAAATTAGGCGAACGGATGGCAACCCTTGTGGATGCTCCCGGAGTCTATTCTCTGGACCCGACCACGCGAGTGGAAGAGGTCAGTCGCAAGATCTTCTTGAAGGGTGCAGATGTGGTCGTAAACGTCATCGATGCCACCAACCTGGAGAGGAATCTTAACCTCACCTTGCAGATCCTTGAGTGGGGTCTGCCCACGGTCGTGGCCCTTAACTTATGGGATGTTGCCAACAGAAAGGGCATTGAGATTGATGCAAAAGCCCTGGAGAGAGAACTCGGCGTTCCTGTCGTAGCCACTGTAGCTGTGAGCGGCCAGGGCATACGCGACCTAGTGAGCGCTCTAAAAGAAGTAAGTGAGATGGGATCATCGCCCAAATTGCATTTTGATTCCTCGGATCAGAGATGGGCTCGCATCGGCGAGATTGCAGCCAGGACGCAGAAGGTAATGCACCGCCATCCTTCATTCTTCCACCACCTGGAGGATCTATCCATAAAGCCGCTGACGGGAATTCCCCTGGCGGTTTTAGCGCTCTATCTTTCATTCAGCCTGGTGATCGAGGTAGGAGAGCTGCTGCAATTGAAGATCACCGATCCGATATTCATCGCCTACAGCCAATTCGTAAGCGATGCCGTAAAAAGCTATATCAGCTCGCCGCTGCTTCGGGACATTCTTATCGGGACCTCTCCGGAATTGCTCAAGTCCTTCGGAATCCTCACCACCGGACTGTATATTCCATTGGGTGTGGTCCTGCCTTTTCTCATTCCGTTCTATCTGGTGCTTGGAGTGCTGGAAGATATCGGTTACCTTCCCAGGCTGAGCATCATTTTGGACGCCTTCATGCATAGAATCGGACTGCACGGGGCTGCTATCCTGCCTTGCGTTCTGGGAATGGGCTGCAGCGTGCCTGCCGTCCTATCAGTGCGTATTCTGGAGTCATCCAAGCAAAGGTATCTGGCAGCAACGCTTATGACTATGGCTATACCCTGTGCCTCGCAATCTGCCATGATCTTCGGCATGCTAGCTCCATTTGGCCTGAGGTACATACTGGCGGTCTATCTGTCACTATTCACCACCTTCGCCCTGACAGGCTATCTGCTGCATAGGCTTATCGGTGGGGAGTCACCTGAGATCTTTTTGGAGATCCCTCCGTATCGCATGCCAAACATGATCTCATTGCTTAAGAAGACATTCATCCGCATCCGCGAATTTTTGAAAGAGGCAGTACCATACATTGCATTGGGAATGATGGTGATGAACTTCTTCTTCCTCTCCGGATTGATGCACCTGATAGGAGAGACCATGAAGCCGATTGTATCCGGTCTTTTAGGACTGCCAAGCGACGCCGCAACGGCACTGATAATCGGCTTTCTGAGAAAGGATGTCGGAATAGGGATGTTCGCGCCACTGGATATGAATGCTGTGCAGCTCGTAATTGCTTCTGTGGTGCTGGCGATGTATCTTCCATGCGTGGCGACATTTATGGTGATGCTCAGGGAGCTGGGAGTGAGCGGAACCATAAAATCGATTGCATTGAGGCTGGTGGCGGCGCTCCTGGTAGGGACATCTCTTAATCTGCTGCTTTCCTGAGATCGCTGCTTTCCGGAGATCCTCAACAGATATCATCAATTGGGACGATGAGAAGCGATTTCTGCCTGCGAAACATAACAAAAAATTTATAGGAAATGAGAGGAGAGAATGCTCTGCAAGTTCAAATCAATTTGATATAGTTAGCGAGCATTAAGAGATCATGAGGGAATATGAAAGCTGACGATTTGCTCCTCCGGATTGCCATAGCCACATTCCTCCTTTGCAGCACATCATTGGGAGGATTGGACCAATCCGGCAATTATGGTGCACAGAATTTGACGATCTCCCAATTCGACGCCCAGGTTCCAGCAAGCAATCTAGAGAGAGTCTTCGTTGATAGCGGCGCTCCTCTGGAGACTTCAGGGGACCCGGGTACTGAGGTTGCTGCCTATACAGATCAGACTCCCCCAGCTACCGATCTGAAGACGCTAATGCCGTCGGCAGTCCTTTCCAATCCGCCCAGTTATATGTACTATGACGGCGACTATTTGGCCTGGAACGACTTTGCCACCACGTTCCCATCAAACAATCCTGGATTATGGATAGAGAGAGCCGTCAGCTGGACGCTCTACGCCACGATGCCCTGGGGCGGATGGGCGCGAGAGTTGCTATATGTGCCTCAAGCGTCTGCCGTCACCATGTATGAGATCTACCCCAGTGGCTATGTTATGGGATATAACCTGGGAATGGTGCAAGCCGGATACTACTATATCTGGTACTATGCTGATGCGCCCGGACGGCACAGAAACCTGTTTTCTACCACGAGCGGATACAGCAATGCAGTTATCATCGATGTATATTCTTCTGCAGTTAGGCCTGTTCCCAGGCCAACACCAGATCCCAGAAAGGAATGCGAGGCAAAAAGCTCCAACACTCAGACTTGCGAGTGGAGGGACGGAAGGTGCCAGTGTTACATGAAGCCTGCTCCAAATCCCGTGGCAGAGTGCGAGGCAAAGAGCTCAGATACGCAGACTTGCGAATGGAGTGACGGAAGGTGCCAGTGTTACATGAAGCCTGCTCCAAATCCCGTGGCAGAGTGCGAAAGCAATCCGCTTTGCGATTATGTCTTCGGCCAGTGCTACTGCCGCGGCCTGAATCCCGAGCCTATGCCCGGACCGGTGCCAAATCCCAATCCTGAGCCGGATCCATTTAATCCTGCACCCAATCCGGTGGCTGATTGCCCGGACGGATGCTACTATGCAAATGGCAGATGCAACTGCATGGGACTGGGAAGCTCAAGCATATACAGCAGCAATGAAGGCGGCGAGGGAGGGCTCGGCCAAACCGGCTAAGGCTGCAACTCCATTTCTTTTTCCGGCCTTCTAAATCCCGGACATCAGAGGACCCGCCATTTGATGGATTCTCCTTTTATTTTGATAAGCCCATGCTTCTCTAGAATTCGCGCCAGATCGGAAGCATAATCCAGAAAGTCGGCAATCAAGAGGTGCCCGTTGTTATCAAATTCCTTAGCGCAAATCTGAGCGAACTCATTCATACTCATTTTGCCGGCAGAAGGTCTTTCTGCTAATTCCTTCAGCAGCGATCCCAGGGCCGAGATCTTGCAGTATTCCGCTGGAAATCGTTCAAAGAAACTGTTATCGAAAACTCCATTTAAAGCGGAAATGCTGGAGAACTCATCGATAAAAACCTCTGCCACCTTTTTAGCAGAGATGATAATGGTCTGTCTGACCAGTGGATGGTCTTTTTCCAATCCCAATTCCGCCAAATCTCTAGTTGTGCGTATTATTGGATCATCAAGAAGGTCACCGATCTCCGCTCCGACTTCTATATTGTTTCGATGAAGAACGCTCATGGCTTCATAATAAGATTGCTCATCATCCGCAGATTTCAGGAATATTTGGCTGACTTTTTTCTTGTCGTCCTCGTCCAGTGACTGAAAATTTCCTGAGACCTTATTTAGGATCTGAGCCATTTGATCTCTCTCACTCTCCCTGAGCGGATTGTATTCTTTCAGAAATAGCTCCTTGAATGCATCCGGAGAAGGCCTCTGGCTGAGAATCGATTTCAGAATCATTATAGTATGCTCTATCTTCTCGGTATCCTTCAGTATCACCTTCAGCTCGGAAAACCTTCCTTCCAGGCAATCCACTTTGAAGTGATCAATCACGGGATGAATGCGGACATCGTATTTGATCTGTGCCTTTTTTAGATCGGTTGTGAGCTTTTTGGCCTCTTCCTCTTTGTAGTCTCCCAGCTTAATCATACCTGGCCATAGGAATAGATCCATTTAAGACATTTCCTCAGAGAGGATTTCCATCGAGAGGATACTAGCTCGATATCCTGATCAAATATTGAAGACAGGATGGGATGTCTATTCATGGCTGAGCCTCCTTGCGACAGGTTCTCATATTTTCAGTGAAGGGAGGGGGCTGATCTTATGGCCAAGGTGCTGATCTATGGAGCTGGGGCAATAGGCTCCTTCATGGGATATTTGCTATCGGATAAGGCAAATTGCGGGGATGTAGCCCTGCTGGGAAGGAGAGGTCATATTGAGAGAATCAGGGAATTCGGCTTGAGGATTAACATGCCCGAGGGGCCCAGGAATATCCGGCTGCAATATGCCTTCTCGAGTCTGAAAGAAGTAGAAAGGTCCGGCTTCTGTCCAGACCTGGTTATAGTCTGCGTTAAAACATATTCTCTTCATGAAGTGCGCGGTGAGATATTGAATTCAGGGTCCCTTGAAGGATGCCTCAAGGACTCGGATTTCCTTTTGCTCATGAACGGCCTTGGCAATGGCGAAGCTCTTGGATTGCCGCCGGACCGGCTATATCAGGGTTTCACCTCAATAGGCATCCAGTTTTTCAAGGACGGCATAATCGATCTCAAAGGAATCGGACCCACATTTATTGAGAAGAGAGTCCCGGAGAGGTTCAGCGGATTTCTCAGGGAGCGCTTTGAAGAGAAGGGATTTGTGATCGAGCTCTCATCGGACTTCAAGCATCTTCAATGGAGCAAGCTCATGGTTAACGCTGTGGCCAACCCGATTAGCGCCATAACCAGGAAGAAAAACGAAGCTACGCTATCCAGTGAGCTGGAGGCGACTGTTGAGAGAGTGATCGATGAATGCCTGCAGGTAGCAGCCCTGGAAGGGGTAGCGCTGGACAGAATAATCTGCCAGGATTTCGTTCGCTCTATAATTTCCAAAAATGCGGCTAATACCACGAGCATGTATCAGGACGTAATCAAGGGAAAGAGGACGGAGATCGATTCATTCAATGGCTATGTGGTGGAGCAGGCTAAGAAGCATGGACTGAGCGTGCCTGTAAATGAGATGCTGTATGCAATTATTAAGATTATTGAAATGCGATCGCCCTCGGGCCGGCAAATCTGGTAGCGGCTCCCTGCGAGGTGCGGTCCCAGGCATCTTGAAGCTCTCCGTCCGAGGAGACGTCCCCCCCTCACTGCATGGCCCGGCCTGCTGCTCAGCGGCCTGCTGGAGAAATGGCAGTCTACAAACGGCTTTCTGGACCAGCCGCCTACTTGAAAACCTCACCCGCCTCCTTATACCAGAGAAGAAGGTCAAGATGGCCCATTGGTATCTTCGTCTTGCTGGAAAAAGCAGCCATCTTTCCCTCAATCACCAGGTAGGTCCTTTTGGTCAAAGATGCAGGAATTTCATCTATCACTCCTAAAAGCAAAAGGTTCTTAAGAATATGCCTATCCAGGATAGCCAGATTCTCGCCGATGCCAATGTTCCTCAAGAAATGGCTGGCCTCTTTGTATCCCATTCCTTTGATATTCTGAACTAGCCATTCTCGAGCCTCTGCGGGGTCGGCAAACGCGGACAGAGTGTCTCTCAAAGATCGGGAGCGAAACATCTCTCTGGCGAGGCAGATGTATTCTCCCTTTCGTTGGTGGAATCTGACGCCCGTCAGCTGACTGGAAATCTCTGCGGGAGCAGAGCCAGTCATCATCTTCTTCTCGCAGAGCCTTTCCACAGCTCTCCAGCAGGTTCTGGCCTTGGACTGGGGAGTGAGAAGGCAGAAGGCCAGCTCGGAGAAGATCTCTTCATCGCTGGCATTCTCCCAGATGCGGCGGAAATCCATCAATCTGGCCTCGATCTTCGGTTTTACGGGATTGTAGTGCTCCATCAGCTCCTCAAAGGTGAGGGCCGGATGCTCAATTGGCTGATCCATCAGCTGATCCATCAGCCCTTCTTATCCCTGGAAATATTAGGCTTTTTTGATCAGCCGATAAGCAAAAGGCTCATAGCTTTGTGCATGTATAGCCTCATCTTCCATGACGATCCATCCTACTGGCCCCCCGCACACCATAGAGCAGAAATTTCATCTGGTCTCAGCGTTTGCGCCCACCGGATCGCAACCGCAGGCTATCGAGAAGCTCATTTCCGGCCTGCAGGGGCAGAAGCGGTCGGACGCCAGGAATTTTCAGACCCTTCTGGGCGTTACCGGCTCGGGGAAAACCTACACAATAGCCAATGTCATAGAAAAGGTGCAGAGGCCCACTCTGGTCATCGCCCACAACAAGACCCTCGCCGCCCAGCTCTATAACGAATTCAAGGAGTTCTTTCCGGAGAACCGGGTGGAATATTTTGTCTCCTATTATGACTACTATCAGCCTGAGTCCTACATTCCTGCCAAGGACCAGTACATTGAGAAGGATTCCCTGGTCAATCCCAAGATAGAGCAGATGAGGCTTGCAGCCACAGCTTCTCTGCTCTCGCGCAGAGATGTCATCGTCGTCGCCTCGGTCTCATGCATCTACGGTCTCGGCAATCCCGAGAACTTTCAGAAGATGGGCTTTGAGGTGAAGGTGGGTGATAAAATCTCCAGGAGAGAGATCCTGGGACGGCTGGTGGACATTCTCTATGAAAGAAACGATCTGGACCTCTCTGCCGGCAGGTTCAGGTCAAAGGGCGATACAATCGATCTGGTCCCTGGATATTTCAATAACATCATCAGAATCGAGCTTTTCGGGGATGAGGTGGAGAGGATCTACGAGGTTGACCGGCAGACTGGCCTTCTGGTCGAGGAGATGAATTATTTCTTCATCTACCCAGCTAGACATTATGTGATTCCTGAAGAAGAGCAGAAGGCAGCCATAGAGACCATCCTGGAGGAGCTGGAGGAGAGGCTCCCCCAGTTGGGGATGATCGAAGCCCACAGGCTCAAGCAGCGCACGATGCACGACATGGAGATGATCAGAGAGACGGGAAGCTGCAAGGGCATCGAAAACTACTCCCGGCACTTTGACCGCCGACGCCCAGGTGAAGCGCCCTACTGCCTGGTTGACTATTTCCCAGATGACTTCCTGCTGGTAATCGATGAGAGCCATCAGACCCTGCCCCAGCTGCGGGCCATGTACAATGGCGATCGCTCTCGAAAGAAGAGCCTGGTGGACTATGGATTTCGCCTGCCCAGCAGCTACGACAACAGGCCTCTGCGCTTTGAGGAGTTCGAGGGGCACATGAGAAATGTGATCTTCGTATCCGCGACTCCCGCATCTTACGAGCTGGAACATTCCTCCCAGGTGGTCGAGCAGATCATCCGGCCCACCGGCTTGCTCGATCCTCTGGTCGAGATCCGGCCAATCGAGGGGCAGGTCAGAGATGTGATGATACAGATTCACCGTGTGGTAGAAAAGGGCGACCGGGCGCTGGTGACGACTCTCACCAAGCGGCTGGCGGAGGAGCTGACAGATTTTCTGGCTCGAAATGATATCAAGGCCCGCTACCTGCATTCGGACATCGATACCCTGGAGAGGACGGAGATCATCCGGGAGCTGCGTCTGGGCAAGTTCGATGTTCTGGTGGGAATCAACCTCCTCCGGGAGGGGCTGGACATACCGGAGGTGGGATTCATCGGCATTTTGGACGCCGATAAAGAGGGATTTTTGCGGGATGAGAAGAGCCTCATCCAGACGATCGGCAGAGCCTCGCGGAATGCCAACTCCCGGGTGGTCCTTTATGCGGACAGGATGACCGGCTCCATCCTCGCCGCCGTGCAGAAGACTGAGAAGCGCAGGGCGATGCAGATGGCCTACAACGAAGAGCACGGCCTCGTGCCCAGGACTATTAAGAAACCCATCCGGGAGAAGGTTGTGGAGATCACCGATACCAGGCATATCCCCAGATCCGATATACCCAATTTGATCATCGAGCTGGAGGCGGAGATGCGCGCTGCTGCGGAGAGGCTGGAGTTTGAAAAGGCCATACAATTGCGGGATATGGCACGCAAGCTGGAGAAAGAGATGAAGGTGGCTTAGGCCGGGATCATGCGCCCTTTTTCGGTTCCATCAAAATCGCTATCAAAGCTTAGGATATGTAGCCCATATTTTTCAGCAGCCGTGTACTGGTATGCATCATCGAAATCCAGGCCAAACTGCTTTGACACTCTTACTAGCATTGCAGTATCTTTTTCATCGAGCCCGATCACGCTTATTCCCGTTTCTATGATCATGTCAGTCACAAAGCGATCGTATATATCTTGCTTGCCTCTCTGAAAAATCAGGCACTCTCTTCCTCTTTTTGGCCATTTTTTCGAGCAAGAACTCGGCGAAGTCCTTGACCTCTTTCTGGATATCGGGAGGAAGCTGTTCGACAAACTGGGCAATAGTGGTCATGATCTGATATTTAGCCATCTTGCTTTTTAAGCGTTCTTTTTTCTTTACATCCACGATCAAAAAGCTAATCCGCGTGAAGTCCAATGCTTTCACATGCCAGAGGATTTAAGGTGCTTGGAAAAGACTTACGGGAGAAGACCAGTTGAGCGAAGTGACAGAGATTTCCGGACCGGCCAGGCAAGAGAGGCAGGCAGCTGAAGACATCACCAGAGGAGTATCCCTGCTCATCGGAGAGCCGAAGAAGGCGGTTCTCAAGCTCTCATGCCCCATGATCGTCGCCCTGATGATTCAGGCGGCCTACAGTCTGGTCAATGCCGTATGGGTGGCCGGCCTCGGCCCGACTGCGCTCGCAGCAGTGGGATTTGTAAGTCCCATCTTCATGGTGGTGATAGGAATCTCCAATGGTCTGGGAGCCGGTGTCTCATCCGCCATCTCCCGCCGGATCGGAGCCGGGGACAGGGCCGGGGCGGACGCCGCAGCCGCCCAGGCAATCGTCCTGGCAATTGTGTTGTCTGCGCTCCTGACCGTCTGCCTGCTCAGCCTGGCCGGGCCGATTCTCAAAGCCATGGGAGCAGGTTCAACTCTGGGCCTGGCTCTGGAATACGGAAATATCGTCTTTGCGGGAAGCATCCTGGCGGTCTTCTCTGCCATGGCCTTTGCTATCTTAAGAGGCGAGGGAGACACAAAGCGCACCATGTACGCCATGGCAGCCGGCTCCCTGGTTAACGCCGTTCTCGATCCAGTCCTGATCTATTGGGCGGGCCTCGGGGTGGCAGGAGCGGCGTGGGGCACGGTCTTCTCCATGTTCCTCGTCTCGCTGGTGCAGCTTTACTGGATGTTCATCAAAAAGGATACCTACGTCTCCTTCTCCAGAAGAGGCTTGCACCTGTGCAGGAGCATAATGGCGGACATACTCAAGGTGGGCATACCTGCCAGCATCGAGTTTCTCTTTTACTCCATAGATGCCGTGATTATCAATGCCATGCTGGTCCGGGTATCCGGGACCGATGCCGTGGCGGTCTACACTGCCGGATGGCGGGTGATATTTGTGGCGCTGGTGCCGCTGATCGCCATCGCCACTGCGGAGATATCGGTTGCCGGGGCAGCCTTCGGCGCGAGAAGATATAAGAGCCTCTCGGTAATTCACAGCTATTCCACAAAACTGGGACTGGGCATTGGATTGGCCACTGCCCTCGTCACCGGCATCTTTGCCCCGCAGATCACTGCGCTCTTTACCTTCAGCGCCGATAGCGCCCACCTCACCCCGTCACTGGTGGCGTTCATGCATGCCATGTGCCTCTTCTATCCCTTCGTCTCGCCGGGAATAATGTCCGCCAGCCTCTTTCAGGGAGCGGGAAAGGGGCTTACCTCGCTGCTACTCAATTTGCTGAGGGATGTGATCCTGGTAACCATGATGGCCTTTTTGTTGGGGATGGTCCTGGGGCTGGGAGAGCATGGCATCTGGTGGGGCATAGTCTTCGGCAACATCAGCGGGAGCCTTGTTAGCTACCTGTGGGCGAAGCTGTACATATCGAGGCTGATCAGGGATA
>MVRL01000091.1 GCA_002067705.1 Methanosaeta sp. PtaU1.Bin112
AGTATTTATCCTTAGAGGAATGAATTAGATGGGATACAGGGCAAGCACAAATTACAGCAATTTTGGCACGCTACCAATTGTTTTCGAAGGTGATCTTTCCTTCTTTGAATTGGCTCTCCGCATTCGAGAACTCATCCTGAGATACGATCTTATCTCCGTCCAGATCTCCCGGCACGGCCCCATGAACTGAGGCTATTGCTGCCAGGATCATTAGGACGATTAAATTTGCTCTTAAGCTAATACTCATAATATCACGTCGGCTAATCTGTTTTAATCATACAAATCCATACGTTAATATTAAATCGTGCTTTTGCATTCATATATTTATAGTCATTCATCGAGATTTGTCAGGATTTATGCTGAGAAAAAAGGGTTCAGAGAAAAAGAGAGATAAGAATCAATTAGACTGCCCGCTATACCTTTCCAGGTTTTGGCGAAAGCCGTATTCCGTAGAGCTCCTCGGTGTAGTCCCGGTAAGTCTGATTGAAATTTATATCGGCAAACGATTCGGGATAGGCTTTCATGGCATAATCCAGCACAAGAAGCTCTATCTCTGGGGACCAGGAGGTGATGTAGTAGTCTTTGTAGACCTTCTTCTCATTAACTGCTCTGAGACCCTGCCACTTGTCGCTTCCGTAGATCTGGTCGGGCGAGCCGCTCCAGTACCAGATATTAATGATATCCGGATCCCAATTGACGATCGTCTCAATCTCAACTTCCGATCCGGATTTGGCGATCTTTCCTTCGGCGAGATCAACGATCCCTGCGATCTGCCATTTCTCGCCCAGAGTTCTAACCTTTGCTGGCTCGACAGAATTCAGAGATATTCCTTTAACCCTCTTTTCCTCCGGTATGACAGAGACCCTGCTTCTCACCAGATCCTCAATTCTGTTCATGGATGAGATGATCTCTCGTGCCTTATCCACCTTATTGAATAAATAGCCGAACTGCAATAGCTCCTCCCGGAATGAGTCAATTTTTTTATTGTTTTTGGTAGTATTTATTTCGAAGACATTGATTCCCAATTTTTTAATGTCCTCGATCTCAGCCGGATATTGATCCCATACTATCATGACATCCGGTTTGATGGCTGCCAGAGCCTCCCGGTCGAAGCTTCCCGTCTTGCCGTAATCAGGAAGATTCTTTATGTCCGGGTAAATCTCGGTCAGGACATCATCGGTGAGCATATAGCTTGGCACGCCGACAACCTTAGAAAACTCACCCAGGGCAATGATGAACTCCGGCATATGAGCTACTGCCAGCTTCTCAATGGGCAGATCAAAGCTGACAACGCCGTCGGATCCATCTACCAGCATGAGCTTCTCTTCTGTTCCATTGATAATCTGCCTGATATAGTCGGCATCGCTGGAATCAATTGAGCCATCGTAGTTGGCATCGCATAGATCGTTCTTAGAATTCGTTCCATTAATGACCCCTTCTACGTAAGCGATGTCCTTTTCATCTATGATGTCATCCTCATTGGCGTTTCCCAGGATGTGAAGAGTTAGATTTAAAGAGGGCAAATTATTTGCGCTCTTATCATCCTCTGCTGCACTCCCTGAGAGTGCAGATATCATCAGGAATGCCAGCATAACTCCCGCAAACTTCCACGAACCATTCATTCCGATTTCACCTCTCTGTTTCTATGCATGAATTCATTGTGCTTTTTCGCATTGTGCTCGTTCAGAGAATCACATCCAATCAAAATTCATCACTCCAAGGGGGGATAGACATAAGCGCCTCGATAGGAAATTCCCTGCCAGTCTTCGAAGTACTCTTCAAGGATCTTTTGGGGCTTAAGGTCTTCAAATAGATCCGGGTAGAAGTACTTGGCCAAGTAGGCCATACCTGCCACTTCTATAGGTCCACGATTGAGGTCCGTACAGATAATGAAGACTTTTCCATCCTTGCCTGCGTTCGTTAATTTGATGGCCGAGTCATTTA
This sequence comes from Methanosaeta sp. PtaU1.Bin112, assembly GCA_002067705.1. Lineage (GTDB taxonomy): Archaea > Halobacteriota > Methanosarcinia > Methanotrichales > Methanotrichaceae > Methanothrix. The sequence goes on from MVRL01000091.1 coordinate 1,945, forward strand.
GAAGCCTATCTCTCACATTCTTCATATACTCGATTGAAGATTCATTTGCACTGTACCCTGCCTTTGCCTCGCCAGCACTCAGGCTTCCGATGATTACATCGGGATTTGCCGCTATCACCCATTCTGGGTCTACATCTGCTGTGCCTGAACTGCTGTTAAGATCGTAGGCAATATTTATTGCGCCAGCACCATCTAATGTAGCCTGAATTCCGCTCTCACCGGTTCTTGCCTTTAAGATTGGATAGTATGTATCTGGAAAGCCATAAAACATTACCTTAGGCTTCTTATCTTCAGAAACGCCTGCGGTTCTCTCCTGCACATTGGTCCTGTAATCCTGGCACCAATCAACCAAATCATTTGCAGTTTCTTTTCTCTTGAACAGCTCTCCCAGGATCAAGATATCGCTGTATAGGGTCTCGTAATCGTGGCAATTGAGGCTGATTACAGGAACGTTTATCGTCTCATACTTTTCAAAGGATTCATCCTTGTGTGGTTTTTTATATAAGATTACCAAGTCCGGCTTGAGTTTAGCAATCTGCTCATAGTCAGGGCTTCCATATGTTATGCTGGCTTTGTCTTGAAGCTCCGGCCAGTATAATGGATCTTTGAGGGCATAAGACGTAACCCCTACAAGAACCGTCTTGAGGTCTGCTCCAATGGCCCGCATTATCTCCATTGAGCCGCTATTTATGGCGATGGCTCTTTTAATGGGCACATTCAGTGTGACGTTTCTGCCCTGAGCATCGACAATGGTCAACTCACTCTCTTCTCCTTTTATGATCTCTCCAATTCGATCCAGGTCGGTTGAATCTATCCTGCCGTCCTGGTTGGCATCAGCCAGCTCCGTAGGTTTGCTGTTTCCGCTGATTATCTCCTGAACATAGGAGATGTCCGCATCATCGATGTTTTCATCCATGTTGGCGTTGCCGAAGATCTCCAGAACATAATCTGTTGCAGAAACTCCAGGAACGCCCCCTAGAAATGCAAACGATGCCAGATACAGAAAAATAAGAGATATGGCTCTCATTTATTTCACCTCCATCAGCGGATATCCATATACCCCCTTGAAATCCTCTCCAAGGAACTTCTGCAGCCACTCATTATGAATTGCCACAGGGTCCATATCTTCAAAGAGCTCGGGATGCAGCCATTTAGCGACATATGAATTGAATATGGATGGATGTAATGATGCCGCATCACTGGATAGAATATAAACCCGCGAATTCTTGACGGCGTCCATGTTCTCCCAACCCGTGCGGTTCATGATATCCTTTGCCTTTTCAGCCATCTGAGAACTATTGGTGGCATCATATCCGCTCTGGGGGATATAGGTAAGAAACGTCATCTTGATAATAACCTGCGGATTTTTCTTTAGAACTTCCTCCGGATCTATCTCCTTTGTACCATTTATCTCTTTGAAGATGTTGATGCCGCCGCAAGGCTCGATGGCGCGGCTGACACTATTGCCTGAGCCCGTTTGCAGATCTTTGTAGCTCTCGCCGAATACGCGCGGCTTCTCTTCGTCCTTCAGATCTTTTACCCTATCTTTTATGAAGTCCATATGCTCTTGCTCGAAATCGATGAGCTGCTCGACCCGCTCTCTCTTGTTCAGCATCCATCCGAGCTTTCTAGTCTCGTTTTTATAGGTTTCAGGAACATGGAAATTCAGTTGGACCAGGGGAATACCTGCTTCCTGCAGAATTTTTCTCTCCTTCGAATAATCGTAAATCGCATAGGCAAGGACGATATCAGGCTTCAGCGTTAGAATTTTTTCCATATCCCACTCGGTGGTCTTTCCCACTTCCGGAGTGTCGTTGATGAATGCTCTTAACTCCCCCCTCTTCTTTACATCATTTACAATAGCAACGATCTTATCTTCCTCTCCGAGGGCGCAGAGCATTTCGGGACCGTAAGTGCCCGTCAATGCGGCTATGCTCTTTATCGGCAAGGGGACTGTAACAGGCTCCCTTGTGGCAGATGGTGCCGAATGCGGCTGGATGATCTGCATTATCGTGAGGTTCTTTTCCTCCCCAGCAATGATCTGCCTGATCTGCTCTATGTCTTTTTCATCAACCGTTCCGTCGTAATTGGCATCGGCAAACTCTGTAGGCTTATTTGTGCCGCCAATAATTCCTTGAATGTAAGCTTCGTCGTCGGCATTTATTGTATCATCCATGTTGGCGTTTCCGAAGATCTCCAATGTGTCTTCCGAGGCCAATCCGGACATAATTGCCAGCGTTGCGAATGCCGCCAGAAAAAGCGGCAAAAAATATCTCAATTTTTTCATCAATTACTCCTCCAATGGTGGATAGACGAACACTCCGTGCTTGCTCAGGTCGTAGTCCAGCCTCTGGAATTTTGTCAGGTACTCCTGATGGAGGGCCTGCGGATCCAGGTCGGCGAAGAGATCAGGGTAGAAAAACTTAGCAAGATACGCAACTCCGATGAAGAATGTTGGTTTTGCGGCATTGCTGTCCGAGAGCATGAAAACTCTATCATCCTGAACAGCCTCGATGTTCTGCCATCCAGTGCGATTCAGGATGGTCTCCCTCAGAGCCCTGGCATCGGTGGAATTTTCCTTCTCGTATCCCATATACTTATTTCCGTGATTTGCGGTCTTTACTATTACCTCTGGATTCTCCTGGATTACCCATTCCGGATCTACCGTAGGGGATGATCCTGCAAGGCCCAAGGCAATATTGTCCCCGCCTGCCAATCTGCACATATCATTGAGGCCAGATCCATTGCTGGCGGCAGTGAAATCCTTGTTCTGCTCCAGATAAACCCGAGCACGTTTCTCTTTGGGAATCTGGCTTACTTTCTCATTTATCGTATCCAGGTAAGACTCATAAAAGTCGATGAACTCATAGGCCCTCTGCGGATTTCCCATGAGGTATCCCAGCTGTGCCATCTCCTGTGAGATGTTGTATGGCTGATATAGGTTGATGCCAATGACGGTCACATGAGGCTCAAGGCTCTTGGCGTATTCGAGAGAGCTTGAGATGGCCCCATTCCATCCATAGGCAACGGCTACCTCTGGATGCAGGGAGAGAATCTTTTCAAAGTCGCAATCCGATCCGGACTTGACCACGGGCAGCTTGGATAAATCAGGAAAAAACTCGGTCTTATCCGCAACATACTGCTCGACTCCGATTATTTTTTCTTCCTCTCCCAGGATTTTAATGCATTCGGCTGAGTGCTGATTCAGGGATACCAGAGTGTCTATGGGGTATTTCACTGTTATTGTACTATTGGCAGAATCGATGATTGTGAGGTTCTCTTCCGTTCCGGTGACGATCTTTTCCGCCAAAACGGCATCATTTTCGTCTATCGTGCCGTCGAGGTTGGTATCTGAAAACATCGTAGGATGCTGCGCTCCCGAAACGACCCCTCTGATGTACTCGACATCCTTTTCGTCAATAACGCTATCCATATTCGCATTTCCATAAATCTTGAGCGTGAAGCTCCCGGCAAGTGCTGGTAAAATTAATGCAAAAGCACATAAGATTACAGCAAGCCATACGAAATCTTTCTTGAACATCAATTTTCCCCTGAAGATACAATTTTCATATTACTTATTAATATGATTATCAGATAAATTATGACATAGATAGAATCATTGTGCTATTAATAGATTGTGACAAGCATGCTAAAAAGAGAAAAAATAGCACCCGACGGATTGTACCGGCGAAAAGGAGAGCGTTCAGCTCTCATTTAATGGCGGATAAATAAATGCGCCGTGTTCTGATACACTGAAATTTATGTATGAGTAGAACTGATCCATGAAGTCTTGATGTATCTTCCCGGGATTGAGGTCCGCGAAGGCTGCCGGGTGCAACATTTTTGCCATGTATGCCAGAGAGATGAAGTAATCCGGACCAAATGCGATATCGTTGCTGAAAATATGAACGCGATTGTTTTTAACCGCGGAAATTCCTTCTGATCCTGGCATAGAGATCATTGCATCATAATGATCTTTTAGCTGCGTTAAATTGTCCGCTCCGTATCCGCCCTCCATCCCAAAGTCGCACCCCAAAATGACATCAGGATTTTGTGTAAGTACCCATTCTGCACTAACTGTCGGGTTGGATGCAGAAAGGGCAGATGCTACGTTATCTCCACCGGCATTCTCGCAGAGCTGGTGCACGCCATCAGGAGCATTTCTGGTCCTTCGATCCGATGTTCCCTCTGCCACCCTAGCGTCTAAATAGACTTTGGGGCGCTCATCGCCGGGGATTTCTGCAATCTTTTCTTTTATCTGTTCGACTACATCATCGTGAAACTCTAGGTATTTATTTGCATTTTCCTGTTTTCCGAAAATGTATCCCAGCTTTTCGACCTCATCTCTTAACGTTGCCATCCTCCACAAATCCATTCTAATAACCTTGATGCCTGTACCTTTGAGCTTGTCCTCTAGCAGTTCCGCTTTAGGCGAATTCACGTATACAAATACAATCTCTGGATTTAGGTCCAATATCATTTCGATATCAGGAGCTGCTCGAGTCCCCATGCTTTCTTTAGCGCTAAGCTGAGGCAAGAGGACGTTCTTTGTCTTTGTAGATTCTTCAACTCCGACTATTGTCTTATCATCAACGCCGAGAATGTACAGAAATGCCTCTCCATAATACGAGCTACCAATGACGATTTTTTGCACGGGCTTATTAACTGTCACAGTCCTATTGGCAGAATCGATAATTGTAAGCTCTTTATCCTCTCCATTGATGATTTGCCTGGTCTGTGCTATGTCATCTTTGTTCACCATGCCGTCGTAATTGGCATCGCTCAAATTAGTGGGGGGATTTGTTCCATTTATCACTCCTTCGAGATATGTGATGTCATTTTCATCAATTGCTCCATCCATGTTGGCGTTTCCAAATATGCTCAGTGTGAATGCCGCCGCAGAAGGCAAAACGCACAATAAAGCATACAATAAAAGCCCGGCCGAGGCATTATGCATTATGGCTGATCTCTTCATGCTCCTATCCTCTTACTTTATTTTTAATTATTATGACTTTTTAAGTTTAGTCTAGTAATATTTAAGACTGACTTACAACGAAATTTAAAAGGTCATATGACTGGGACAGGACCTATTCGTGATGAATGAAAACCGAGACCTACCGACAATATGACTTTTTACCATGAAAGCACTCCGATAAAGGAGGATGTATCGACCTATCCTCCTTTATCGGAGTGCTTTCATGGTAAAGATGCGCACGTTTTACGCACGATCTGGCACGTTTACTTTATATAGTGGGGCATAGGATAAATGAACCTAAAAAACGAAGAATCCGGCGTCTACCACGCCTACCTGCTGCGCTTGTGGCGGAGCGAGTACCAGGGCCGCAGGCAGTGGCGCGCCTCCCTTGAAAGCCTGCATACCGTTGAGCGCCAGTTGTTCTCTAACTTGGAGCAATTGTTCGCCTTCTTGAGCGAGCGGTGTGAGGGCCAGCCACCCTACGAAGACTGGCGTCCGATCTAATGGATATTCTAGCCCCTAGAAAGGAGGAGCTATTGAAATCTTACAAATCTGATCGAACTCACCTGAATCAGGGGCGAGGTTGGGAAGGGGGGGACTATGGAGAAAAATAGAAACGGTTATGCGGAAACAAAGTACGGCGAAACGTTCGCCGTGCATCGATCGATGTTCAAAAGATAAGGAGAAAAGGCAATGAAAACGAAATTCCAACTTTTGGCCCTCGTGACCATCCTGGCTCTGGCCGGGACAGCTGTTTGCGTAGCGGTACAAGCACCTGAAGCAGTATCGGCGCCATATGAGCCGGAGACTGTACCGGTCAATCCGACGCTCCTGGCCAAGTATGAGGAGTTCTTTCCACCCGCAGTGTTAAACGTAACAAACGATGTCTGGGTTGCCAGAGGGTACAACCGGGACAATCCCTTGCTGATTGAGGGCGTCGACGGTTTGATTGTCGTAGATCCAGGGGAGAGCATCGCCGCGGCACAGAAGGCCAAGGATGCCTTCAATGCCCACCTGGACAATATCTTCGACAAGAAATCCGTCAAAGCAATCATCTACACCCACCACCACGACTGCCATGTCAACGGCGCCTCTGTCTTTGCCAACGAGCAAACGGAGATCATCGGTCACGAGAACCTGCTGAGTTCCATGTTCAGCGAGTGGTTTGGCCCGGTCTTTCCGTCGCGAGCCGAGGGCGGCCTCAAGATGGCAGGAGTGATGTTCCAGGACGCACCCGTCCAGGACGGAGAAGGCTGGTATGCCGGCTACGCGCTTGCTGGGCCGCAGATTCTCGGGCCATCAGGCTTCCTGGCGCCGACAAAGACCATCAAGGAAGAGACAATGTTGACGATCGCCGGCGTTGATGTAGATCTCATTCCCGTAGCCGGTGAGACGCAAGATGTCCTCTTTGTGTGGCTGCCGCAAAAAGAAGTCCTGATCCAAATCGCCGTCGTCTACGAGGCATTTCCGGCTATCTCGACCATGCGAGGCAGCCGCCTGAGGGATCCACTGGATTACGTCAACAGCCTGAAGATTGCCAGGGGACTTAATCCCGAATACCTGGTGGCGATCCATGGCCCCAATCCCGTCACCAGCGGAAAAGAAAACGTCAGCCAATACCTCACCAACTTCAGCGATGCAATCCAGTTCGTAAATGACCAAACACTCTACTACATGAACAGAGGCTATACACCGGGGGAGATGATGGACCTGATCGTGTTGCCGCCCCATCTTGCCTCCAGCCCCTATTTGCAGGAGATTTATGGATCGAAAGAATGGAACATCGTCCACATCTTCCGCTATTATCGCGGCTACTACACCGGCGAGGTAAGGGATCTATTTCCACAGACTACCCTGAGTGAGGCAGAGATGTCGGCCTTCCTCGCTGAAGGCGATGGTGATCTGGCAAGTAAAGCCCAGGCGGCTATGGATATCAACCTGGAATGGGCATTGAGACTCGCCGACGATGCGCTCTTGCTGGACCCGGATAACCCTGTGGCGTTCGAGACCAAGAAGGCGGCCATGCTGGCCCTGGCAGAAAACACGATGAATTCGCAGGCGCGCAACATGCTTCTGTCCGACTACTTGTTGATGACTGACCAGGCCCATAGGGACTTCGGCTTCGGGGACCCAAAGCTTGCTTTCTCGAGCATCCAAGATAACTTTGTTGAGTTGATGCCCATGGCTACCCTGCATCGCATCCTGGCCGTCAGTCTCAATGCATCGAAATCGATGGACAAGGACATCGTCGTTAGCCTTCAGCTGACCGACATCAAGACGAATGACCCCAAGGTGCCAGATCACTACACGTTGAACGTTCGTAAGGGCATCCTCGAGGTGGATCCTCCGTCCGCGAGCAAGGGCCAGTTCGAGATCGTGACCGACTCGCTGACCTGGAAGCAACTGGTTCTGTCGAAGCTCGATCCTGAAGACGCCGTCGCAAATGGAAAGTTGGTTATTTCCGGAGGAACTCCAGAAAGCTTCTATTCTTTCATGGAGCTTTTTGAATAAAGAAAGACACGGAAGCGGCTCATATAGATATGAGCTTACGGGACGTGGTGAATAAGTCACCTCGTCACCCCATTCACCATGTGGCGATAGCACTGAAGTAAAGGAGATACGGAGACGCGGGTAACCCGTCTCTGTGTCTCTCCGTCGCCGTCACTCCACTTCACCACCTTTCCAGACTTAATGCAGCCCTCAAGGACCTGGGAATGGCAAGCTATTAGCAGCTGATTTAGATTCCTGCAAGTGGTTCTATGACATTATTTTAGCTATTTGTGAAAATGTCATACAACCAAATAAATTTCGAGGTTCTCATGACCGTCGATTTTACAGAATTTCTTGATATGACCGCAGAAGAGCTGTATGAAGACTGGCTCAATTTCATAATCACCCGCGATCCCCTGCTGCAGGACACCTCTGCTGCCACTTTCAATAGCATTTTGGCGGAAGCAGTTGCTTCGGAGTTCTGGATATTCCTCCAGCTGCTCAAACAGAAGGTCAAGGACTCCAGCGTTCTGACTGCAGAGGGCGATGCGCTATCTGCTATTGTGCTTTCCATGCTCCCTGAAGGCAGGCGGGCGGGAACCCGGGCCAAAGGTGTCCTCCTCTTCAGAAGGCTCACCCCTGCCCAGAGCGACATCATCATCCCGGCTGGGACCATCTGCGCTGCGATGTCCGACTCCGGCAGCCTTATTGAGTTCCAGACTGACGAGGTCGTTGTTCTGGCGGCCGGCAACAAATCGGCCTACATTGTATTCAACGGGCTCACTGATGGATATCCGAAGATCGGCTGGGAGTATATTATCTGGCCAAGGTGATCCATCCTGAGGCAAATCTCGACCCGGAGTCTGTTTACAAAGAGTATCTGAAAAAGATAGGGCTTGAATATCCAGAAGGAAGGATATTCGTTTACCCTGAGACCGATGCAAAGTGAAACCGGTGTTGGAGAACTATTTATGCGTTCTGCTGGCTATGTTGCCCAGCAGTCAAAATTTTATAGACCAGCCAAGAATCCATTTTAGTCCATCGAGCATCTCGCTCTTATGCTCCGATAACTTTAGAATGTCTCTAGCCTAATCCTGATCTGGCGAGATATGCCTGCTAGCATCCGATGTTAGCTGACCTTCAAGGGTTATGGGATGCGCTCTCGACTTTGCCAAAGCTGAATGCGCCAAGATTGACGGTCGCACCATCCCCATTGTTGCCCAATCCAAGCGGATACATCCCGCAAGCGGACATCAAATTGCAGACAAATTCCCTAAGCACCGGAATGCTGGCACCGGTACCGATTGATCCGATAATTCCAGGAGCTGGCACGGTATTTAAAGTAGTGTTTCCGATCTCGCTCGATGGATGGCCAATTGAATATGGGTGTGCTATTGAATATGAGCAACAGACCATAATCAAGATAAGAGCCATAAATATGGGCTTTATCAGTTTCATTTTTTCCCTCCAGCATATTCTTGTAGCGCTCTAATATATATGCTCTTTCCAAAAGATCTACCTATTTGTATCTTATTTGTACTATCTAATATGCAAATATGTTTTTCCGATATTGTTTTCCGGCCAAACTACATATTCTTGCCCGCAGAATGTGCTCGTCATGGCAGCAATCCTTAAGCATCTGTTTCGGCTGCAGAAGAGGTCCGTGGAGCATTGCACAGCTGTAAAGAGCCAGAAGGCCCTGGAGCTGGAGGCGGCCAGAGAGATCCTTGCGGAGGTCTTTGGGGTTCTGCCCTCGGAGGTTGATGAGATGATCCGGAATCGTTTCCAAAGCTCAGACAAAAAGGCCCCTGGCGAAGGTCATGGAACCTGGCCTCAGGAGTTCTGGGTGTAGGAAGAGGAGATAGCACCTAGTTCTTTTTTCGCGAAAGGCTTTGCTTGGCTTCAAAGGCCGGCAGATATCGTCGAGGGGCATTATTCCACTGGGCAGATAGAAGCCCCAACAGGTTTAAAAATACAAAACAGATGCCACTATGGTATTCGAAGGGAGGCCAATCGTTCTATGGCCAGAATCAGCAACGGAAGAGATACTCCAAATCTCACCAGCCCTTTCCATCCGGAGAGGATCAAAATGCCTAATGCCCATAGGAACAGGAATGCAATTGCGAATCCATTCATGGGAGATCACCATTATTAATAATGATTAACTTGTATATGCATCTTCCGCTCCGCAGGGAAAAAACCGGCCAATCTGCGACACTCATGGACAAAACATACCCTGAGACCTAAATATCCTGAGGTGCTTGCTGCCGATCGAAGATTAAATCTTCAAAATAATAAAAATAATGATTGAAACAAAATCTCAATTTTTTGCCGAGCTAATATGCTTCCGGGATAGCTTCCGGGATACTGGATAGGCCTGCTAATCCCGGATCTCCACCTTGTAGCCACTAAAAGGCCCATCCTGAGTATCATCAACTATTTCGTACTCATGAATTTCGATGACCCGTTCACTGGAGCTACCAGCGCCTTTCATTGAAATCCCATCAGGCCAGAAGCTCTCTTTGATCACCTTGCCCAGCAGAGCAAGCCCCGCGGCAGTCATCATCATTCCGACCAGCATTGACATACAAGGTACTACTATGTACACAGGCCAATATATATCTATCCCGGTCGCGCAGATCCAGCTAGCTGGGCCTTCCTATGGCCATCCGTCGCCTGCCAGCCTGATGAGGCTGCCTGATAGGACCTGCTGCAGTTAAGGCTATTCCGTTCCATTCAGGGTATATCTTACTGCCGCTTGCGCATGTATCTTCATAGTGTCGAAGATCGGCATTCTTATACATCACAAATATGTATTTGATCAGAAAAGAAGAAAATCAAAAGGGATGCGGTATAGTATGAGTATGATGATTAAAGGGTATATTGCCCTATTTGTCTTGGCAAGCGTTCTTATGCCATCAACGGCCTTTGCGCTCAGGCCCACTCTCGCCGACGCAAATCAGAACACATCCGACCAAGTTGCTCTTGACCCTCTGCCATCATGGAACGAGGGCGCGGCAAAGACTGCCATTATAAATTTTGTGGCGAATGTGACCAACACAAGCAGTCCGAATTACGTTGAGCCGGCAGAGCGCATCGCCACCTTTGACAATGACGGAACACTGTGGTGCGAGTATCCGGATTATGTGCAGTCTCTTTTCATGCTAGATCGAATAAGGGATATGGCTCCGGAGCACCCGGAATGGAATGATACGGAGCCGTTCAGATCGATCCTTTCCGGGGAAAAGTTTGCTACCAGCAACTTCAGCGCCATCGAGTCAATGCAGATCTATGTTGCTATCAGCGCTAACCTGACCCCTGAAGAGTGCATAGGTCTGGCAAGCGACTGGCTGAGCAGGTCTAATAATTCCGAATTGGGAATGCCGCACACCAGTTGCGCGTACAAACCCATGCTGGAATTGATGAGCTATCTGCGAGATGAAGGCTTCAAGACCTACATTGTGACTGGAGGAGACGAGGACTTCGTGCGTTCCTTCTCGGAGGAGGCATATGCAATCCCGCCAGAACAGGTGATAGGATCAGCCTTCAAGCTGCAATATGTCGAGAACAACAGCAGTTGCTATCTGGTGAAGCTGCCGGATATTTTGGTCATCAACGACGGTCAGGAGAAGCCCAAGGAAATTGGACAGAACATCGGACTATGTCCCATCCTTGCCTATGGAAACTCAGACGGCGATATTCCCATGCTGAAATTCGCCACCCGCGGGAATAGATACAGCCTGGGTTTATTGAACTGCCACGATGATCCTGTCCGCGAGTTTGCCTACGACAACACCACTGCCGTGGGAAAACTGGACAAGGGGCTAGCGCTAGCTGTTCAATGGGGCTGGCAGGTGGTCAGCATGAAGGATGACTGGAAGGAGATATTTTAAATACCTACATCTTCTTTTTTCAAAAAACTAATATGATCTCCTGGCAGGTATCATGCCCAAAAGATGAAAACCCGGCGAGTCATAAGCTGCACTGATATGAACAGTGAAGGGTAATCCAATCTATCAATACATTGGAAGGGAATACATTTAATGCAACAAAGGCTAATGTCAAATTATTTATAAATAACCATATAAGCATATACCATGTGATATCTTCAGAAGCAGAGTTTGCATCATTAGAGCCTGGAAAACGGAAATTAAGAATACAACAGACGCATATATAGATGTACCCACTGCATTATTATTGTTATTAGAAAAATTAAATTTTTTTATTTAAAGGGGCTTACCCAAACATCGCCCCCATGCCTGCCTCAGCTGCCTCGGCTTCGTCCCGGAAGGCCTTGAGCAGCAACTCGCCCTCCGCGCCTTTCAGCTCCTTGGCTGCGGTATCGGCGAGCAGCTTCTGGGCCTCCTGGGCCAGCTCGTCCTTGGCCTTGATGTAGAGGCACATTCCCTCTTTATCCAGCCCCATGGCCTTGCACTCTCGTACCGTGGGCCCGAGCCGCTTCCAGAACTCCTCATCCAGCATCTTGGCGATAGCCTTGCTGCTATCCATCGCATAAGTGTAAACCAATTCCATTTTATATTCTCCCAAAGTAGATTCTTCTAAAGATCTTTCATCGCTTTTTTGAGCATCTCTGTGCACTGGTCCATGAGGACCGCAGCCTGCTCAATATCCCGGGCCGCCTTCTCGCTCACCTTTGCGACCTGAGCCGCCCTGTCCCGAAATGAAGCGCTGTGGCTCTCGTTGTGCTCTATCCAGTGATGCAATAAATGATTTGCGGAATCTTTGCTGAACTCTTTTTCCATATATCTATCGCCTTCGGTCTTCGTGGAGCGTGCTACGCAAAATAGTTTTTCATTGAATTGGCTTGCAGGCAGCCGTAAGAGCCAAAGCTATCCACATCGTCTGGATCTCCGGAGATCCAATCGCTGATTACCGGCTCAAAGGAAAGCATGCCGAATATAGCCGCAGCGAAGAGGATCTGACCGGCGTCTTCTCAATCGAGAAGTTCATTCCGCTCTGGGGCAATTCCACCTGCGTGGCCATCAGCGTCGACTGGCTGCCCTTCGCATAAGCATTGTTCATTGAATGGAGCTTTTCGAGATTGTGGTGTGATCTGCAGATTTTTCGCTTTATGGAAAAAAGATTGCAGGATGACCTGCAAGCCACCCTGCCCCTCACTTCTTGCTCGACATCTCCAGCACTCTTGCCGCATGCGCCCCAGCTTCCAGAATATCCAGATTCTTAGGGATAAGCTTGGGCTTTTTGGCAAATGTCACCTTGAAGGCATTGCCATAAGCCTCACGGGGCAATCCAAGATTGCCGGCCTGCATCAGAGCCCCGAACATGGCGGTATTGGCCGCCTGAGGGATGCCGCGCTCCTCAGCGATCCCAGTGGCCGGAACGGATATGGCTCTTACCCCATCCGGTGCCTGGAACGAACCTGCCTGAGAGTCATAGAGGATCAGGCCGCCCTTCTTGACAGTCGGCGCAAACTTCTCCAGAGATGGCCGGTTGAAGGCCACCAGCACATCCGGATGATCCACTACCGGAGAGCCGATGGGCTGACCGGAGATCACCACTGAGCAATTCGAGGTCCCTCCCCTCTGCTCAGGCCCGTAGTCCGGATAATACGACACGTAACGCCCGCTGCCAAAGCTCGCCTGAGCCAAGGCCAAGCCCATGCTCAGCACGCCCTGTCCGCCAAATCCGGCGATCTTCACGCCCTTGGCAACAAACTCCGGGTCATCCTGGAACTGAACGCATACACCGCTCTCGCAGCCGAAAGCTTTATCCAGCGCCTCTTGGGAGAAGTCGCTCTCTGCCCTGTTAATGGACCCTGCTTCTCCTGATCTGTCCCGGAACCGCTTTAATGGAAACTCCTTTTCCATTTGCTCATTGACGAAGTTGGCTATGGCCTTGGCATCCATCCTCAGGATCGTGGGACAGGGGGAGAGCAGCTCCACAAAGGCGTATCCCTTCTTGTCCCTCTGAATCTCCAGAGCCTTCTTCACCGCGCGGCGCGCCTTTCTGATATGCTCGATATCGGAAAGAGATGCGCGCTCGATGAATACCGGTGCCTTTAGCGTATCCAGCAGCTCGCAGATGTGAATGGGATAACCCTGCTCCTGGGGATCGCGTCCTGTAGGCGTCGTGGCCGTGACCTCTCCAATCAGGGTGGTAGGCGCCATCTGGCCGCCGGTCATACCGTAAACGCTGTTGTTGACGAAGAACACCGCCAGCTTCTCACCTCGATTGGCAGCCTGGATGGTCTCGTTCAGGCCGATGGAGCCCAAATCGCCGTCTCCCTGGTAGGAGATGACGATGGAGTCATTCTCAGCTCGCGATATGCCTGTGGCGATGGCCGGTGCACGACCATGAGCGGCCTGCATGTGACCGCAATCCAGATAGTAATAAGCGAAGACTGCGCACCCCACAGGACTGATTACAACGCATCGATCCTGGATGCCTAGATCTGCCATGGCCTCGCCGATTAGCTTATGCAAAATGCCGTGACCGCAACCAGGACAGTAATGGGTGGCGGTAGGAGCGGCTCCTCCTTTTCTGGGAAAAGTGGCATACATGCCGGGATGCCCTCCAATCACCTTCTCAACCGCTGCCATCTCTAAGCCACCTCCTTTATCTTGCTCAAGACCGATTCCATCCCTATCAAATTGCCTCCGTAACGGCTGACCAGCCCTACCGGCTTGCAGCCGGTGGCAAGGCGAATGTCCTCTCGCATCTGTCCGTCGCTCATCTCCACGGAGATGAACTTGCAGCCGCGCTCGGCCAGGGCCCTCAGTGCATTCACCGGGAAGGGGAAGAGCGCAATGGGCCGGAAGAGGCCTGCTTTGATGCCCGCCTTTCGAGCTGCATCCACTGCGGACCTTGCAATCCTGCTGCTGATGCCATAGGAGACGAGAACCACACTGGCATCCTCCAGCCGGTAACCCTCCCACGCCACCTCGTTCTTTCTTATGCGCTCGTACTTCTCCTGTAGCTTGTAGTTGTGCCTTTCCATCTCATCGAAGTTGAGTTCTATTGAGGTTATCAGGTTGCCTCTTGTCTCGGCGCTGCCGGCCACCGCCCATGTGGGGTCAATGACGGGCACGAACGCATCTTTCGGATACTCCAGAGGCTCGACCATGTGTCCCAGCACACCGTCTGCCAGAATCACTACAGGGTTTCTGTACTTAAATGCCAGATCGAAACCCTTGCGGGTCAGATCGCACATCTCCTGGACGCTGGCCGGCGCCAGAACGATGTTATGATAGCAACCATGCCCGCCCCCCTTGCAGGCCTGGTTGTAGTCCGATTGCTCCGGACCGATGTTACCCAGTCCAGGCCCGGCTCGACAGATATCTACGATAACGCAGGGAAGCTCTGCACCGGCGATATAGGTTATCCCTTCCTGCTTCAGGCTCATGCCAGGGCCGGAAGAGGCCGCCAGCACGCGGTGCCCTGCGCCTGCCGCCCCATAGACCATGTTTATTGCCGCTTCTTCAGATTCAGCCTGCACGAACTTGCGGTTCACTTTGGGAAAATAGCGAGATGCCTCATGCAATATCTCGCTGGCGGGAGTAATTGGATAGCCGAAGAAGCAATCACATCCCGCGTAAAGAGCACCCACAATCACAGCTTTGTTTCCATCAATTAACTGAGATGCCATTTCCTTAGTTCTCCTCTGCTTTCTTCTCTTTCTGAGGCACATGAACCTCAATGGCCAGCGGCTCAGGACAGGTGTAATAGCATGCTCCGCAGCCAATGCAGCCGTCACCGGCATAGACAACATAATGATAGCCTCGAGCATTCAGCTCATGGCCCATCTTCAATACATTCGCGGGACACGCCTCAATGCACCGCTCACATGCCTTGCATTCCAATGTATTGATTACAGGGTAGGGCTTATCTTTGTCCCTGATCTCCACCCTCCGGATCTTCCCGCTTATGGTCTTGGGCAGCTCAGAAACGAACTCGATGATCCTCGGATACTTGTAGGGCGCAGTGACCTTCTTTACATGGTCCTGCAACTCTTTTTTCAGCTCTTCGGATGCGGTGAATCCCTTAGCTAGGACGACAGTTGCCTTAACCACCTGTCCTCTAATGGCGTCAGGAACACCGGTAATGGCCACTTCCATCACGGATGGGTGAGACATGAGGGCGCTTTCCACCTCAAACGGCCCCACGCGGTAGCCGGAACTCTTGATCATATCATCCGTCCGGCCTATGAACCAGAAGTATCCGTCCTCATCCCGCCAGGCGGTGTCTCCCGTATGATAGTAATCATCATGCCATGTGCTCTTTGTCTTATCGGGATCGGAATGGTAGTCGGTGAAAAGGCCGACGGGCTTTCCTTTGTCCGTCTTGATCACAATCTCGCCCTCTTCACCCACCTCGCATATCTTATCGTTCTTGCCCACCAGCACAATATCAAATCCGGGTGCCGGCTTTCCCATAGAACCGGGCTTGGGATTCATCCAGGGATAATTGGCGATGCAGACCACAGTCTCAGTCTGCCCGAATCCTTCCATGAGCCGCAGGCCGGTGGCCTTGAGCAAGCTCTCGTAAACCGAAGGATTTAGAGGCTCTCCTGCCGTCACTGCGTACTTCAGCTTGGAGAAGTCATATCTGGACATATCGCTCTTGATCATGAACCTGAAGATAGTCGGCGGAGCGCAGAAGGTCGTGACCCCGTATTTGCCCATCTCGTCCATCATCTTTCCGGCATCGAATCGATCGTAATCGTAGACAAAGACCGCCGATCCAGCCAGCCACTGGCCATAGATCTTGCCCCAGGCGCATTTTGCCCATCCTGTATCGGCAACGGTGTAATGAAGTCCGTCATCCTCCACATTTTGCCAGTACTTGGCAGTGAGAATGTGGCCCAGAGGGTAAATCTGATCATGTTTAACCATCTTCGGATATCCCGTTGTTCCCGAGGTAAAATACCCGAGGAGGATATCCTCATTTCTTGTCGCCTGATCTCCAGTGGGACGGACGAAATCAGACGATGCCATCTCCAGCTCTTTATTGAAATTTATCCAGCCATCCCGCGTCAGGTCAGCATTGCCTGCAAGGGCTTTAACCAGGGGAACATTGCCCAGACTCTTGTGGGCCTCATCGAACTCGCCTGGAACCCCGTTCTCAGCTATGCAGACGATCATCTTCAGATCGCCCTTCTTGATTCGATAGACGAAGTCTTTGGCCTTTAGCATGTGCGTAGAGGGTATAGAGATGGCACCGATCTTGTTCAGGCCCACCATGCAGACCCAGAATTCCCAGCGGCTCTTGAGGGTGAGCATGACGGTATCCCCTTTTTTCAGTCCGCATTTGGAAAAGATATTGGCAGCCTTGTCGCTAAGGACCTTCAGATCTTTGAAGGTGATGATCAACTCATCACCATGATCATTGCACCAGACCAAGGCAAGCTTATCTGGATATTCTGCCGCATAGGCATCAACTACATCGTAGGCAAAATTGAAGTTCTCGGGAACCAGGATCTTGAAGTTTCCCTTAAAATCCTCATATGACTCGTAATCTACCCGAGAGACGAACCTAGGCAATAATGACGTCATTTTTGTTCCTCATTCAAATCTACATGACCACAGCCAGAAGCTTCACTGGCTTGTCATTTAAGGCTTGCATATAATGATTATAAGACGAATCGAAGAAGATGGAGTCCCCTGGGTTTAACACTACATCATTATCATGAATAGTGATCTTCAGAGTACCCTCAAGCACATATTCAAACTCCTGACCAGGATGACTGTAGAATGAAGGGCTGTCTTTCCTGGGATCGATGGTAACGATAAACGGCTCGGCTTTCTTATGAGCGAACTTTCTTGCCAGGCTCTGGTAGTGATACTGCGCTCTGCGTTCCACCTCTACCGCTTCGCCATTTCGAGTAATAGTGAAGATGCTCATCTTGGACTCTTCGCCGGTGAGAAGCAGGCCTGTATCTACGTTGAGTTTTCGCGCCATGCCGATGAGAATGCTGGCAGGAATGTCCAGCGTTCCATCTTCATAGCATTTGTATGTCTCCACAGGCACATTGAGGTGCTCTGCCATTTCCTCAGACGATACCCCATTCAGTTCCCTCAGCTCACGAAGACGTGAACCTATCTCATCAAGCCTCTCCTTCATACTCATCTCCTCAGCGCATTGTGACTGCCCCATATGCATATTTTAATCTATCTAATCATGAGCAATTTCTTGGGAGGCAAATCTCAGATCAAATATCAACGGGAAAGGCATGCAAAGAGTTATCACTGGGAAAAAAATGAAAGTGCATAGGTCAAGAGGCTCATGCACGAATACGCGAACAATATGCGGTAGGATCATTCAAGGATTTTAGATAAAATATATATAGAACATAATACATATGAATGCTTCCAAGAATGTATTTATAGAATGATATATCCCTCATCGGTAAAGCGCAAGTGAAACGTCGGCAGCGTACCCATGCCGCAGGCCGTAGGGAATTATTTTAAAATAAATTACTGCAAATAATATTATCAGTCATCATGAGGTCCAGTCATCCTCATCAAGCCAGTTTTGAGCTTTTTTCTTTGTGCCGATCGCGGTTTTTTTGGCAGAGGATTCGGTAATATTGCGCGACGCTGATCTATAGCCGGAATTTCCGCGCATGAGATTGTAAGCAATCTCCGGATCAATGCCATGTTTATTTAGATACTCCTCGCGAGAGAGATGCTCTCCCAATCCGGATATATATATCGCCTCGCCTATAACAGGAGTAATTTTTCCTGCAGGCAAAATCCACTCGAAGCCCTGAGGAAGTGTGCATTTGAGCCAATCGCCATCGCTTTTTAGATCCGCTTCCGTCGCAACATTCAGGGCGCCGCAGTTATTGCAGATGAACTTCTTCATACCACTCACCTTCAGTCAGCTCTATTGTCCATAACAGTATATATAATTTACTTAACAAATGTTTTAATCACAGCTCCATCATTTTTTATATAGGAATAACGAATATATTATTATAATGGGACAAAATCCAG
Source organism: Methanosaeta sp. PtaU1.Bin112 (assembly GCA_002067705.1). Lineage (GTDB taxonomy): Archaea > Halobacteriota > Methanosarcinia > Methanotrichales > Methanotrichaceae > Methanothrix. Next base: position 20,386 of record MVRL01000091.1, read on the forward strand.
AGACTTGGCAAAGGCTTCAATTTATTGCCATACATTCGCTATTACTGCAAGCCAAACACTATTTTTTAGGGGGCGAAGGAAGTCCAGATGGGTGTTGCAGATGATATCAAGAAATCTATTGATTGCGTCATTGGCGCTGTCTTGCCTTCTGATGCACGTTTGCGCTCTTGCAGAGACCTCGGAGCAGGATGATCAAGACAAAGTGGATCTAATGAATAGCAGTCTATTGCACATCTGATACCGGTGCAGCATTTGCCGTGGAGACACTGAGAGTCTATGCAGATCGCGAAGCATTTATTCTTTCGGGCGGAATTGATGCCTGGCAGACAGCGGAAATGCCTGTTGTCAGCAAGAGCGAATCTTTGCATAACTCAATAAATTTTTTATCGATCGTAAAAGTTATAAACTTTAAAAAATATCTCTTTATGTATGAAGGACTTTGCTGGTTCGAGCGTAACCTATTACGGTCTGGCTCGCGAAAAATTAATAAATAAATATCCCTGGCTGGTAAACGTTCTTATCATATTGGCGTTGGTCTGCATGACCGGTCTGGCCATATATCTCATATCCGATCTCGTTTCTTTTGCATCTGATTCGGATTTCAAGGGTGCTAGCATCGGACCTGATCACAATGGTCCGGAAAACGACATCCCAAATACGGGAAACGATACGAATGAGCGTGGAAATATCGGCACGAATTCCTCCCTAAAGACAAGCCTTCAAAGCAAGGAACAGAGTCCATCCAACCTGTCGAAGATAAATTCGTCGCTGAAGTCCGGTCAGGCCGGAACAGGAGTCATTGCCACAGGCAAATCGCCTGGCAGCAGCTCGCAAAGTTCGGTTAATAAAAAGAGCGGCAATCCCTCTACTTCAAGACGCAGCTCATCATCGTCTTCATCTTCCAAATCATCATCTGCAAATTCTGCAAAAATTAGCGAAGAAAAGAACAACCAGACCAATGAGACAATAGGTGTGCCACTGCCTGCCACAGAGACAGCGACAGAGTCATTGACTGCCAATGAGACTGCTGCAGCGCAGCTGCCTGCCACAGAGACAGCGACAGCGTCATTGACTGCCAATGAGACTGCTGAAGCGCAGCTGACTGCCACAGAGACAGCGACAGAGTCATTGACTGCCAATGAGACTGCTGCAGCGCAGCTGACTGCCACAGAGACGGTGACAGAGTCATTGACTGCCAATGAGACTGCTGCAGCGCAGCTGACTGATCAATCAATAGGCGGTACTCAAGGAGCTGAGGTCACGCCCGCTACGGCCTTTTCATCCTTGCCATCTGATGCCATTAGCAGTCTGACCGGTCCCGCAAGAGATAACCCGGCAAAAGAGCCTGTATCAATGATTCAGTTCAAGACAGAAGCGACACTCAGTCCTGAATCTGAGAAAGAGGCCAGTTCGGGTAGCGGTGCAAGTACCGATGAGGCATCTGTCTCAGATAATGCCGACAAAGCGAAAAGCTCGAAAGCTGCAACGAAAAATCTCAAGTTTAAGACTGATAATGCTAAGAGCACCACCGCAAAGAAGAGCAAAGTGACCGCCTCAAGCCAAGCCGCAAAGGTAAAGGAAGCCAAGGAGAAGATGAAAGCCAAAAAAGATAGCATTGAGGAGAATATGAAGAAGAAAGCAGCCCAAATGCGAAGCAAAGCAAAATGAGATCGGCCTCTGGAAGGCAGGCCGGCAAGTCCTTCATATTTCTAAGTCTGTTGAGATGAGATCCTCATGATGCATCCATCATCAGTATGCTCTACTTCCAGCTTCATCTTCAGATCGGAGAAGACCTTCTGCCAGTGGCTTTCCACACAGGTCTTGCAGTGTTCCTTGGCGATCAAGCTGGCCCCAACGCGGGCAAAGGATTTTGCGCCCTCCATCAACCCGCAACGATGCCGTTTGATCTCCACAACGCCTTCACCCACCGCCACCTCCACCACGCTTCCGAAGAGATTCTTGTCGTTGGTCGCTATGGCCACGGCCACATCTTCGGGCTTTTCCAGGCCGAGCTGCTTGAATGTGGCCGCTACCTGGTGAGCGCCGATTCCCTGAAACTCGCGCAGACCTTTCTTGCCTAGCTTGCGAGCTACATAGCCGCTGCTGCCATAGAAGCTGCCCATCCACATGGCCACTACACGCTGCTGGATCTGTTCCAGGGGGATATCAGGGACGTCTGTCATCTCCTTTTGGCTATGCGGAAGTGCATTATAATACTTTGCGTCCCAATTGCCGACCGGCTTTCTGATGCATTAGAATCTCATCGAGAAAGCAAGCTATTCCGCCGGGGTAATAAACCTCCAGTGCGTCGATCTCTCCTATATTCTTGGGGTCAAGAGAAAATGGCGCAAGGTATTTTTTAAATTCGTCTTTATTCTCTTTTGCCTTGGGTGCTCGGATCATAGGAATCTTCAGCTGCTGGATCTGCTCAGGCAATAGAGCAATTCTTTGGACATCGACCTTTAAACTGCTCGCCTCTGGCCGGTATCTTTCGATATCCTTTGCCAGCTCTTGAGAGAAAAACGCCTCTCTTTGGCTCAGATCAGACAGGCAGAGAATAGTGGTAGGTGAATTATGGCGTCGGAACAAGTCCGCGATTGTATCCTGAGACGGCCTGCCCTGGACCAAGACCAGAACGATCCCATGCCTCTCGCATACTGAGTACAACAGAGGACCGGCTGCAGATTTGCTCAGCCAGACTTCTATATGCGGCAGGTCGCAGTTGCCTGATTCCAAAAAGAATTTATGCGGAAAGATTGTATGCTCTCCAGGCATCTCCTCAAGAATGGAATCAGCAGGAATAAACCCCAATGATCTTGCTTTTTTCGTCCATTTGGCCAGCTTTTCTCCATCATTCTCGTGATAAGGCCTCGTGATTCTAATCTCGCCTACAAATCCTCCACAGATAGGATAATCGGATACTGTCCTTTGCAGCGCATAATAGAAGAGGCCGCGCAGAGTGGTCCTTGATCTTCCCATCTCCTTGACAAAATCTTGATAGACCTTTGCAACCCATTTGGACTTGGTACGATCCGTTTCCGTATATGAAGATGCTTGCATCATAACAATGCGATCCCATAAGTTCCAATCGAGATTTGAGCGGATATTCTACGGATGCCAGATATTTATGGCAGAGCGTTTCAAAAAGTATACTATGAAAGAAAATTATGAAGAGAGACCCCAGGTATATCCTGGAGTCTCAGGGCGGTATAGTCAGCCCACCGGACGCGACATGACTTTATGCGTAGTTGCAGGCCACGCCCTTCAGGACGCGATAGTTGACTGCTACCCTTACATCACCTCGATCAAGACGCTTCCCTGAGCAGAAACCCCAGACGCATCAGTGACCTTTAAAATGATCACATGGCCGCCTTTGCTCAGCCGGGAAGGGTTCTGGTTGAATTTTCGGCTTTTGGAGAGCTCTCCATCGATGCTGGAGGTCCAGCGGTAGGAAAGAGGCTCCTTCCCGCTCGCCACGGCATCAAAGCTTACATCTCTATTTCCTTGCAAGATCTCTCCTGCCTTGGGCGAAGTTATGGTTACAGTCGGCACCTTATCGCTATTATCCATGTTGCTATCGCCATTGGCAGTGCCACCCTTTTGCTCCAGGCACCCCGCGCCGAAGAGCAAAAGGCACATTGCGATCAAAACGATCCATCTCATGGATGGGTTTGAGATTCTACACGAATATATTGTTTGTTGCGACAGAAACGCAATATTTAAAAAAGCAAAGCTAGATATCCTCAAAATCCTCAACCGCGCCCTTCCAGCTCTGGGCAAGAAAGGCGCCGGTGATCGCCATTGAACTTGAGGTATTTGGTTTAAGATGGAGCAGCGGTCGCTTCAGGTGCAGGAGCAGGTGCTACCGCTCCTATGGCTGGCTCGGCCTTTATCTCAGTCTTGCGCACTTCCACGCGCCTGAGGGGATAGATAGTCTTGGCCTCTTTGTAGATATCCAGAGAGATCTTGCCACCCACAGCTTCCTGGATCAACTGATTTAGGTCCAGACTCTTTGACCTCTCTAAGACTACCTTCTTGGAGAGCTCTCGGATGCATTTGACCTGATTGGCCCGCGCCCTCTTCACTGTAAAGCAGCTGGGCTTGACCCGGACATGGTAGCCATCCGTGGTGATTACGTCCACAATAGAGTCTATTCTGGAGGTCCTTCTCTTGACCAGAGAACGCACATAATCGGTGGTCATCTCGTGACCCAGGAACTTTGTATATGCCGAATCACCAGCCACGCGATCTACCTTGAACTTGAGTTTGGTGTTCTGTTTGGAGAAGTTGTTGGTAAGGTCCCCTAGAGTGGTCTCCACGATCCTGCCCACAATCCTCTCCGGGTCGTTGGCTATCGTTTCGCCAAAGGGAACTCTGCCGAATATCTCCGGACTTACAACCTTATACCATTGCTTGGCCTTTCTGCTCTCAGCCTTTCTTTGTGATCTTCTTGCCAATAAACATCCTCCGAGGTAATATCAATCCGAAGTCCGTTCAAGCTCACGGTATTTAAACCGATCGCCCAAAAAAGATAAAATAAAGAAATGGTCGCATTTAAGAACTAGTCTGCTGGCCACACGTAGACGTAAACGTAGTTGGACCAATCATTGCAGCAGTAGCTGAGTATATGCCAACCGGGATTATTCGCCATAAACCAGGTCTGGTACCATCCATTGCTCTTGTAGCCGAAGTTCTTGACGTCAGGAGGAGAGTAGTAGCTTGGCCCGCTGCAAGCCGTCCACTCGAATGACCAGTATATACCAGGCCGGCTCACTTTTGACCACAATGGCAGCCATGATCCGCAAAACACACCTGCCACGGTTGCCAGCCTTCCTGGCCAGCTCTGGACGTAGTACTCATTGCACCTGTAGAGGGATGGAACAGGATAGACGGTCTGATAGCCATGAGCTACGTAGCCATAGGGCGCGCTCTGGCTCGCGACAACGGCACAGTTCGGACAATTTGCTTCATAGGGATAGCTGCTGGAAACACCAGCCGCAATTACCGTGGAGCTCGTACAGGTAGTGCAGGTTTGGCGAGAAGCGCTCGCCTGCCCGGGCAAGACGGCTGAACCAGCAAAGGCGGCTTGATCTTGAGAATTGGTGAGCGCTGGATTTGCGACAGCGAGACTTCCGGCCGGTCCAATCTCAGCCGACGAGAAGGCAGAGCCAAACGAATTGGGATAAGACGCAAACTGGCTGCTGCCTCGCGCAGGATAATCTGCATAACTGTAGCCATTTTCATAGGACTGGCCTGTAATCGGCCTGTAGAGGTTGAAGTCGGGCAAGACAATCCTTTCTGCAGCCGGATCAGGAGGAACAGGAGCATCCAGGGGCAGAGATGCAGCGCTCATACTTGATGCTGCGTTTGAATAGCCCGACTGCGCAGATCGGAGGGAACCTGCCGGATAGACATAGATGTAGATATAGTTCGACCATATGCCGCTGTTGTAGCAGAGGATATGCCAGCCGGAGACGTCTCCGAAGAACCAGCCCTTCTTCCAGCCGCTTCCTGTCCAGCCCCACCATCGCACCGTGGGAACGGACGAGCCGGGATACCATTCGTAGACATAAAAGTTGCCGCTTGATTTGATATCCGCCCACAGAGGAAGATAGCCACGGAAGCTGCACCCGCCAACGGTTCTCAAACCAGAGGCGGTCTGGACATAGAATCTGTTTGCCGAAACCAGAGAACTGGGATAATACCACATGCTTGAACCAGGTATCGCTGCCTGAACAGAGGGCGATGCTGATGAGGAGACTGATAACTGCACAGGCGCGGATGTTATCTGAGCAGAGTCAACGGGCTGCGATGCTGAGACAAATCCCAGATATCCGTCGGGAGCGAAGCTCTCCATCTGCGGCTGGGAGAGTCCCAGCTGCTCTGCAGTCATTTGCTCTTGCATCGGCCCGCCGATCTCAGGAGCCGGATACGAGGATTGATGACTCTGGGATTTTTCCTGCCCCTGTGCAGGATAGCTGCCATAAGGCGAACTGCCAGAAAGTGAACCGCTAGATGATGATAATATCGGCTGGCCTATTGATGCCTGACCGGATTGCTCGGGCACATAAGAACTTGTTTGCATACCCGCCAAAGAGCTTCCTTCTTGCTGAAGTGCTGCTGACGATTCCAAGATACCTGCATCGCCTACTGCACCCAAGGCAGTATTGGCCGTTAACAGAAAGAGAACTGCCAACTCAAGATAGAATTTCATATACCCCACTTCTCCCTATTATTTTGCTTTCTCCGTTCTTTTAAAAGCGCTCAATCTATTTAATACTTGGCTTAGGGTTCCGAGATCAGGAAACCAATTAGTTTGTAATAATAATATTTGCAAAGCTAATTCGTTCAGCTGAATTAGAATAGTATTAATAACCAGAATTAATAACCAGATGATCGCATATTGCTGATGGCTGCTGAAGCAGGATCCAAAGAGAACCCCTCAAAGGAATCTGGCTAGCAGTAGGTTGCAAGCCACCAGGAAGCCGTTTAGCTTACTGATCAAAAAAAAGAGATGAGATCGAGCCCATTCACACGCACGGCAGCCAGTCAACGCTTATGGCTCCGCATGTAGAGTTGCCCCATAGCTGGATGAACTTCTCAATGGAGAAGACGCCTGTCAGGTCCTCTACGGATCTGCCATACTCGGCATGGCGGCCTTTGAGCTGGTTGTCAGCTTTTGGATCACGGGAGAGCCAGCCGATGTGGGCTACACCGATGACGTTGCTGTTGAGGTTGGCCTCGAGAACGCCGGTGCAGCAAGCCGGGCAGCTTCCATCCCAGCCGTTTTCCCTTACACTATCTAGCGTTATTGAGCCATATCCTCTGGTCTTGACCTCTGTGGTCTTCTGAAGGTGCTCAGCATGGGTATACATCTCAGTCAGCACCGCGCCAATCCTGTAGTTCTGCACGCACAATTTCTCAACCCACTTCTGATCGTAGGTGCCGGTTTGGTAAGAGACGGGCATGTACTCGAACTCAGCTTCCTTGGTGAAGTTGATATAGTCCATGGGGCATGCTATGCCAGTTGGCCAATTGCATAGTATTGACCCGAATCCTATTGGGACCCAAGATCCTATATCAAGGAATCCATTGTTTGCATCTGAGTTTGGCGAAACAGGAGGCAAGTCCACGATGCCCTTGAATCTCTCTAGCTGTCTCTCGGCCTCAAGCTCAGTCCTCTCGGTGATAATGTTGCCTGATCCGGACTCTTTCTCTACCAGCTTCTGGCCATTAAAGCCCGTCTGGGTGGAAATAATCATCTCTACATTCTTGTAACCGACACCTTTGACGGATGCTTTTTCGTACATATAATTCGCAGCGCCAGCCACGCTGATCAAAGCAATAGCTACCATTGCCAGAGCGAAAAATCTATTGGTCATATTTCCTCCTACGCTAATGAGCATGGTAAGATATCATGTTTTATAAGATTAACCATGAAGATCTAAATCTTTGTGTTCATGAAGTTTTGGCTAAATTCGTTCCCGCTTGCAAGATAGCGGCGATGTCCTAGGCTTTCCCCGATGTCCAGCCCCGCTTGTCTGTAGTGTCTCATCGTTGCCATGATTTTGAGATAGTGTGACACTACCATTTGGCAAGGGGCCGCCTTCGCAGCGCAAGCGTGCTTCCTGCCCGGCGCGATTGGCCGCTTATCGACCTTTGCGAAGTCGATCTCGTTTGTAGTCCTCACGGCAAAATCGTTAAACATCTTTTTGAAGCAATCAATCTCCGCGCGCAGGCCTCGCATCCCCCGGTCAGGATAGGCGCTAGATCCTGGACTGACAGGCACAGGGTATCATCGGTCGGCGTGAAGGCGGCATTTACCGTGACTTATAGGCTGGGAAGCATTGCGCTTTTCAATCTCGATGGTTCCTATGATCCTCAGCAAGATCTCATCTGTGAGGGGCCGAAAGCGGTGCAATGGGGGGGCAGAGAGCTGTTCGAGCACTACCTGAGACAGGCTAGGCATGTGAAACGCTTTTAGCTTACCGGTAAAAAGGAGACGGGATCAGAAATTCAATATAACCGCATGAAACAGCGAGGAGCCTGACCGAGTATTATTGGCACTGTGATCGCACAGCATTGCTAAAAGATTTGTGATTCTTCTGGCAATCTATTGACTGCAACCCCTGGACCAGTTGCTTCTTACCATCTCTGCCAGACGGGGATTGGTGAACTGATTGTATATATCCAGGTCTGTAGTATAGCCAATAAATGGATCTATCGTGCCTTTCTCCAGATTCATTATCCAAATATTGAGGCCTTTGTCCTCTGCAGCTTGTCCATTTTCCTGGAAGAACTGCACAAATGGCTGCAAAGTCTCGCTGCTTGGCACCAGGACTATGTAATCAATTCCCGTCTCTGGAGTGTAATTGTTGATATCAAGGGACTTTACGCTTGTGACTGCAAAAGCTTTAGCAGTGCGTTTCTCTGCTCTAAATGTCAGTTCTTGCTGGCTCTGTGCAGATAGAGTGTACCCGGCATCCTCCATGAAAGCTATGAGTCTATCCATCAGGCACTTTTGCAGTATGATCTTCAGCTGGGGAAGAGAGCCATGAAGTCTCTCAGCCGCTCTTTTAAAGTCTCTTTTGCCATATTTCTTGGAATGGGAAAAATGAAAGATCCGACCGTCAATCTGGGTGTAGGTATCAATTATGGGAAGGCTCGAAAATATCGGCTCTTTGCTCATGATGCTCGCAAAGATGCCGGGGGCAATTCTCTCACCCACGGCCTCAACCAGCTCCCGTCGCTCCTGATCGCTCAATTTTGCCGAACCGACAATATCATAGGTGCGAAGGAGAAGCTCACACCTGGCAATGATCTCCCTCTCTTTGAGCAGCTCTCTGAGAGGGCCGGCTATGCTTTCAATCTCAGTCATCATTGGTCCCTTATTCATCAATCCCTTTGACGCGAGCCAATTCTGCTCGCAGCTCGCCCATCTTTGCCGTTCTCTCTGCAAAGGCATTATGCTGGTGAATGCTCTCCTCATTGATCTGCTTTAAGGTCACTGCCGCGTCATCAGGAAGATCGGAGAACGCATCTACCAGTTTCTGGGCCATGGTTCTTACGCAATCTTCCACAAACTTGGGATTGCTGTGCGCCCTCTTCACCACTACCGCTTCGTCCGGACGCTTGAGCAGCCCAAAGACTCTGGAGCTCATGGACTCTTCAATGATTTTGATGATCCGGTCGATTGAGACGCAGCGCCTGTCATGGACTTCAACAGAGATGCTGCCTCGGCCGCGCTGATTGTGCGTGGCCACGGGCAGCCGCTGGGCAATCTCTGCCGCCGCATCGGCTGATAACCCAGCTCTGGCCAGCTCCTGGCGAACCTGATCTCTCATGATCTCCTGAGCGCAGGGACAGGCAGTCATGCCCAAAACCTCGGCCCCCACTGTTTTGCGCAGATACCCGGTGGGCCCGGCTCTGGCTACCGCCTCGGCAAATATATCCACCACCTCCTGGCAGGTGGCTTTTGTCACCGGAGTCAGTCTGCGCACAATGTACTCGCTCTTCATCTTTACTTCCGCTCGAGAAGCATACTCATGCCTGGATAGCAGTCTCTTGGCAATCTCTCCACATAGCTCCTCGATCTCGTAAACGGGGCAGTTTATGGCCTCTTCCAGAACTTCGTCGATTACCTCGAAGTTGCGGGAGAGATTGGCCCCTTTGCGGTCAGAAGGAAGATCGACAAAGACCTCAAAGTTTGAGATGAGAACTACGGGCCTCTCATCGTTGCCACGCTCAACTTTCACCAGCTTCTTAACGCCGGTCACACCCACTCTGGTCAAATTGAAGGGATAATCAGGTTCGCAGGCTTGAATGTCAGGCAGGCTATCCACTAAATTCACCTTACCCTCGATTGCTCATCCTCATCTTCGAGCGACTCGTCATCCAGCGACTCGCCCTCAATCTTGTCTATGCGGGAGATGAGTTGATCTACCTCCAGCATCATCTCCTCCAGGGTATCGCTGATCCGCTGGTGGCGCTCATCTGATAGCTGGAAAGTCCTCTCAATTTCCGCCATTAGCTCCTCATCGCCCATGTCGAGCATCCTGCATATCATTTTCTCGACGTCATTGGATCCGGGCATGAAAGGTCATCTGGGCGCAGATATATTTGAGACTTTGCTTTTCCGAGAGCGGCCTCATCTTGCCCCTCATGATATAAGCCAATGAGCGGTCAGATATATCTATGCGAAGCTCTACGTTAAGAGAAAGGAGTTCTACAGATGATCAAGCGTTGCCCTCAGCATGGATTTTTCAGGGGTGAGCAGTGTGAGTGCGGCTCTGCCGGTCAGCTTCTTTTAGATGATGCCAAGACGGAGCAGCTGGGCCGGCTGGTCGCCGGGTGCCTCCGGCATTTCCCTGGTGATCTGGGCCTGGTTATGGACTCACACGGCTGGGTTGATCTCAACAAGCTCGGACAGGTGGTGACGAGCAGACATCGCTGGGCCAATAAAGAATTGGTGATTGCGCTTGTAATGTCTGATTCCAAGCAGAGATACGAAATCCTCGGCGATAGGGTCAGGGCCAGATACGGCCATTCCGTAGATGTGGAGCTCGACCACCCGGAGAATAAGCTGCCTAAACTCTATTATGGAGCCAGCGAAGAGGAAGCGGACAGGATCCTGGAGATAGGCATTAAATCTGCATCACAGAGGTACGTACATCTATCGACCACTCCAGAGAAGGCCTGGCACGTAGCGACATTTCGCACCGGCAACCCGAGAGTGATTCAGGCCGATGCCGCCGCAGCGCAAAAGGCCGGTGTGAAGATGATGACCGTCAACGATGATATCATTATCTCGGAAACGATTCCCGCTCGGTTCCTAGCCATCCTTGCCGCGAAGGACATTGCCATACAGACAAGGACAGATCAAGAGAACTAGCGTCCGAAGCGCCTCGCCCTTCTCTGGCAATCCCGGATGGCCCGCAGAAAATCGATCTTTCTCAGCTCCTGCCAGTTGACATCGGTGAAATAGAGTTCGGAATAGGCTGCCTGCCAGATCATGAAATCGCTCAGCCTCTTTCCGCCCGCTCTGATCACCAGATCCGGCTTCTGGGAGAATCGCAGATGAGATTCGATGGTCTTCTCGTCGATCTCTTCAGGATCGAGATCGCCCATCTCTACCTTCTTGAGAATGCCCCGGAATGCTTCTGTCACCTCGCGCTTGCCACCTAAGCCCAGAGATATTTCAACCTTGAGGGGGCCGCCGCAGCCCGTCTGCTCCACGCCATCTGCGGTATGCAATCTGATTTGGGCAGGCGCCGCCGCAAGTTGGGCAGAAATCTTGCGCAGGAGCTGGGGCGCATCGTCATTCACGTAGAGCACCAGGGAGGAAAGGCCAATGGATCGGCTCCATTCCAGCAGCTGGCTGAGGCGCAGCAAGCCTTCGCCCATCAGATCGCCGCTGCTCAGGACTACTGCCACACAACCGGGCAGATTGCTCTTTGCTATCCTGGATTGCAGATGATGCTCGTAGAGACGGTAAATCATAGTCTGCCCCGATGTACATCTCCATAGGCAAAGTATTTTTGCAATGAAAATTGTCATGTAGCTTTATGGAGCGGGAGGATATTGCCCGGATAGCCATCGGACTGATGGTCCTGTTGCTGCCCTATGCCGGAGCTTTCACTGTAATAGCTTTAGCTGCGGTATTCTTCCTGGACAAGGGCTCTCGGCTTCTCTGTGCGTCCCTGGCCATGCTGCTTCTCATGAGGCCGGCGCTCATCCTCACGGATACCAATCTACCGCAATACGTCATAGCCATCTCTTTTGTGGCCTCGACCTTCGCCCCACTCGCCTTCCGCAAGTTCGATTCCCTGGCGGGCAGCATAATGTATCTGCTAATCAATGTGGGACTTGGCTATCCCGTCGCGAGCCTTATCTCAGCAGGCTCTCTCTCCTCAGAGAGGATATTATTCCTGGTCATCTTGGGAGGGCTGTCCGGCGCTTTTCTGCACCACGTCTCAAAAGAGCGGGACTTCACCGTGCCCTTCGGAACTGCCATGGTGATGTGGCTCTTTTCATTCGATTACCCATTGCCTGAGCTGCAACGCATCCTGCTCATCTGCATCTTCGCCCTGGTGCTGGGAATTGGTGCCTACTGGGCAAAAGCGGCAGATTCGGATGCCGTGTTGAGCGAGACCATAGTCTGCCTGCTGGTGATTCTCTTCGCCGGCATATCCTGGTTTATCCTGTTGCTCGCGTTCTACCTGCTGGGTGGGGGTTTTACCCGCTACGGATACTCGCACAAGTATAAGCTCGGCATAGCCCAATCACATGGGGGCAGACGCGGCTACAAGAACGTCTACAGCAACAGCCTGGTGCCTCTTGTCCTGGCCATCTGCTACGGAGTCTATGGCAATGATGTCTTCCTGTTCTCCTTCATCGCCTCTGTGGCTACCGCCAACGGGGATACTCTGGCCAGCGAGATTGGTGAGACCAGCCGGTCCAAACCCCGCATGATCACCACCCTCAAAGAGACAGAACCTGGCGTGGACGGAGGCGTAACGCCCCTGGGCGAAGCAGCTTCGCTCGCGGGAGCGATCATCATCGGCCTGCTCGCCACCGGCATGGGGATGGCGGGCGTCTCAGGCATTGTGGTCGCCGCGATTGGCGGATTTATGGGAACCAACTTCGACAGCCTTCTCGGAGCTACGCTGCAGAGCCGGGGCATTTTGAGCAATAATGGTGTGAACCTGGTGGCTACGGCCTTCGGCGCCCTCGTGGGAGGCGCCCTCTGGTATATTATGCAATTTATTTGATGATTATTATGAAAATATTCGCAATCTTCGGTGATCCAATCGAGCACAGCCTCTCGCCAGCCATGCAGAATGCCGCCTTGCGGGCGCTGGGCGAGGATGGCTGCTACCATGCTTTTCGCGTTTCACAAAAGGACCTGGAAGCTGCCCTCCGCGGTGCGGCTGCCATGAGATTTTCCGGGCTGAACCTGACCATTCCCCTCAAGGAAAAGGCGCTGGAGCTGGACTTCCTGAAGCTTGATCCACTGGCCCGGGCCATCGGAGCAGTGAACACGGTAGCCTTCGGCCCGCAGGGGGCAACGGGCTACAACACAGACGGCTGGGGCGCGCTCCTGGCGCTGCAGGATGCCGGGGTTGTGGTCCGCGGCAGGAATGTGCTGATCATCGGCGCAGGAGGAGCGGCGCGGGCCATAGCCTATACCCTGAAGCAAGAAGGAGCGGAGATCTCTATTGCCAATCGCAACGAGAAGAGGGCAGAAGAGCTGGCGGCCTGCGTCGGTACCAGGGGCTACTCGCTCATGGAGCTGGAGAGGCTCGTCCCGCAAGCGGACATAATAATAAACTGCACATCGGTAGGCATGCGAGCGGGCGACCCAAGGCTGCTGGAGACAAGGCTCCTTCAGAGCCGCCAGGCGGTTTTTGATATAGTCTACAACAGAGAGACACAACTGCTCAAGGATGCACGCGCCGCCGGAGCGGTGGCTGTGGACGGGGTCATGATGCTTGTTTATCAGGGTGCAAAAGCTCTGGAGATCTGGACGGGCAAGAAGGCTCCTTCTGATGTGATGGAAAGGGCGGTTCGAGAGGCACTGGTGAGCGGGCAGGCAGGAGGAGGATAGAAAAGAGGGGCGTTGTGCGGTCTAAGAGAGATAAAAGCTGCCATGTTGTTCAGGATTTCAAAATGCAGGACCATACTCAACGATCTCCCTTACGATCAAGAAGAGCCTGGCGATGAAAGTGAAATCACCAAAGGGCTTATGAGACACTCACAGCAGATTCTATCCAAATGAGTGGAGGACGAGCGCGCATGGGTTAGCATACTGATCTTGGAGGGGCACAGGCCAGAATGGTTCTGATTTGCCCGCTCCTTCAAGGAAAAAGGCTTTGATGTGACTATATGGGGTCGAATACAGGGCCTGCAAAATTACAGAAGATTCGGCACACTACCGCCTCAAAATATATTATCACAGGGCCATCTCATAAAAGCAATCAAAATTAAATTTGGCTGGAGATTGAGGTGCATAATGCATAAGGATTTGCGATCCCATCCATATGTCCCAGGCCCGGACGGGATAATAATGGAAAGCTCTGTTATTTCAGGACAGACCGGCCTTCTGAATCAGGGATTTTATGGATTTCGCCTGAGAGATCTGCCCGAAGGCTTTGAAATATCTTACGGGAAATCCCAAGGATTTTCTCATATGCAACCCAAATTGAGCTGAGATCACTTCATCACAGAAAAAATTAGGCTGAAGGCATTATCTCAGCCAGTTCTCTGTTACTTCTTCCCAAATATGCTATGGAGTATCTGCGTCACTGCATCATAGAATTGCTGCACGGTCACGGCTTTGAGACGCTCGCCGCCCGAATGGGGATTGACTATGGTCGGACCGATGGATATGCAATCTATGTCACTTCCATATTTGGCCACGACCTGGCTGCATTCCAGGCCGGCGTGGATCACCGTAGCATCATATTGAGGATATTTGCCCTGGTATACCTCTTTTGCTATTGCCAAGAGCGGAGAATTTTCGTTCGGCTGCCAGGCAGGATAACCATCGGTATATTTCACAGCATAATTAAAGCATGCGCCTATGTTATCCAGGATATTCTTTAAAGCCGTCATGTGAGAATCATTGGAACTGCGGTTTGAGCCCCTTATAACCGCTATGTCATTGCCGATCTCAATGCTCGCCAGGTTGCTCGATGTCTCGACCAGCTTGACGTTTTCCGGAATCATCCGGAATACGCCGTGAGGTATCCGGCAGAGAAGGCAAAGAAGCGCATCTGTCGATGCCCTGCTCAATGGCTTTGCCTGAACCTCCCCCTGCCAGCAGACCTGCCAGCTGAACTTGTCCTCCTCCGGCTGATAGAGAGACTTTATGGCTTCGCACTGAGTGGCAAGAGCATTCTCAAAGCTCTCCTTCATATTCCTGGGAATGGCCACAACCGCACTGGCGCTGCTGGGGATGGAGTTCATCTTGGCCTGCTCATCCCTCTGCATGGAAATGAGACGCAGGTCGAAGCTGGAAATCCCCCCATTATCCCGGCAAGCGGTTCGCTCATTGAGATTGATGAGAACTTCTGCAATTCCTTTAATGGCATTGAGCCGACCTTTGTTGATGTCAACCCCTGAGTGCCCTCCGCGAAGACCGGAGATAGAGACCCTCAGGACTGTGAAACCAGTCTCCATTTCGTCTCGCTCAACATTGCCCGAGAATGAGAAATCAGAGCCGCCTGCGCACCCGTAGAATATGGTCGTTACATTCTCAGCATCAAGGTTAATGTATTTCCTGCCCAAAAGCAAGCTCTTATCGAAGTGCTCTGCTCCGCCCATGTCATTTTCTTCCTGGACGGTAAAGAAGCACTCCAGTGGGTACTCTTTTAGCTTTTCATCCTTCAGGAGCGCGAGCGCAGTTGCCACTCCGATGCCATCATCCGCGCCCAGAGTGGTGCCCTTTGTTGGATCATTGACGCTATCCGGATCCCCGGCCTTTATCCATTTATCCCCTTTGAGGTCGTATTCAAAGACCTTTAAGGGGAAGATATCATTCTTGGGGAAGCATACCATGTCCATATGCGCTTGAAGGGTGACATACGGGGCCTGAGAAAAATCCCCGGACCCCTTTCTGCGAACTACAATAACCCTCTTGCCTGCGTCCGTTGCTCCCTCGTCGTAGAATATGGGCTTCTCGATATTATCAATACTATTGGCACAGCTGGCCACATATCTTCGCACCTCATCCTCATTGCCATCTTCTGGATGGGCTTCATCACGAGAAGGATGCTTCAATGTAGTTATATTCATGAAGTGCTCGAAGACTTCTTCCGGCCCGAAATAGTCGCCATCGTTCGGCATAATATACCACACCTTGAAACAATCTAGTTATGCTGTTCTTGGCGACATCTACATAAACTTTGCTTGAATTCAGGCCAATGGAATCCGAACCTCAGCCCGTCTTGCTAAAAATCATGATTCTTGAAGGTCAAATGCTTTTTTTTATTTTATCTTCATTCAGCCAATCAGGACCTTGCCGTGCTTATCAATCTTCCCTTCATAAATCCTGGTTGAGCTGATGCGCACGAGGTCCTCTGCCATCTGATACTCGATAACCGATATCTTTAGCGGTCTCAGGTTCTTTTTAGCTCTCAGCCGGTTGATCTTTTCCGCCATTGGCAGGGTTTCGGGAGAGACGACAATATAATCGAAGTCCTCATAGATAGAAGAGCCGCATTGATCATCAATCTTTATAATAAGAGCATGTTCGATGCCAAAGCACCTCTTCACGACCGCCCGCAAATTCCTGGACCGCACCTCAAAATCGCTAACGAAGCGGGTCCGGCTCTCTCTGGCCATCTCGTCCGAGGTCAGACCTATTACTACCTCTCCCTCATTTCCCAACTCATAAGCACGTCTCAGCAATGAGATATGCCCATCATGAATGGGATCAAAGGTCCCTCCTACTGCAACTCTGGCCATCAGGCCCGATGACGAGAGAGCGGTATAAGTACTTGACGGCATCAAACTGAGATCAGATCCGCCGCCCACGAAAACGCTCCAGGATCTTGGTTACGATCCTGCTGGAGCTGCAAAGAGGGCCAGCCTCATGATCCTCAATACGCACAATTTTAAGACAAATTCCACGACGAAATAGCTCAGATTGGAGGGTTTCCTTATCAAAGTGCTGATCATAGCCAAGTGTGATTATATCCGGTTTGAGCTGTTCGATCGTGCGGAAGATATCCGTCTCCTCCCCTAGCACCGCTCTGTCTACAACCTTAAGGGATGAGATCATCCTCAACCTTTGCTGCTCGGGAAGTATGGGTTTGGGCTTGTGGCGCACATTCACATCCCTGGCGACAATGACCACCAGCTCATCGCCCAGGGCTCGCGAGCGTTCCAGATAAAGGACGTGGCCGGGGTGAAGGAGGTCAAAAGTGCCAGTGGCCACTACTAGGGTCAAAGCCGATCCCCATCATATTCATCATCAAATCCTTCATCCTCAAAATTCACATCCAGAATCTCCAGATCGCGCATTCTGCCCGCGCTGTCATAGCAGGCGAAGCTCTGCTCGTCAAATGGCGGGCCGACGATGATGTTGAAGTCCCCGGTACGCGAGAAGAATATGAGGTCCTGCTCAGACGGCCTGAGATCTCCAGAAGGATGGCTATGAGCTGATCCCGCCACGGACATATTGGGAAGCATGTAGAGCCGAACCAGAGCGCTCATCCGAGAACTTTCCGTTCCGGGAAGAATGAGAACCTCGGTGATGACCTCCTCATCGACCTGAAGCAGCCCCGCAAACTCCATAGGCGAGGAGGATCGGGACGCTTCCAGGATGAAACGCAACGTATCCCTGGCAATGCCTCGCACCGTTCTCGGCTTCATCTTCCCTCCACGACTGCTGCCGCCGTTGCATCTCTCAGGTGAATGCAGTCTCCGGCAAGCACCCTTTTTCGCTCGTCTCCGATTTGAATGACAAGCGCCCCGTCCTCTGCCAGGTCCACGGCCTCACCTATCAACTCGCCAGAAGCAGAGGAAATAAGCACCTGCCGATTCAAGGTGAGAGAATGGCGGCGCCATTCTTCATAGATCTCAATGCCACCCATATTTTCGTATGCCTCTTCAATCTCCTGCAGAATTCTGCAGATAAGATCGCATCGGTCGATATCATGGCCCAGCTCCATTGCGATGGAGGTTGATCTCCACTCCGCAGGAAAACGAGATGTGTCATTGTTGGCATTCAAGCCAAGGCCAACCACCACATAGTCCAACCGGTCCACCTGTGCACCCACCTCCATAAGAATGCCGCAGATCTTCATCTGCCCGATCAGGAGGTCGTTGGGCCACTTGATGCCTGCGTCCAGGCCGAACAGATCTGATAGAGCCCGGCAGAGGGCGACGCTCACAGCCATGTTGATCCGGTAGACATGATTGAGCGGCATTATCGGCTTCAGGACTAGGCTCATCCAGATTCCGCCAGGCGGCGAGGCCCAGGGTCTGGAGAGCCTGCCCCGGCCCTCAGTCTGGGTCTCGGCGAGGATTACAGCGCCATTGGGCAGGGAGGAGATGCTTGAGATGGCTGCTGCATTGGTGGAGCTGACCTGCCCGATGATTTGCAGATCTCTTCCCAGCCATCGCGTATTCAGGCTGCCTCTGATGCGATCCGCATCCAACAGGTCGACCTTCCTTGCCAGTCGATAGCCTTTCCCGGAAGAGGATGAGATCTCATAGCCTCTCTGGCGAAGGATCTTAACCTGTTTGCAGACGGCGGCTCTGGAGATGGAAAGCTTCCTGGCGATCTCTTCGCCTGACACCCAATCTCCCGAGGCTAAAAATGAGAGGATATCGTGTGCTGCCACCTTCAGCACCTTCAGCTCTTCTCCTCGGAACGGTTCTTGGCCAGGTATGACCCTACAGCCGCAGATATGGCGGCGATCTGCCGGTTGTCTGCACCCAGTGCGGAAGCCAGCGACATGCCCTTCTCGTAATCCTCCACGGCTACGACCTTGACTGCTTCGACGATATTCTCATCCTTGATGAAGTGAGTGTTGATATCGCCACTCCGGAACCGCTTATTTCTGAGAACTGCTTTGTGGAATATCAGATTGGTCTTAACACCCACAATGATGTACTCGTAGAGGGCTCGCTCCATTCTGGCGATGGCCTCTTTGCGGTCTTTTCCGTGGGCCACAAGCTTGGAGATGAGAGAATCGTAGAATGGCGGGATGACATAGCCGGTATAGACACCGCTGTCCACTCTTATCCCCGGACCGCCCGGGCTGCGGTAGCGCTTGATCTTTCCCGGACTGGGGGCGAAATCGTTTAGCGGGTCCTCAGCATTTATGCGGCATTCGATAGCCCAGCCTCTGATCTTCATGTCGGACTGGTCGTAACCCAGGGGATAGCCTGCCGCCACCAGTATCTGCTCTTTGGCCAGGTCGACACCGGTTACCATCTCAGTGATGGGATGCTCTACCTGCAAGCGGGTGTTCATCTCCAGGAAGTAAAAGTCTCCCCGCGAGTACATGAACTCCACTGTGCCGGCGCTGGAATAACCGATAGCTTTCGCGGCCTTGACGGCGATGGAGCCCATCCTCTCGCGCAGCTCTTCGGTCATTACGGGCGAAGGGGATTCCTCAATCAGCTTCTGGTGGCGGCGCTGAATGGAGCATTCCCGGTCTGAGACGTAGATGGTCTTGCCATGGTTGTCTGCCAGCACCTGAAACTCGATGTGCCTTGGCTCTAAAAGGTACTTTTCGATGTAGATGGTATCATCACCGAAGGCGCTTCTGGCTACGGACTGGGAAGAGGTCAAAGCGGGCATGAGCTCTTCGCGGCTCTGCACGATCTTCATGCCGATTCCTCCGCCTCCCGCTGCAGGTTTAAGGATGATGGGGTAGCCGATTCCCTCCGCGATATCTACGGCTTCATCTGGATCGCTGATCCCCTCCTCGATGCCTGGCACGATGGGAACGCCCGCCTCTTTCATAGTCTGGCGAGCGGTGATCTTGGAGCCCATGGCATCGATGGATGAGGATGGTGGGCCTATGAAGACGATGCCGTTTTCCGCGCAGGCCGCTGCGAAGTGCGTATTCTCGGAAAGAAAGCCGTAGCCAGGATGTATTGCCTGAGCTCCGGTATCTAGAGCTGCTTTGATTATATTGTCTATACGGAGGTAACTCTGACGGGAGGGTGCCGGCCCGATGAAGACTGCTTCGTCTGCATATTTGGCGAAAAGAGCGTTTTTATCCGCTTCAGAGTAGACGGCCACTGTCGAGATGCCCAGCTCCCGGCAGGCGCGCATCACCCGGATGGCGATCTCTCCCCTATTGGCTATCAGGATCTTGTTGAACATTCCATGTGCAAAGATGCTGCCAAGGTAAAACCTTTTTGGCGGAAGGGTTTTAGGGAGGGGGTTGATCTTGGCTTCGTGGCAAAATAAGTGATAATAGTAGGCAAAATATTATATCCATAGCGCTAAATATTTAGTATTTGAAGGGGATGTAAAATGGTTAACGTGAATTTGGCCTCGGTGATGGGAGTGCTGGTAATTCTCACTGGAATTGCTCTGGTTGGGGTGCAGGTTTTGGATAGCAAGAGCGGAGAGATGCAGAACGGCAGCTTCAAGCTGATAGGTGCGGAGGCTGGATCTACCAAGTTTCAGGTAGAGACGGCATTTCCGGGCGTGCCCATGATTGCCCTGGGAATGATTCTGCTCATAGCCGGTGCTTTCTTTTCGGGCCGACCATGAGGCATTCAGAAGGCAAAAACTAAAAATGCAAGAGAGCTGTATTCTTGCTTCATGAAGCCAAGGGATCTATCTCCGGATGAGTGCACGAATCTCCTTTCTGCAGCCAGATACGGCAGGCTGGCCCTGTCCAAAGACAATCGGCCTTACATTATTCCCATGTCTTATGTTTATCATGACGGCAAGATCTACCTTCACTCTCGGGGCAGGGGAAAGAAGGTAGAGTACGTCACGGAAAATCCCCGAGTATGTTTTCAGATAGACCTTTTAGAGAAGGAGAGATGGTCGAGCGTCGTGGCCACTGGCATAAGCCGCCTCTCGGATAGCGTCGAGGCAAAGCAGAAGATGTTTGACGCCTTCACCAGCAAGGGCTTGGGCGGGCATGGAGGCAAGAAGTTCTCCCGCGAGGAACTGGAGAGGATGCCCATGACCATTTGGGAGATTGAGATTGAGGAGATGACCGGCAGAGAGGGCATCTGGTAGTCTGGCAGCCAGTTGGACTGGTAGTCAGTTAGACAGGTAGTCAATTGTTCTGGCAGTTCTGAGGTAAAATGCCCCCTGCGGTGAAGTGGACTGAGAAGTACCGGCCCGATACTCTCAAACAGGTTTTAGGAAACGGCAAGGCCATCGATGAGCTGAGGGCCTGGGCAGAGTCCTGGGAGAGGGGCAGGCCCATCACAGGAGCCGCGATACTCTACGGGCCGGCGGGAACCGGCAAGACCTCGGCGGCTCTGGCCCTGGCGCGGGAGTTGGACTGGGACTACATCGAGATGAATGCCTCTGACGCCCGCACGGCAGGCATGATTGAGAAGATCGCCGGGCCGGCCTCGCGCTCCATGACCTTCTCAGGCAAGCTTCGCCTGGTTATTCTGGATGAGGCGGACAACCTGCACGGATCTGCGGACCGGGGCGGGGCGGCGGCAATGCTGCGCCTGGTCAGGGATACCCGCCAGCCGGTTCTGCTCATCGCCAATGAGTATTATGAAATCGAAAAGCCCCTCCGGGACGCGGCCAAGGGGATACAGTTCCGGTCGGTGCGCTCCACCACCATCGCCCAGGCTCTGAGGGAGATCTGCCGGGCGGAGGGCGTTGATTGCGATCCCGATGCCCTGATGATGATAGCCGAGCGGGCGGGTGGGGACATGCGCTCCGGAGTCAACGATCTGCAGGCCGCCGCCCAGGGACAGACGGCCATCAGGCCGGAGGACGTGGCCACGGCGGAGCGCGACGTCAAGTCGTCCATCTTCCGGGTTTTGGAGGTCATCTTCAAAGGCAATAGCGCCCAGGAAGCCCTTCAGGCCAGCTACGCGCTGGATGAGAGCCCTGAGGATCTCATCGGCTGGGTGGACGAGAACCTGCCTCTGGCCTACAAGGGCGAGGACCTCTGGAGGGGATATGAGCAGCTGGCGCGGGCGGATGTCTTTTTAGGAAGGGTCCGGGTCAGGCAGAACTACGGGCTGTGGCGCTATGCGAGCTTTCTCATGACCGGGGGCGTGCAGGCTGCCAAGGCCGCAGCCCGGCACGGCTACGTCGCTTTCAGGCCTCCCAGCCGCTGGAGGCAGATGGGCCAGACCAGGAAGGCGCGCAACATTCGGGACTCTGCGGCCAAGAAGATCGGCAGGCACTGCCATGTATCGGCGGCTTTTGTGCGGGCGGAGCTGATGGGCTTCATTGGTCTTCTTCTGGCGGACAAGAGGAAGGCCATCCCCTTGGCTGCGGAGCTGGAGCTGGATGCCGATGAGATTGCTCTGCTCCTGGGAAGCACTCCTTCCACCAAGAAGGTGCAGAACATCTTCGAGGGGGCGATGAAGCTGCGGGAGGCGGAGGAGTATCAAGATATCGAGCTGTCCTGGGCGGGCAGAGCCCAGCAGCCGCTTGGGGCCGCGCCCGTCAGTTCAGTACGAGAGGAGGGCGGGGCCGGGCGGGCGGATGCAGGCCAGGCGCAGGCGGGCGCGACTGAGGCGGTGCAGGCCAGCGCTGAGAAAGCTGGGAAGACGGAGCCGCCCAGGGTAGGGGCGCCAGCCACGGCAGCGCCTGTGGTCGTGCCCCAGCAGGAGGAGGCTCCCGCTGCCGGAGGGACGGAAGGGGGCGGGCCAGCCCAGCCACGCAAGAGGGGCAGGCCGAAGAAGGCAGAGGGCGAGGGCCGGGCGGAGCGGAAGGCACCTGCGGCTGGGGAGAAGAAGCAGAAGTCGCTGTTTGATTTCTAAATTTTTCCCCATTCAAGCCGTTCAGAGATACAAAACCTTTTTCTGGATTGATGAAGAGTTATTCGAACTGATGGACTGCAAAATGGTCAGAGAGATTAGACCTGTTATACTAATAATATTAATAATATTAGTAATATTCTCTTTCAGCCCAATATCATGCAGCAATAACAGCAGCATTAATCTCAGTCACAGTTCAATCAGCAATGCTTCTGACAGATCCTTTCCCCCATCAGATTATATTTCAGATACTGCAAAGGCCGATCTGGTCGAACTTTTTGATCAGCTCGATTGGATTGAAAAAGTTATATCAATCATTGTTGGCATATTGACGATCTTCGGAATTCTGGTTGGACTTTATCTTTGGCTCCGTCCGAGTGCCCGGAATAGCGCACGAAGAAGAATCCTTGGTCTGCTCAAGACAATCGGACTTTCAGATAACGATTCTGATGAAGATCAGGATCGCACAGGCAAAAAGAACGAAACCGAAAAGAGCTTCCTCAAATTGCCCTATCCGCCAAACCCTAATTTCACCGGCAGACAGTCATTTCTGCGCGCCCTGGAGAAGCAACTGAATGATGCTGCCCTCGGCCCCAAAATCTTTGCCCTTGTCGGCAATGGTGGCATGGGAAAGACTCAGATTGCATTGCAGCATGCTCGCAGACCGGAAAACAACTTCAAGTATGTCTGGTGGCTGCGCTCCGAAGAGCCAGCAGTGCTCCTCGATGGCACATCAAAATCGCCGAGGACCTCAATCTTCCCGGATGGAATCTGAGGGACACCGATCGGACCGTAAAATCCGTGAAGCAATGGCTGGAGAGCGAGAACGGCTCCCTATGGCTGCTCGTTTTCGACAATGCCCTAAAGCAGGATGACTTGATCAGGTATATTCCTGCATCTGGCCGGGGCCAGATAATAATAACCTCTCGATTATCAGTCTGGGACGGCATGGCCGAGACTCTGGAAGTTGGCGTCTTTCAGCGAGATGATAAAAATGATGAGGCGGTCGAATTCCTCATTAAAAGAACCGCAAAGAACGACCGAAATGCAGCCTTAAGCCTCGCCCGAGAGCTGGGTGACATGCCGCTCGCTTTAGAGCAGGCTGGAGCCTACATCAAGGAGAGCGGAATCAC
>MVRL01000092.1 GCA_002067705.1 Methanosaeta sp. PtaU1.Bin112
GTCTCTATCCACTACAGGCAGGGCCGAGATGCTGTGCATATCGAGGGTGCGGGCTGCAAGCTCTATGGGCTCGTCTAGCATAGCAGAATAAACACGCCTGGTCATGATCTCCGAAATTCGGGCAGGCTTGCCACTTG
Organism: Methanosaeta sp. PtaU1.Bin112; assembly: GCA_002067705.1. Classification (GTDB taxonomy): domain Archaea; phylum Halobacteriota; class Methanosarcinia; order Methanotrichales; family Methanotrichaceae; genus Methanothrix. The sequence goes on from MVRL01000092.1 coordinate 138, forward strand.
CAACTGCTTTTGATATATCCCAGGCAGTTATGATGCCCATCAGCCTCCCATCCTTTGAGACTACAGGCAGATGATCGAAGCTTCCGCTCACGATCAGCTTTGCCGCTTTCTCCACCTGAATGTCCTCTCTGACGGTGACCACATCGCGGCTCATGACATCACCCACGTTTGGCGACTCCTTCGTCTGCTTCATGGGCCGGGAACTCCCGATGCGCGAAAGCGGCTCCACCGCCTGGCTGAGCAGAAACTCGCCCTTCTCCACCAGCTCTGCAAGATTCTTTGCGACCTCGCGGGCCACGTGGAAGCTGGAGAGAGATGAGGTGGGAACCTCCTTTCCGTTTAAGTCGACAATTCCTGACTTCAGATCCTCGTAGCTCACGATCTTCAAAGAGGGTCTGTCACGGCGCGGGATGCCATAGTCGACCACAGGGACGGTGATGTCTCTATCACGAACCGCAGTGTTTCTGGCAACAGTCTCATTAAGAACGGGTATTGGAATCCCGATCCCAAGGTACAGGCTTGGGCCATATTTGTGAAATGTGGCAGCCCGCAAAAATCTGGTGCTCATCTTCTTCAGATCACCAGTGACCATGAGTGTAGAAAAGTTGTTCTGTGGATTGTGCTGTGTTCCAGAGCCGATAACGTATCCTTTTGCCCCGGCGAGAAATATGCGTGTGCCAACGCCGATATAATCAAGATTAGGATCATTGGACAGTGGTGAGAGCACTCCAGCTCCGCTGTAGTGGATGTTTCCACAGCGAGGAAGCAGGGTCCCCATGTATGTATGCAGCGTGCGGTCAGAGGAATTGGTGGCAGCGTTATAGCGCTGGTATGCGTTGCGCGGGTTCACCATCGTTGCTTGGTTGAAGTCATCGAGCCTCAGAGCCGTCTCAAGCTCCATCTGAGGATAGCAGTCGGTGCCCGCTCCCTCCGCCTCTACATCTATCTGCTTGCCCGCCACCAGATCTTCGATAACATGCGCCCCACCGTACTCTATTCCTCGATCCTGGGATGGCTGAGTGGCACCCAGGAACAGATCTACGGCAGCAATTCCCCCATAGGCCTCCACCTTGTTTAGAGCAGCCCTGAGAATCTTTATGGGTGGATCGCTGTGGCCCAGGTTGAGAAATACCCCTGAAGAGCACATGGCCCCAAAGGTTCCTGTGGTTACAACGTCTACCTCTCTTACCGCTCCTGCGGTCCCAAGCTCCTGCACCAGATCAGGCATCTCTTCCGCTGTTACAACGCGGACGGAGCCGTCGCGAATGCGTTCGTTGATCTCTGACAGCGACTTCTCTTGCACAACAGGGTCCAAACGTCAGCAATCCGATAAAAACTTGTTGGGGCACTACCATCCAACAACGTTATCTGCCAAAGCTAAAGAAATGATGCACTCGAGATGCCACATATGCAAGGCAAGAGAATCGTTCTGACCAGCGACGACACCATGATGAGCAGCTACCACGGTGGTGTGATGCTGGGCTTTGCCGCCATAATGCCCCGAGCAGTGCTGCCCGACTGGATTTTACGCCACTTCTTCTGCCCGCCTGTGCCTGCAGGATCTGATGGATCTGCGCAAATTGCACCATGCGGCATGCGAAAAGTTGAGGCTGCATTGCTGGATTTCGGATTCTCAAAGGATGATATAATAGTCGCCCATCCGGACCATCTGGACAGGGCCATAGGTCCTCGGACGGAGATCGTAGGGATCACTCACGACGATCCAATGGGCAAGATTGCAGTAAGAGAGCTGGAGGAGATCATAGGTCGTGGCCCTCCGCATAACCGCTCCAAGTTCCTTGCTCTGATAAACCATCCGCTCATCCAGGAACACAGGCCAAAGATTGTGGTAGGAGGCAACGGCGCCTGGGAGCTTATGGATGAAGACGTCGGCGTGGATCACATCTACCTTGGCGAAGGCGAGAGCGAATTTCCCAGAGTCTGCAGCCAAATCCTGCAAGGCGATCCAGTGCCTCGGGTCATCAAAGGAGGTGCGGTTCCAGCAGATAAAATTCCTACAAACCGCGGCGCCACCATCGCCGGAATCGTGGAGGTTGGCAGGGGATGCTGGAGAGGATGTGCCTTTTGCTCGCCTACAATGCGCACAGTTCGCCACAGGCCGATGGAGAGCATACTGGATGATGTAAGGGTGAACCTCTTAAACGGACAAAAGGACATCATTCTTCACTCCGAGGATGTTCTGACCTATGGATCGAGGGGGATGGAGACGAATGATGAGTTGGTGCTGAAGCTGATGAAAGGCGTAAAGCAGCTGGGGCCGCACACCATAGACATCTCTCACCTCAGCCTGGCAACCGCTCATCAGAATCCTGGCTTGATTCGCAAGGTGTCGGAAGTTGTAGGCGTCGGCTCAGATCAGAAATATATGTCAGCCTGGATCGGCATTGAATCGGGGAGCTGTCGCATCCTGGAGATGCACATGCCACGCAAAGCCCTGCCTGGTGAGGTTGGACAGTGGCCGCAAATAGTAAGGGATTGCTACAGGCTATTCGATGAGGAGTCGTGGCTTCCTGTGGCAAGCCTGGTGCTTGGGCTGCCCGGAGA
>MVRL01000093.1 GCA_002067705.1 Methanosaeta sp. PtaU1.Bin112
AATAGCAGAAAAAAGAAGAATCTCCTACCGAATACTCAGATCTGTTAGGGATTTTGTAGGTTACTAGGAATACTCATGTGTACGTTTTTAGGAATTCTTAGTCCCCATTCACATTGAATCATATCTGAGAGAAGCCAAGATGACCTCGATCAAAATTATCGAACTTAGGATTTGAGGGATAGAGAAAAAACGACTAACTGATTTATCAAATTTTTACTTTAGTTTTTCGCTTGCCTCGGATGATTTAACAATAATTTGCACTGGTTTAATATTTATGTTTGATGTCGCGATGGCAGCACCACCGGGCATGGTATTAATTGCTCTCACAGAAATACCACTGATATCTATATTTAAATTATTAACTTGGCTGCGAATCGGATCTATCTTGTCGTTCTCTTCATGATTCATGCCTCCTTTAATGGCATTTCCTGATTCATCATCCACATCCATCATACTCTGCTTATCTTGCCTATTTCCAGTTATCCCAATATCCAAAGAATTGCCTTTATTCGCTCTATCGCCTCTCTGAACATCATCAAACACGATAGTCCTTTGTTTAACGGTATTTATCGCTTCTATATCCTGAACTTGCTCTTTGGGATGGGTGACATTCAAGGCAATCTTTTCATTAACAGGACGAGCAGAAGGCACATTGTTGAAGAAAGAAAACGGCATACGCTCTGAAGAAGTGACAAAGACCTTATCGGGATTCCACTTTGATAGTTTTTGCATTTTAAAAATAAAATTAGTTTGAAGATTCTTATAATTATCACGAGCATCTGCGATATCCATCGCTTGGCTGAGAGGTGTACCAAAGAAGATACAAAGGAAGAGAATGCCTGCGACTAGACTGTAATGCGGCTTCAATATCAAATCCCGGCAAGACATTCATCTACCCCACTAACTATTAGTACAAATTATGTATGAATTAATGTTACATGATATTAATAATAACTTAGTATTCGTAATAGTATTTAACTTTTTCCTGTATTCAATTAATGCCATACGGAATATTCTATTTAATGAAGCACAAAGGAAATTAGATAGGTTGGGTCTGACTGTCCCTACGCAGAAGGGCAGGATGCTGCACGGCTTGCTGGCTAAATTCGCTATCTGGCAGGATCTGCATGCTGACAAGAGCGTTTTTCCTGATTTAGCCAGAGCGACGGTAGCGACGAGTGCACAGGCGCACCGATTACGACGTAGACGAAAAGACCGGCCTGTTCACACCGGATTACGTCAACATCTTTGGTGTGCCATTCACATTTATGCCGCATGAAACTACTGAGGAAGCTGGGCGGACCCGGACTCAGTCGCCCAAATATGTCATCGAGCCTAGGCCCGAAAAGCAGCAATTTGAGCTGCAATGGCCGAAGATCGCCCGCATAGAATACGAGATGAAGCCCACCCTCAGCCTGGACATGCGACGGGTCAGGCCCCTGGAGCTGATCCTTCGGGAGACTATTACCCGAGCGGATATGGCCAAGATCCTGGGCGGCAACGTCGATACCTCGGAAACCACGCCCATAGATCTCACCACCATAGCCGATCAGTTCAGGATGCAGAAGATCACCTTCAACACGGCCATCGAGGTCTTCGAGAGGATGAACCCCAAATGGCCAGGAAGCAAAGAGCAACTGCTCTCCCAGATAATCTCTATCATCGAGGATTTCCTGGAGTCGGAGAAGATCCACATAATCCCCGAAGTAGGCTATGATGATGTGCGAAGGCTCATTACTATGGTCTTGAACATGAGCAAGATCGTAGAGCATATCTGGAATGCCATTGAGCCCAATAATGCCGAGTCCACTAAACTGGTCTTCGAGGACGACCATCGGCCCATAGGGTCCACAGGAGATATGATCCCTTGGTATACTGGGAAGCCTCGGGTGGATGCCAAGAAATGCCATATCAACTTCTGTGTCTGTGATAGCTCCTGGGAGTCCACAGCAGCCTTTGAGCTGGACAGAAACCCGAAAGTAGCCTCATGGGTCAAGAACGATCACCTCGGGTTTGGGATACATTACATCTTCCAGGGTGAGCGCCACAGGTACCGGCCAGATTTCATCATTCTTTTGACCAATGGGATCCATCTGGTGCTGGAGATCAAAGGCCAGGATACTGAGCAGGCTAGGGTCAAAAGAGGGTTCCTGGAGGACTGGGTAAAGGCTGTGAATTATGATGGCAGGTTCGGGAAGTGGACCTGCGACGTGTCATTTGATCCAGCGGATATACCGGGAGCGATCGGGAAGGCTTACAACTATAATACCGACTGATGCCTCTCATCTTAGTTTGAAAAGGTGGTGACACCAATGACCGAACAAAACCGCAAGTACATCCAAAAAGAGATCGGCAAGCTCCTTTCCGAGATCTGGCGAATCAAAGGGCTATCGGAGCAGGAGTATGGCCCGCAGCACCCCATCACCAAGAAGCTGGCCGTCATGCATGCAAATGTCCAGACATTGCTGCAAGAGAACTCTGGAAGCTGATGGGAACATGAGAATAGTATAATCGAGTCTCAAGCGTGGCCAGCACTGATCCATAGTGCCCTACTGAGAGGAGCCAGATCACTTTCGTGACGGCCTGACCACGCTCAAGATCATCGACCTCGTGCCGAGCGTGAGGCGGCAACAGCGCTGGACTATTACACAGTGTCCGTCTCACGGGAATCCGAGACATCGCCAGATGCCGGATCTGTAATTGGCCTCTAT
>MVRL01000094.1 GCA_002067705.1 Methanosaeta sp. PtaU1.Bin112
CAGGCTGTATAATGCCTCGTTCACGGGAACTGCGATAGAATGCTCCTCGGCCAGGCGGACGATATAGCCGTTTATTGAATCGATCTCCGTGGTCTTGTTCTTCAGGATATCCTGGAGCATGCTGCAGCTGTTCTCCCCCGTCTTCTCGGCCACGGTGAGGACCAGCTCTAAAACAGTATCGGGATCAAAGCTCAACCCCTCCGCACGGGCGACCGCCACCCCTTCCCCGACTACCCTTCTCACAGCGCTCTGCAAAACGGGAGAGAGGATGACTTTGTTCTGCTGCCGGGACAGGGCGGCTATTGGATTTATCACCGAGTTGATGAAGAGCTTATTCCATTGCTGTCTCTTGAAGTCTGCTGAGAACTCAATCTGAAATCCCCGCTCTTCAAATCGGGTTTTCATGAACTGCTCCAACTCCTGCGGGAGGCTCTTTTCGATGACAGTCGCCCCCTTGCCCTTCAGATCGATTTTGCCCTCCCGGGCGAGCTTGACCCCGTTGGAGGTGATACCCTCATGAATCCTCCCCAGGGCTCCGGGGACCAGGGTCTCGAACAGCTCCCGGTTTCCCATGCCGTTCATCAGCAGGAGGAAAAGGGCATCTTTCAGCTTGCCATCGAGACCTGACTGGGCAATCTCTTCGCAAAGCTTCGGCAGGGAATAGGTCTTGACGCATATCATAACCACATCCGGATGAAAGTCGGATCTGGCAAATTCATCAAGGTCGGTGAACAGGTGCCTGAAATGCACCTGCGTCATGCCCTCGGAGGCCTCCACCTGCAGCCCCTCGGACCTGATCTTCTCCATATGCCCGGACCTGCCCAGGAGGGCTACATTCTCGATTGTGGCCCCATCTTCAGAGGGTGGATCGGAGAGCAGATAGCCCATAAGGGAGCCTATCGCCCCTGCGCCGTATATCAGGATATTTTTAGGTTTAATTTTATTATCGATCAATGCACTTGCCCCTCGTTACTCTATCATCTCTATTCTATCATTTCCTACTCGATCATCTCTTTTTCTATCATCTCATTCTATAATCTTCCTGAAGCTCAACGATGCCAGGGCGAAGACCACCACATCGAAGACCAGTATGGCTAGGACATCGACGGTCAGGTTGCTCAGCTCTCCGCTGATCATCAGCCCCCTTATCGCATCCACTGCATTTTAGTTTTTTGATTGTATTGATCGTCATTGTATCTTTGCTTGCGGCTTATTGGGCAGGCGACAAAATCTATGGCTTGAACACATGAGCATTGTCTTGAATCGACGTGAGAAAACTCTTACTCGCAGGTATGAGAACACCTATACGGGCTTCAACATAATCATTAAAATTCGCTCTTTGGGCTCCATAGAGAGATCTATCTACGATTATATTTATCGTGCCGTCGATCTGCTCCAAGCCTGCATCCATCGTGATGCGATCCACTGACCTGGAGTTGCAGCCCCTTCTGTCCTGCATACAATAAGCAATCGCGGTTTGGGTTCTCCATCCTACTTCTCACAAACCGCTCTGTATCCTTATCCATAAAGCAGACATAGCAGCCTTTTAGGCCTCTGGTCAGCAAAACCTTATAAGAATTTTTAATTAATTCTGTAAATTTATCTTTTGAGCCCTTGACTACCGTATCTTCTGAATACTCTTTGGAGTGAACCCCTCCGAGTGGACAATGAGTTAAACAATGGCAACTCATGGAGGGAATCACATGAAAAAGACCAGACGGCGCTACGACCGAGAATTTAAGATATCAGTAGTAGCCGAGCTTGAGTCCGGGAAACCCCTTGCTCAAATCGCCCGCGAGAACGGCATACATCCCAGTCTTCCCTGCCGGTGGCGAGATGAACTAGCCGAGAATCCTGAAAGAGCGTTCAGTGGCAATGGCAACCGGTGCAAGTACGAGGCCAGGATTGCCGAGCTTGAGAGGCTGCTTGGTCAGGCTCATGCCGAGAACGAACTTTTAAAAAAAGCGTTCGCCATGACCCAGAAGAAGGTCCGAGAGGAGAGACTAAAACCAACACTAAGAGGCAGTACATGATTATCCAGGAAGCACATTCGAGCAGCCTTCAGTTGTCCATATCTCAATCATGTCAGGTATTGGATGTAAGTCGCAGCGGCTACTGCAAATGGCGAATAGAGCAGAAGGCAAATCTATCTGATAATACCGAAAATACCGTTCTCAGAGACGAGATTCAAGATATAGCTCTGGAATTTCCCGGATACGGCTATCGAAGGATTACGGCAGAGCTCCAGCATCGCGGCTATCTTGTTAACCACAAGCGAGTACTGAGGCTCATGCATCTGGATAGCCTGTTGTGCCATAAAAAGAAGTTCAAGCCAGTAACTACTGATTCCAGCCATGGACTGCCGGTATATCCAAACCTTCTGAAGAGTACAACAGTAACCGGATTGAATCAGATCTGGGCATCGGATATCACATACATCCAGCTTCGACATGAGCATATCTATTTGGCAGTGATCCTGGATCTCGCTAGCCGAAAGTGTATCGGCTGGGATCTAGGCCGGAGTTTGGGAAGCCAGCTGGCCATGAATGCATTGGCAAAGGCATTGAGGAATAGATGGTCAGAATCTCTAACCGGTCTCATCCATCATTCGGATCAAGGGGTGCAGTATGCATCTAAAGATTATGTTAACTGTCTTAAAAACCATAACATTCTGATTAGCATGTCCAGAAAAGGAAATCCATATGACAATGCATTTGCTGAGAGCTTTATCAAGACTCTAAAGGTCGAGGAGGTATATCTTAATGAGTACGGAACATTTGAA
>MVRL01000095.1 GCA_002067705.1 Methanosaeta sp. PtaU1.Bin112
GGGCGGATACGGAGCGGACAATTTAACGCAGCTAAAAGATCATTATGATGCAATGATCTCTATGCCAGGATCAGATAGCCTAAATGAACGAAATGAGATGACGCCCGCGAATGGTGAGAATTTCATAGATGAAGATCGGGCAATTACAAGGGGGCTCATGAGACTTTCAGAAAGAAGCCTGGCACGCATTCTTGAAAACGAGCCTGACATTTACACGCTGGAAGATCTTAAGGTTATATTTTAGGTGGAATGTCGGTCCATAATGTCCCAAAGGGAAGCACTATACTCATTCACTTTCCTTTTACAGATTTGAGTTCTACAAAATTAAGGCCTGCTGTGACCGGCTTTTCCAGGTATGCGTCTGCCCCCAGGTCCAGGCACAAGATGGCATTTCCTCGAATGGAAAGGCCAGTTATGACGATCTTTTTCATCTCCGGATTAAGCACTCGAAATTCTGAGAGAAGAGCAGTGCCATCCATATCAGGATGGCCAAGGTAAATTAATGCCAGGTTATAGTAATTGCAGCGCACCATTAGTAAATAAAAATAAAAGCCTCGGACGGGATTCGAACCCGCGACCTCGTCCTTACCAAGGACGCGCTATACCGGGCTAAGCTATCGAGGCGCTAAGAGCCCCTTGTGCTGCTCACCCTTCAAGAACCTTTCGGTTGGCTATGACTCCTTGCCTCTTCATAGACAGCCTCCGTCCTCCTGGCAATATGATCCCAGCTGAATTCAGAATCAATCCGGCTGCATCCTGCCCGGGCCAACTTCGTCATCTCTTCGGGATTGGCCAGCAGGCGATTTATGCACCAAGCGATGGACTCCGGTTGAATATAGGCCAGAAGACCATCCTCGAAATTGTTGATTATGCTCACCGCCTCCGTCGCTACCACCGGCTTGCAGGCGTCCCAGGCTTCCAGGACCACAACGCCAAAAGGCTCGTTCCTGCTGGGAACGCACATCAGGTCGCAGGCGTTTACCAGCTCCTCTTTCTCAGCACTGGTGGTGTATCCCAGGAACCGGCAGGCATCAGCTACACCAAGCTCGCGAGCCCTCCTCTCGCAGTCCGGCCTCATGCCGCCTTCACCCATGAAGACGAAACGGACATCAGACCTGTTTCTCAAGATATGAGGAACAGCTTCCACCAGCAGGTCCGGTCCCTTCTGAATGCTCATCCTGCCGCAGAAGAGCACCAATGGAGCCATAGGATGGATGCCATACTTCTCCTTGACCCGCCCGGCATCCAGCCCTTTTCTCATCTTTCCCGTAATGATGCCGTTTGGTATGATGCGAATCTTATCTTCGGGCAGGCTGTATATCCACATCAACTCGTCCTGCATGCGCCTGGTGGTAACGACCACCCTTGAGGCCTCGTAACAGCCCAGCCACTCCCGATGGGAGATTTCCTGGGAAATGCCGTAACCGAAGTGATTTCCATTCCGGCCCCATTCCGTACTATGCATTGTCAGCAGAAATGGCAATCCATAGTTGTCCTTTATGCGGGTGAGCGCGTTCACCGGATGCCAGTCATGGCCATGAACTATATCGAATTTGCCGAAGAGCTTTTGCACCGCCCCGAAGCGATCGTATAGCGCATCGCACATTCGGTTCATCTGATCCAGGACATCTCCGCTGCTATCTACATCGACCCTTTGGTAATGGACGCCGTTGATCCGGTCATATGACTCAAAATCACCTCTACGTGTAAAGATATGTACTTCATGACCCCTTCTGGCCAGCGCCTCAGATATCTCAGAGACATGGGGGGCCACACCGCCGACCTTTATTGAATACAGGCTCTCCCAGGAGAGCATTCCGATTCGCATCTCTTCTCCGGTTATTCTTGATTTGTAGCTATTGATCTTTCTTCGACACGATACGCTTTAGGAATTGCATTGGCAATGAAATAGGCAAATTATGGTTTTATGGGATCGGATTATTGATTAACTTTTCGGCGCTCTTCGGTAGCTTTTTGCTGATGCCGAGAGCTTTGCAGCTGCATTTTCGGCAGCTATCGAGTTGATATAATGTCGCCTCAGCTCCGGCATGGGCCAGGTTCCCTCTTTTGCAGCATCTCGCTTATCCTCTTTGCCGAGCCACTTCCCTATGGGCCACGACCCCATAGATCTCAAGGGTCCTCTCAGCCGCCTTCTGCCAGGTGAACTCCTCCAGCGCTCTTGCCCTGGCGTTTCTTCCCCAGGACCCTAGGCGCTCCCCGTCCTCCAGGGCAAGATTGATGCCCCAGGCAATATCATTAGGATCTCGAGCATTGACATGAACGCCCGTGGGCTTCTCAGTGGCCGGATTCATCACGATCTCCGCCAGACCGGATGTTCCGGCAGCTCCCACCACAGCCGCTTTGCCCATAGCCGCCGCTTCCAGGGCAACTATGCCGAAGGGCTCATAGATGCTGGGAAATACGCACAGGTCCGCCAGAGCATAGGTGAGCATCTTCTCTTCGGCATCCAGAAAATCAGTGACCAGAGTGACGCAGCCAAGCCGCTTCGCTTCCGATGCCGCCCAGCCCTCAAGGCTTCCCTTGCCTACTACCAGGAGCTTGACCCTGGGATGCTTTGCCTGGACTTGAGTGATGGCCGAAAAGAGCTGCACGACCCCTTTCACCGGCTCCAGCCTGCCCATGAAGAGCACGATGATATCTTCCGGCGCAAAGCCGTATCTGCTTTTTAGCTGCTCCAGCCGCCTGGCATCCGCCCGATCTGGATTGAAAAATACTGTGTCTACGCCGTGATAGCACACGGCAATTTTTTCCTGGGCTACACCCATGCCCACCAGCTGCCGTTTCATGGCCTCGGAAACGGTGATGACAAGATCTGCCGCCTCGGTGCCCTTCTTTTCCAGAGCCACAATCTGAGGGTTGGGGCGGTCCTCTCGACCGATCTCCAGGCCATGCACATGGTAGATCATAGATGTGCCCCCTCTCTTGACTGCCATGCCGGCAAGCAGCCCGAGCCAGTCATGGGCCACGCAGAGATGGAATGGTCCGTTCTCCATGACGCTGGCCGCACATAGCTGGTTTAAGCTGATGAGATCCTCAAGAAAACGCAGTCCTTCACCCCAGGAGAGAGTCTGGGCAGAGAGAAATAGATCAAGCCCATCCCGGAGAGGAGCGGGATACATTCTGAATACCTCAACCCCGTCCATCTCCTGATATTTCTTCAGCTTGCCGTCGCCCAGTGTAAATACCGAGATGCTCTCACCCAGGCGGACCAATTCTCTTGATATCTCGTCAACGTACACACCAAGGCCGCCGAAGATCCTGGGCGGAAACTCGATGCTAAGGTAGGCAATTCTCATAGATTCCTGTAATACTCCAGCACCGGCTCCGTCCAGGCAAACTGCTTGGCCAGGGAGAACGATTCCTCACAGAGCAGCCGGTATTTGACCTCGTCATCCAGATAGGTCCAGGTGAAGTAGTCCAGTGCGAGGGCGTAATCCAGCACTGTCTCCTGACGCTGCGCCTCAATGTTGTCTACAATCACCACGCCACCCATGCCAGGAACGCGACGTTTGATCTTCTTGAGAGCATCGCTGTAACCAGCTGATCGGCTGACGATATTAGGTGTGCCCTCTCGGCCCGCTTCAAGGGCGGTGAGAAGGAACGGCTCATATTGAGAAGGAAATATTCCAGCTACGCATCCGGCCATGATCTCATCCACGCTCATTGCCAGGCCGCCGTCATCCGGACCCACCCATTGAGGATAGAGGAGAGCCGCCACCATCCTCTTGCCTGATATCAGCTCCGATTCATCCAGCCCTCGCTCCTTGATCATGTTCTCCAGGCGAATCTCCTCACCCACCAGAACCTCTGGGGTGAGGTTTATGGGAAAACCGTCGGGCAGCTTCTCCTTATCCTTGGGGCCGTGCGAAGCTATCAGGAAGCATACCACCCTCGTCTCCTCAGCATGGCGCTGGCCTGCCAGTCTATGCTTGAGCAGGTGGTCTTGAAGCACCAGAGCATCAAGAAGATGAATATATCCCTTATTCTCGATCTCTATGCGGGAGATGGTAAAGATGGGAATTATATTCTCCGGTTTCACGCATTTGCCGTCGCAATATTTGTAAAGATTATCGGTTAAAAATTGCTGAATCCGGGCTCTGCAGCTCTCTTTTTTATCCCAGTCGATCTCCTGAATCTGCACATCAATTCCATTCCTGATGACAATGCCCTTCAAACGGTGAAAGAGCATTGCTTCTTTCATGGTGGAATCGCCAACGAATGTAACGACATCGGCATAACGCGCCAGACCCTCCAGGACGGCAAAGCCGAGGGGCGTCCCTGGCTCCATCTTTGAGTCGCTCTGGGCAATCTTTTGCAGGGACTTGTATCCAGCCGTTCGACCGGGAACGGTAGCATGCAATGTGCAGACGGTCCTGACAGGAACACCCAGTTTCTTGAGCCTGGCTGCTGCATAGAAGACTCCGAACTCATGGCAGTGAATGCTGACTCTGACTTTGGGCATTACCGATTTGGCAAATTCCGAGATTGCCTTGTCGGCGTACTTTTGCGCCATCTCATCCGGAGCCTGAGCCAGACCTCTGACCAGCTCGGATACTGCATAGGAGAGATTCAGGTAGTGGTTGTACTCCGAGCCGTAATGTGCCCTCTCAAAGTTCATGGAATCAAGTCCCGCCAGATCAAAGGCCTCGGTCTTGATGGCATTGTTCTGCGTCATCTCCTGACCATTCCAGCGAACCATATGAGACTGATAATAATTGGTATTGAAGAGCACATAGCCGACGGAAACGCCCTCCACCATCCTCTGACCGGTGGCAGTCTCTATGCCGGAGGCATTCAGCGCTGCCAGAACGCCCTGCAGCTCTGAACGAGCTTGCAGCGGCTCAAATTCGCTGAGATCCGTGACCCGGTTTCTGCCTGTATTCCAGTCTGAACCGGAGGTGAGATAATTGGGACCAGCTACCAGGATATGCAGGCCTTCTTCAATATCACCTCGTGCCACCAGCCGGGCTAGGGTTGTAGCCTCAGCATCCACCACATTCCAGATGCCTCCCATCTTATTCGAGACGGGTCCAGCTTCCTCAGCCGCCAGGACGATCCATCTTTCAATCATTTTTTTACCTTCAATGTTTCCCGGTCTTCATTCATTTATCCAATCAGGAATAGGGCGAGAGCGAGGACACGGAGATCCCATCGTCGGTGATGTCCAGGACACGGATGCTATTGGCGATCTTCGAGCCGCGCATCTTCATGATGTATATCGACCTGATGAGCGTATTGCCGATGCGCTCACGGCTGAGCATGGTGGCCGAATCCGCTCCATACTCCAGAAACTGATTGGTTCCAAAAGCCGTGCCGATGGTCACCAGGGATGTGACCCCGCTGGATCGAATAATGCCGAAGAGATCATCGGTCAGAGAGCGGACCTTGAATGGAGCCTCCACAGCCATGAAGAAGGCGGTAAGGTCGTCGATGAAGAGCCGGTCGGGCTTTACCTCTGCCAGCTTTCTCTCCACCAGCTTTCTAAAGTTTATGAGGAAGTCCACCGGATCGACATCGATGCTCTTTTGCAGGCGCAAAACCGGATCGGTAACATCGACAATAGCCAGTTTTCCCTCGTCTTCCAGTTTATCGAAATCCCAGCCAAAGGAGGACATCATCTCTCGCTTCAGGTATTCTGCGCTCTCGGAAGGAGTGATGATCATGCCCTTCTCACCAATCTTGATGCCATAATTTATGAATTGGCAGGCAAAGACGGTCTTGCCTGTACCGGAAGAACCGGTGACGGTATTTACCGTCCCTTTATGAAAACCGCCATCAACCAGTTCATCATACCCAGGTACACCTGACTTGGACCTGGGAAATTTGCTGCTATGTAATGCCAAAACCAACCGCTCCCTCACACCAAATTGCGCTGCGATTTGCAGCTGCAGATGCTACAGATATCAATTAATTGGCTACTAAGGTAATTAGGTCTTTCGGTAAGTCGCCAACAAAGAATTTATCATCTCCTGAGGCCACTTCAATCATATGAGAGGGATCTATGCAGTTATCATTCTCCTGCTTGCTTTAATGATACCGGCACAGCACTTAATGATATCCGCACAGTGTCAGCAGACTGCCACCGCCTGGACCGTCAGCGGCTTTGATCTTGATAATTCTGCTAAATACAACAAGGCCCTCAACACCGCGCTTGATTTCTATAATCAGCAGAGGTTCGATGAGGCCATCAATGCTTACGACACGGCTATCAGGCTGGATCCCAACAGCACCCAGACCTGGCAGGCCTGGAATGGCAAAGGCGATGCGCTCTACGGCCTGGGCAAATTCGATGATGCTGTCCTCGCTTATGATAAGGCCATAGAGCTGTGGCCAGACAATGCGATTCCCTGGGCTTACAAAAGCGATGCCCTGAAGGCGCTGGGCAGAATCAATGACTCAGAGGCGGCCTACGCCAGGGCAAAGGAGCTGGGGTTTGGCGGATTCACCTGGAGGCCTTCAACCATCACCCTGAACGGTCGCCCCATGGCTGAGCCTGATCACAACTTGACCGCAAGCATAAACGAAGGCCTGAAGCTCGACAAACAGGGCAGGCACGAGGAGGCCATCAAAGTTTACAATTCTGCGATCAAGATGGACCCCTACAATACCGATATCTGGAAGGCCTGGAGCGGCAAAGCGGATGCTCTGAATGCCCTCGGTCTGACGGAAGAGGCGAAGGCGGCCTATGCAGCGGCAGAGGAGATGCGCTCACTGGCCAACACGAGCATAAGCGCGACTCCGAATGCCGGACCTCTCAGCCATATTCTCGATCATAGCATGGCAAGCGCAGTCGACGAATCAGCCAACATTCCGACTACCCGAGCCTACAAATTCACTAATGCCGATAAAAAGGCCTACAGCTGGTTGAACCTGGCCAATGTTGCCGCCGGAAAAGCTCTATGGTATTGGTACTCGCCGGACGGCAACTTATACCACACTGGCTCTTCGGATATCCCGCCAAATCCCGGTGGCGATTATTGGACCTCGTATAATATCTGGTATTACATTGACATTGCAGATATTCCCGATCAGCCATATATGTCCGGCAAATGGAACGTGAACGTCTATCTGGTTGGGCCCACATATGTAACTCAGTTGACTGAGCAATTCGACCTCGATAACGGCCTTGTGCCCCAGAAGATCAGCAGCATTCTCGACCACTGCACAGCAAGCAGCATGGACGAAGCCGCCCGCATTCCTATCGGCAGAACCGACAAATTCTTCCTTGCCACCGATAGCAAGATCTATTCCTGGATTAGCCTCGCCGATGTTGGGCCTGCTTCATTCTACTGGTACTGGTACTCGCCGGACGGCAGCTCCTACAGAGTAGGCCCCATCGATATACCGCCCAATCCGAGCGGAGGATACTGGCCGACTTACAATCTCTGGGCATCCATTGATGCTCGCACTCTGTACGGGGAAACGTGGAACCTGGAGCTGCCCTCGGACGAATTCCATGTGGATGTTATCCGAAACGATCGCCAGATCCTGACAGAGTATTTCACTATCGACTAATAGGAGAAGATCTTAACTTGTTGCTGGGAGTTCTCCTGCAAAATTTTTTTGCAAAATGGGCAGGCAATTATGGTAGTCTCACTCACTTCATTTTCGCCGATCATCTTTCTGCCAATTGTCCGAAGCCGAAAGAGCAGAGGCCCAGGTCAATGCGACCGGAAAAGAAGCCGGACGATAGAGGAACATAGCGATAGTCAGCAGACGGCGACTTCGATTGCGGAACGGTGCTGCCTCCATGCAGGAGCAAGAACATCGCATAGAAGAGAAATAAACGTCCCGACCGGGATTCGAACCCGGGTTGAAGGCTCTCTGCGCTTACTGCTCCGCAGGCCTCCGGGATATCCACTACCCCATCGGGACAAAACATCCCTCTTGCAATGCTTCAGGTTATTAAGCTTGTTGGCCAGACCCCCTGGTTTGAGCAGTACGGATGGCGCGTAGAAAGTCAATCTTGCGAAACTCTGGCCAGTATGGCGCACAGAAGTACGCAGCACACTCATTGCCGTTGGCCTGCCAGGGGAGGAAGTTTGAAGTGCGGCAGTCCCCGCCGGTTCTTATAATCAGGTCCACCTTGGGAACAGAGACTCCGTCCTGGGGATAGAGATGGGACGCGATCAAATCCTCATCGACGTCTGCAGCCTCGATCATTCCCCGGGAGACCTGTCGAGCCAGAGACCGCGCGGCATCCACCAGCTCGCGCTGGCCGCCGTAAGCCAAGGCTACATTCAGGTACATGGTCTTATACTCTCGCGTGGCCTGCTCAGTGCGGTTGATCTGTTCCTGCAGGTCCCGCGGCAGCATCTCTACCCTGCCTATGGCCCTAACCCTGACACCATTGGCATGAACCTTTTTAGATTGACCCAGCTCCATAAACTTATTTTTTATCAGATCAAATAGGTGGCGTTTCTCTATCTCATCACGGTTGAAGTTTTCAGTAGAAAAAGTATAAAGAGTAAGATGTTTAACACCCAGCTCCAGGCACCAATCGGAGACATTCTCTGAGGTATCGGCACCAAGGCTGTGCCCCATGAATCTGGAGATGCCTTTTTCCATGGCATATCTGCGGTTTCCATCCTGGATAATGGCCACATGCTCCACCGGAACTCCAGCAAGAATGCGTGATTTTAAGAGCCGCTCATAAAAGATATAAGCCGGGTTTCTCAAGCTGAAACTCATTGGTTTAATTAGCTTCGCGAATTACTATTTAAATAATTGCTTTGCTCCGCAGGAATATGAATTCGCTTCCCTCGTCCCAAGGGCAAGATACAAATAGCTGATGACTTACTTGCATACGTCAGGGCCTGTGGTCTAGCTGGTTATGACATCGCCTTCACACGGCGGGGATCACGCGTTCGAATCGCGTCGGGCCCATTTGCGTTTTGGCCTACACAAGCTTTAACTATTTAAGCGTAGTTTTTAGCGGAAGGGCGAAAGAGATATCCTTTGGTTACTCGGGCATTCGGCATCGAGGATTCCATGAGTCTTAGGTCCATGATTATTATTTGAGGTGATAAGCTGTATAATAGAGGCAATGGCAGGGAAGAAGAAGGAGCTATAATTACCAGAGTTCGTCTCCCCCGCAAACAGGATCGAGAGATATTCGGTCATGTGGAAAGTTTGCTTGGAGCCAATCGCATAAAGGTAAGATGCATCGACGGCGTTACCAGGATGGGTCGCATACCCGGCAAGATGAAGAAGAGGATCTGGATAAGGCAGGGTGATGTGGTCATCGTCATTCCCTGGGAGATCGAGAATGACAAGGCCGATGTCGTCTGGAGATACACCGGACCTCAGGTGGACTGGCTGCAGCGTAAGGGATTCCTGAAAGGAACCTCTTGATGGGAATCTTCTTGAAAGGCACTTTATGAGCAGGCGAACCAAGGACGAAGATTTCGATACTAAAATCGATGTTCTTCGTACCAGGATAAAGAACTCCGATGATCTAAACGTCCAGGACGCCGTATTCGATAAGCGCACTCTGATGGACCTTTACAGCCTGGCCAGCAAGGGCGTAATCGATGCCCTGGGCGGATCCGTCTGCACAGGCAAAGAAGCCAACATTTTTAGGGCCATCGCAGGCGAAAAAAAGCTGGCCCTGAAGATATATCGCATATCTACCAGCAATTTCTGTGTCATGCAGGATTACTTGCATGGCGACCCGCGATTTGGAAACGTAAAGGGCACTAAGAGAGCTATCGTCGCTGCATGGACGAAAAAAGAATTCCGAAATCTTACACGCGCCGAAGAAGTAGGCATACCCGTGCCGCATCCCATCGCCATGAAAGAAAACATTTTGGTTATGAGTCTTATCGGCAACGACGAGTGCATTGCTCCACAGCTAAAAGACGTGGAATTGGAAACGGAGGACGCGAAACGCATCTTTAAAAAGATAGCGGGCTATATCTCTGTGCTCTACAATCGCGGCAAGCTCGTTCATGCCGACCTGAGCGAGTTCAATATCCTCTATGACGGGGGTGAACCGGTGATAATAGACATGGGGCAGTCAGTCACTCTGGACCACCCTCAGGCCAGAAGATTCCTGGAGCGCGATATAGCCAACGTAGCCCATTACTTTAAGAAGAAATACAATGTGGGCTCCCCAGAAGAGATCTGGGAGAAGCTAGAGAGAGACCGAGAAAAGATGGAAGAAAACGAGAAAAGAGAAGGCTGATAAATTGGATATCAAGATTCCGGAGGAGCGCGTAGGCGTGCTGGTGGGACCGGGCGGGTCCATGAAGAGATTCATCGAAGAGAAGACCAAGACGTCCCTTGAGATAGACAGCGAGACCGGCGCAGTCTCTATTGCATCGGCGGAAGACCCATTGCAGGGATTGCGAGTCTTGGACCTGGTAAAAGCCATTGGCAGGGGTTTCTCCCCGGAGAGAGCCATGGCCCTCCTTGATGACGATATGCTGATGCTCGATGTGCTAGACCTTTCCAAGATGGCAGGCACCAAGAGCGATATGGAACGCATCAAAGGCCGCATCATCGGCAAGGACGGCAGGTCGCGCGAGATCATGGAGAGGCTCTCAGGCGCCAGAGTATCGGTTTACGGCAAGACGGTGGCAATACTGGGCAATCCTGAGCAGCTAAGAGTGGCACGAACGGCTATCGAGATGCTGCTTGATGGTGCTCCGCATGGCAACGTCTATAGCTTCCTGGAGAAGAAGCACCAGGAGCTGGCTAAGGAAGAGCTGAGGGAGCAAGGCCTACTCTGATGATTGATTTATTAAACTTGCAGTTTCAGCTGGAATTGGTTGATTGGCTGCTCATAACTGCAGCGCTTATCGGCCTGTATTCCATCCTGCTCTTGCCGCTGAAGGACAGCCAGGAATGGAAGAGCCGGGGAATTTCAGTGGGATGCCTGTTCGGCATTCCCCTGGCCATATTTCTTCGCACCACCAGGGGCCTGAATCTCCTGGACTATCTGGCTCGCCCTAAGGGTTTTTGGAGACTGATGGCCTCCGCAGGCATACCCCTGGTCGTCCTGAGCATGACCTACTTCTTGATGCTGGTTTTGGCCATGACCTATTTCATGATAGAGGAGCCACCCATGCCCAGCAGCTATAATGCTCCCAGAAATATTCTGCTCATTCCCGGCCTAAATGAGTACATACCATTTGTCTGGGGCTGGATAGCACTCTTTGTGACCATGGTGGTGCACGAGTTCGCTCACGGCATACTCAGCCGGGTTGAGGGAGTGCGCGTCAAATCCATGGGAATTGTCGCCGTTTTATTTGCCCCAATAGCTGCTTTTGTGGAGCCGGATGACGCCGATCTCTTCGGCAGCAAAGATCATCCGGCAATCGTGAGCAAGGGCGCAAGAATCAGGATCCTGTCCGCAGGCGTCATCTCCAATTTCATTGTGGCCGCAGTGGCCATGGCCCTCTTCTTCGGGCCGGTTATCGCTGCCATATCGCCCATGGACAGGCTGATCGTAGTAGATGTTCAAGATGGATCAGCTGCAGACAAGGCCGGCTTTGAGAGAGGCATGGTGCTGCTGGATGTAAATGGCCACAAAGACAGCAATCTCGAGCAGTTGTACAACCACCTGGGCAGCTCTACGAACAGCGTGAATGTTTTTTACAATAACAGAGAAGAATTCCTGCCGCTCTCCGGCGAGCCAGCGAGAGGCATCATGGTTGCTTCAACCTTCAAGGGTTCGTCTGCCGAAGCTGCTGGCCTTCCTCCCAAGAGCCTGATTACGGAAATCGACGGCAAAGAGATCGTAAACCTGGATGGCTTTCGAAAGCTGATGAACACCACTCACCCCGGCCAGACAATTGCCATAACCACTGGCCAGGGAAATGCTTACCTTATCAATTTGACAGAGAAAGAGAATGCTGCCCCGGAAGAGAGCGGTGGATTCATAGGCATTGGAATCTCGGGAAATGCGGTTCTATCAGGGGGAGCCCTCATTCAGGAGGTTCCTTCTCGGCAATTCCTGCAAACCCTCCAGAACATTCCCAGCATGGGCATAGCAGGTTTTCACCTGATGCTCAGCCTGCCGTTTTCCGGCATCCCTGGATTCACTCAGAAGGGTTTTCCCGGTTTTAGCGGCTGGCTGACTGCCGTCTTCAAGCCCAGCGGATGGGCTGAGCCTCTGGGAAGCAGACTATTCTGGATTGCCAATCTCCTGCTCTGGATCGGCTGGATCAACCTTTATGCCGGTTTGTTCAACTGCCTTCCCGCAGTGCCACTGGATGGCGGACACATCTTCAGGGATCTGGTGCAGTCAGGCTTTGAGAGGATTGTCCGGCCTGAAGAGGCGGAACGATTCACCAGGACAACGGTTGCCATTCTTACCTGGCTGGTGCTTACATCCCTGCTCATAACCCTGGTCGCGCCATTTACCAACTGGATGACTATTTAATCTCCTTTTTTCAGCGCTTTTCCATACGTTAGTTTTAAGCCTGTTGAGATAAATCAGAGTGAAATGGCAATAATGACAGCTGCCGGCAGGCAAGGTAAAGGCATGAGAATTAGCACCGTTTGGCATTCGGCGGGCTGGGTGGCCCTGGCGGTCCTACTGATAATGGCGGGCACTGCCCATTCTTCAGAGATTGCAGATCTCTACTCCAACATGGAATCGGCGGATGTTGCTATTCAGGGAGACGTGGCGGGCATGACTCTGCGCCTGGATATGATCGATAATGAAAGGCTGCTTGCGACCCGGAGCATGACCCTGGACGGTCCTGGGACCTGGATAGTCAGCTGGCCGAAGATGGATATCGAGAAGGGCAGCTATGATGTCTGCGCGCATTTGATCGAGCAGGGCAGAGACGTTTCCAGCAAATGCTATAGCATCTACTATGGCGGAGTGGAGCCCATAAGGTTTGATGTTCGCGATTTCCGTGCCGATTCCCGGGGCATGCACCTTGCCATCAGTGCCAGTGATCCGACAGTTGTCGATATATATTACATGCTCATCGATGGGAACAAAGCCGCTTATGTCACCAGAGAGCAGGTGATACCCATATCAGGAAGCTTTGCTATGCCGATCGCCAAGGACTATTCCTGGAAGCAGATCCTGGAAGACGGACATCAGTATGCCGGCAGGGTGAAGATCGTTGAGCTGAATCATAACCTGACAAGGTCCTTCATGAATTCCTTCGTGGCTTCAGAGGATGCCAAGATCACTGAGACCTACCAGGATGAAACCGGTGCCAGCGCCACAGTCATGGGCAACTCTCGCGTTCCCTTCAAAGGAACTTTGCGCTTCATTCTATCTCAAAACAGGACTGTTCTCAATATCACAGAGAAGACGACGCCAGTCCTTCTCACAGGAGACGATGAGACGGTAGAGATCGCCTGGAATAAAACTCTCGAGCCGGACATTTATCAGCTGCGCACGATATTGCTCGGCGAGAGCGGCTCTGTAATAGATTTGGAGGAGAATGTGATTGAAGCCAAGCCGCTCTTAAGGAGCAATTCCACAGATACGGAAAAGAAGGCAAGCTTTCCGGCAGAAGCTAGCGCATTAGCTTTGATCATGACTGTTCTTCTTCGAAGAAGGAGATGAATACTATGCAAAAAAAACTTGTAAGCCTCATCTGCGCACTTGCGCTTCTGGCATTCATCATGCCAGCTACAGCTGCAGAAGAAAGTCTGAATGCAACCGCGAACACGACCCTGAATGCGACAACAAACATCACGATAAACGAAACATCTAATCTCACCGCGATCCAGCTGCCGAAAGCAACCACCGATGCAATAGGATCCAATCGTGCAGGCAAGAGCCAGGAAAGCGCACCATATACCGCTCAACTGGGAAAGGGAAAAGCAGCCTCAGATGGCAAGGTTCTCAGGGCAGGATTCGAGAAAACTAAGCCAGTAAATAATTTAGATGTGTACGGCAACAAATCCACATACAGTATACCCTTCAGTACATCCAAAAATGCTGCTTTCGAGGTAAACCAGCGCAGAGGAAATGTATCCCAATTCACATATAACACTAAGTACAAGCCGCTATACAATATCAGTCAATACTCAAGGAGCAAGCCCACTTATGAAGTACCCAGCTCAGTCTCATCCAAGCCAGTTTACAGCATTACCAGCTATCCCGAGATCAAGGCGGTAAACAGCATACCTTGATGAAAAAAGAAGAAAAATGCAGCAAAGATAACTGAAGAGAGGATCCTCGAAAGGATAGCCCTCAGATCCTCTCAGAGGAACTTTTGAATTTTTGCCGCCAAAGCGGGCTTGGGATAGGCTCCCACCAGCTTATCGATGAGTTTGCCATTCTTGAAGACCATCAGAGTAGGAATCGCTGAAATTCGGTACTTGTTGGCGGTTATCATATTCTCATCGACGTTCAGCTTGCCGAAGACTACCTTTCCCTTCATCTCCTTCGCGAGCTGCTCGATAATCGGACCGATGGAGCGACAGGGCCCGCACCACTCCGCCCAGCAGTCCAGAATGAAGATCGGATACTGGCTGGCTGCGGCGTCGATAGTGGCATCGGTGATTTTTACTGGTTTATCCGGAAACTCTACAGCCGGCTTTGCGGGTGCTGCCAAATCTTTTTTCATCTGCTCCATTTTCTTTTGCTTTATCTCTTCCAACTCGTCCAAGCTCAATCCTCCAGTCTTTCTTTAGCCTTGACAATTAGGGATTTGAAGTAGCCCAGATCCACGGGCATGATCTCGAAGGGCAGAAGGGTGAAATCGAAGAACTCCAGCAACTCTTCCTCGCGTTCCTGTGAATCTTTCAGGGTATCGAGATAGACGGATCCCCGAAATGAGCCCATATGCATCCTGGCCTCCTCCCGCCCCCAGTTCAGGCGGCGGAAGACCTCCTTCCAGGCATCCAGCCAGCCAGGGGAGAGGAAGAAGAAGAGCCCTTCCCTGGCCTTCGTCTCCACCCCCTTGCGGGTGATGAAGGCGTCCACACAGTTCTGGCACTCGATAAGCGATGCATGGTAGGGCCTCAAGATCTCTTCGATCTGAGGATGGCACTGGCCGTAAACCACTATCATGCCCTCGTTTCCGTTTCGATGGCACTCTTCCAGCTGCCCCGCAAGAGCGCCTTTAAGATCGTCATAGTCCACATGCAGGCCTGCTCCCAGGTAGCGGGCCGTAAATGGAAATCCGAGCTCTGAGCGCAGCGCTTCGATCTCCTTTTCAAAGATGCCGCAAGCAATGATTGCATACATGAGCAAAGAGAGACTATGGCAGCAATAGGATATATCTGTGATCCTCAGAGCGATAATCAGGAGTTGATATGAAATAATAATCAGATTTATCAGACCAATTTAGTGAGAGAAACAGATAACAGTCGATCGTTATGAATAGTTATGAACTTTTCATAAAAAATCTTAAATAGAAAATGAGCATATTACACATTGGAAATCAAGTTGAAAATCAAGTCAATAGGTGACATCTACTCTGATGCATCTCATTAGAATCACCAAGCAAAGAGGTAATTTAAGGAGATCAAAACTTGTTTAATACAGAACGCAAGAATGAAAAAGGCGAAGTTGAGATAGCGATATGCCCGCTATGTGGCCTGCGCGTAGAATTCATGGGTGCTCCGATGGTCAGGTGCTATTCGACAGGAGAAACATACGAACGAACCGAAGTGAGATGGATTGAGAAGTCAAAGATTCCCGAAGAGACCGGCTACGATGTGGAAAATATAAGAGGAAACGATATAGTTCATGATTATTTGCCCAATGCATACGAGCAGACCGATGAAATCGAGGCGTGAACGTGATTTGAGGGAAACAATTTTTATCGACAAGGCCAAACAATAATCATCATAATTGCTCGATAATCACTAAATCTTAAAAATATTAAAAAATACGGCAAAAAATATTAGTTCGGCGCGAGGGACATTTATTGGCATGTATCGAGCAGGCCTTTCTTCTTTCCACCCCTCTTATCGCCGGGCTTGATCGGATCTACCTTCGCTTCAGGCTCTCCTTTCTTCTCTTTCTTTTCTTCGTGGTGTGTCAATCTACAGCCCCCATTTGTTATAACAGCTGATCGTAAATATAACTTACGGTTAGATGGAAAAGGTACAAATGCGGCCAATTGTATTGCAGCAAAGAAAAAATGCAGAAGGATCAGCGACTCTTCTGCTCCAGAATGCAGGTAGGATCCTCTGCCAGCATATCCCCGTGATAGTAGTAGGCCTTCTGGCGGCATCCTCCGCACAGATCCAGATAATCACAAGCTCCACATGCGCCTTTGAGTTTGGATTTAATATCCCGCAACGCCTGCAACTCAGCGGTCGGATGATCGATCCAGATATCCCGGAAGCTTCTATCCCGCACGTTGCCCACCACCATCTGAGGCATGAAATGGCAGGGATGGACATCACCCCGGTGATTGATGTTGGCAACCTTCACTCCCGTAGAGCAGCCACCGGCATTGAGCAGCAGCTTTCTCACGTTCTCCCTCCTGGGATCGCCCTTCAAAAGCTCCAGCAAATAGGCCCCGTCCATCGGCGAGTCGGTGGTCAGAATCTCGATGTTCTCGCCTTTCAACTCCTCAGCCGCCTCGGCAAGCAGACGAATGACGCTGCGCCTCTGCTCAGGCGTGACATCCCTGTCGGTCATATCCGCTCCCCGGCCCGTAGGGACGAGGTGATAAAGACAGAACCGTGGAATCTTCTCCTGCAATGCCAGATTGAGAAGAGCGGGAACATCCTGCCAGTTGTCTGCTGTGAGCGTGATTCTCAGGCCGGTCTTCAGGCCGGCTTGCCGGGCGTTCTTGAGGCCCTGCAGTGCCCGGGCATGCGCTCCCGTCACGCCGCGGAATGCATCATGAGTCTTCGCAGACGCCGAGTCCAGGCTGACGCCCACGTATCTGATCTTGGCCTCAGCGAGGAGCCTGGCCACTTCAGGGGTGATGAGAGTGCCATTGGTGGAGATGACTGTGCGCAGGCCCACCTCGCGGGCATGGAAGGCCAGGGCATAGAAATTGCGGCTGAGCAGCGGCTCTCCGCCGGTGAAAATGAGGATGGGCACCCCCATTTCCGCCAGCTCGTCCACCAGATGTATTCCCTCTTCCAGAGACAATTCCTCCCGAGCATCGTGGCCTGCATCCATGTAACAATGCTGGCAGGCCAGATTGCAATGAGCCGTCAAATTCCACATAACAACTGGCTTCGACTGGGCCGAGAACCTCAGCAGATCCGGGGGCAGATTCTGGCACGACTGGGAGACACGCAGCGCCTCCCAGACCGTGGCCTGATCTGCCAGAGCTTTAGAGAATATTATCATTTTATCGGGCCAACTCCCTCAATAAGGCAAGCATCGATTCAAATGTGAATACTTCAGGCATTACATCCACGTTCACTCCCAGGCGAGAGAGTTCCTCTCTAGTGGGCTTGCCGATGGCGGCCACCGTGCCGGCAGCGAGCGCCCGACGAAGCTCCTCTTCCAGGCCCATCGCTGCTGCCCTTTCAATCAGGAAGCGAGCTGTCGACGAGCTGGTGAAGGCAAAGATGTCCACGCTGCGCGCCCTTTTTATGAGCTCATCCAGCATCGGGTCGCCTGACGGCGCAACCTCGTAGAGGGGTATGTCATCAACAAGAAGCCCCGCTTCTCTCAAGCCTTCGGATAGATATTTGCTGCCCTGAGAGCTGCGAAGGAAGAGAATGCTCCTGCACCTATTCCGCAGCAATTTCTCCATTCCTTTCGAGCTGTACTCCTCAGGCATCATCGACGCCAGGCCCTGAACAGACAGAGCCTGAGCAGTCTTGGGCCCGATGGCCACAAGCATCTTTTCCACTAGCGCCTGACGAATGTCCGGACGTTTCAGCGCCATATTAACACCATTGGCGCTGGTAAAAGCCACGCATTCTGCCCTGCCGAGCCTCTCCAGCAGATCCTCCGGCAGCGGCTTTTCAGCAAGGACAATTGCGGGGGCCGAGATCGGTGAAAAACCATAGCGTTCTGCAAGGGCTGCAGACTCATTTTGCTGAGCAGCAGGACGGAGAATGGCAATCTTCTTCTTTGCCAATTTTTGGGCAAGTGATACAACCTCGCCCACCACCAGTATGGCCGGAGATTCGATCCCTTCCTCTTTGGCCTTCCTGGCGATATCGCCTAACGTTGCAGAGATCATCCTCTGCTCAGGCCAGCCGCCCTTCTCCACCATTGCCGCCGGTGTATTGGGCGGTTTTCCGGCATCGATCAGGGCAGATGCATTCTGCTCCAGGCGGGAGATGCCCATCAGAACAACCAGAGTTCCCCCCAGGGCCGCTATGGCCGACCAGTCCAGAGGAGCCTCCTTTCCCGGCTCCTCGTGACCGGTGACAATAGTAAGCGAGGAGGCCATGCCCCGGTGGGTCACGGGAATTCCAGCAAGCGCAGGAGCGGCAATAGAAGAGGTCACACCCGGCACAACCTCAAAGGGTATGCCCTTCTCCTGCAAGGCCAGCGCTTCCTCTCCGCCTCTGCCAAAGAGGTAGGGATCGCCCCCTTTCAGCCGCACCACAATATATCCCGCCTTCGCCTTTTCGATGAGAAGCTGATTGATGCCCTCCTGACTCAGCTTATGCCTGCCTGCATTCTTTCCCACATCGATCAATTCCGCTCTGACTCCATCCAGCATCCTCGGGTCAAGCAGCCGGTCGAACAGGACCACATCTGCTTCGCCCAGCAGCCTCTTGGCCTTCAGGGTCATAAGCTCGGGATCGCCGGGGCCGGCTCCCACCAGATAAACCTTACCGCACGCCAAATTCCTTCACCGCCTCGTCTACCAACTCTCTGCCACCCATGTTCATTAGCCTCTGCCCCATGTCATCTGCCCTCGCTAAGGGATCATCCTGCAAAGAGATCTTTTCATCCAGCCGCACAAACCTCTTGCCATCCAGGGATAGGACCTCGGCCAGGACACGCGCCCATCCGCCAGCGGCAGACGCATGCACGGCCATGGGCACCACACAGCCGCCGCCAACTGTTTCCAGGATTCTGCGCTCGATCATGGTCTCGGTTCGGGTGGGTGCATCATCCAGCAATTGAGAATAGCATTCCGCCTTCGAGCCCTTTCTGGCCACAACGATTATGGTTCCCTGGTTGGCAGAGGGAACAAACATCTCATCATCCAGCCGCACATAATCCTCTTCTAGCCCCATCCTCTCCAGACCAGCTTTGGCGAGGAGGATGGCATCATAGCTTCCCTCATCCAGCTTTCGCATTCTGGTCTGCAGATTGCCCCGCAAATTGGAGATCTTCAGATCGGGCCGGGCCCGGCGAAGCTGAGCTGTGCGGCGCATGCTGGAGGTGCCAACGGTTGCTCCTTCTTTCAGCTCCTCCAGTCTTTTCACCGATCTGTCCCGGCAGAGCATGATATCATAAGGAGAGTCGCGTTTCAGGACGGCAGAGATGACCAGCTCCTCCGGCCTCTTTGTGGGCAGATCCTTCATGCTGTGCACTGCCAGGTCGATCTCGCCCTTCAGCATCCGCTCGTCTATCTCCGCCACGAAGACGCCAAAACCGGTGAGCTGGTGCAGAGGCTTGTCCAGGAAGACGTCCCCGCTGGTCTTGACGAGGATTAGCTCCGTTTCGATGCCCAGAGATAATAGGCCCCCCTGAACAATCTCCGTCTGGCGCAATGCCAGAGGACTGCCCCGGCTGCCCACGGTCAGTTTTTGAGACAGGATCTAGCCGCCTCCAGGGTTGTTTCTATGACTTGCGAGTTGTGAGCCGCAGAGATGAAATCAGTCTCATATTGGCTGGGGGTGAGGAAGATGCCTGCTCTGAGCATGCGACGGAAGAAGGCTAGATAGCTGTTCTTGTCACATTTCAGGGCCTGAGCATAATCCTGAGGCTCATCTCCAAAGAATATCTTGAACATGGAAGCTATTCCAACAACATGGTAGTTGTATCCCAGGTCGGCCACGATCTCCTGCAAGCCATCCCTCATCTGTTTTCCTGTGAGATTGAGCTTATCGAGCACCTTTTCCTTCTCCAGGATATCAAGAGTGGCCATGCCGCAGGCGAGCGATACTGGGCTGCCGTTGAATGTTCCCGCCTGATAGATGCCCCCTTCGGGCGCAACCTGCTCCATCAGATCGCGCCTGCCTCCAAAGACTCCCACCGGAAATCCACCGCCAATGATCTTGCCCAGGGTGGTAAGGTCGGGCTTAACGCCAAAAAGCTCCTGCGCCCCGCCCAGAGAGAGCCGAAAGCCGGTTATGACCTCATCGAAGATGAGAAGAACATCATGCTCCTTTGTGAGTCGGCGAACGCCT
Source organism: Methanosaeta sp. PtaU1.Bin112 (assembly GCA_002067705.1). Classification (GTDB taxonomy): domain Archaea; phylum Halobacteriota; class Methanosarcinia; order Methanotrichales; family Methanotrichaceae; genus Methanothrix. The sequence continues at coordinate 20,242 of MVRL01000095.1, forward strand.
TCAAGGTAGCCTGGCAATGGCAGCACCGGGCCGATGTTGCCCAGGACAGGTTCCATGATCAGACAGGCGATCTGGCCAGGGTAGCTGGAAAGCACCTTCTCCAGGGCATCAAGGTCATTGTAAGGCACCTGCAGAGTGTTCCTGGCAGTGTCTACAGGCACTCCCTTTGAATCGGGAATGCTCAGAGTGGTGGCTCCGGAGCCGGCCTTCACCAGCACGCTGTCATGCGCTCCGTGAAAGCCCCCCTCGATCTTGATGATCTTATCGCGTCCGGTAGCGCCGCGGGCCACCCGAATAGCCGCCATTGTGGCCTCAGTGCCGGTGCTGACGAAGCGAAGCATCTCCATGCTTGGATAGAGGCGGCTTATTCTCCTTGCCGCCGCGACCTCCAGCAGGGATGGCGTTCCATAGAGCCAGCCGCGGGACATCTGATCAGCGGCTGCGCTGGCGATTGCCGGATGGCAGTGGCCCAGGATCATGGGGCCGTATGCCAGGCAGTAATCGATATACCGATTTCCGTCCGCATCCCAGAGATAGGGGCCTTCTGCCCGGGACGTGTAGAAGGGGCAGGGGGAGATGGCGCGCACGGGGCTGGATACGCCGCCGGGCATGACCTTTTTGGCGCAATCAAAGAGCCGAATGGAGGAATCAATTTGCATGAGAAGAGATACCCTGCGGCGCAGATTAATCAAACTTGCGAGCCGGTGAATCAATCATATTCTTTAAAAATCATCATATACAGACGCCCATTGAGCCTGCACCATGTTGCTACTATTATTATTTGCGAAAAGTATATATAATATCAACTACATCCTTAACTATATTAGTATTATAAGTTTGTAATATGAATTAAAGCGAAAGAAGAGGCTGGATGGTTGGGCGGCTAAGTAATAATATATGAAATATGTTAAAGGGATGGCACGAATTATAAGGCTGCACCCCTCCACCCCTCCTCTTCGACTTTTTTGATAACCATTCTCAAAGGCTGGCCTGTCTCACAGGCAATTTTTCGGCAGTCTTCATACTCAGGCTTGATGCCCAGAAGCTCGCCATCTAGCCGGCTCTCTTTCACCCGGGCTTTGTAGACTCTGCCGCTGATATCGACCTGAACGTCCCTTTGCTCCCGAGCCGCTACCAGACGGTGAATGCTGGGAAAGATGCGCACTCCAAGGGATCCCGTCTCCCGGATCATTACTCTGGAGAGGTGCTGCATATCCTCCGACCGGGAGATCGCCCGGATTACAGATCCCGCCCGGCCCTTCTTCATCAGGGCAGGCACGACGGATACATCAAGAGCACCAGCCTGCATGAGTTGCTCAATCAAGTGGCCCAGCACCTCTCCGGTCACGTCGTCCACATTGGTCTCCAGCTGCACAATCTGGTCGCCATGTGCCCTGTGCATCTCCCCCCCCTGGCAGGCAGGGATGGTCTCCGCGACAATGGACCGCAGGACATTGGGCAGGACCAGCTCTCTCTTGCCGGCGCCGTATCCTGTTCGCTCAGCCCGCATTAGGGGAAAGTCGGGCACAAACTCGTCGACCAGAACAGCAAGCAAAGCCGCGCCCGTGGGGGTGAGCAGCTCCTCTTCGACCGGACCGCCCTTCCAGGGCATCTCATGGGAACGCAGTATCTCCATTGCCGCAGGCCCAGGTACAGAGAGAAGGCCGTGTGCCGATGAGACATAGCCGCCTCCTACGGATACGGGCCGGCAGAGAACGCGCTGCACAGAGATGCTATGCCTCGCCACGCAGGATCCGGCGATGTCTGCCAGTGCATCGAGAGCGCCGATCTCATGAAAGTGGGCCTGACCCTTGGCCACCCCATGCACCCGGCCCTCAGCCTCGGCCAGGATATCCAGGGCAGAGAGGGCATCTTTCAGGGCTTTTCCCTGCAAGCTGGAACTATTGAGGATGCTTACGGCTTCGCTCAAAGAATGAAATCTCCGGTCGGAGATGACGCGCGCCCGGCAGGCCATGATATGGCTCTTCTCCTGAGTGGTGACCTCCAAACGGCAGCCGACGGATTCGACTGCTTCGCAGACGGCTTCCTGATCCGCACCAAGGTCAATTAGGGATGCCATGATCATATCACCGGAGGCCCCGGCGCCGGGATCGAAGAGAAGAACTTTCATGGCTGAATGGCTTGCCTGTGATATTAAATAAGGATTGGTTTTGGCTGAGGTTGCAGACCATCTTCCAATCAGCTATTGCAGCTATTTCTGAACCAGCTCCCCCAGCCTCTTTACCACAGCATCCGCATGCCCTTTAACTGAGACCTTCTTCCAGATGTGAGCTATCTTTCCCTCAGGATCGATGAGAAAAGTTGACCTGACAGCGCCGTAGCTCTCTTTGCCGTACATCTTCTTAAGGGCCCAGGCCCCATAGGCTTCGGTCACCCTGTGGTCCTGATCACTGGCAAGCGTCACCTTCAAGCTGTGCTTCTCAGCAAACTTCCTGTGGCTTGCCGGAGAGTCACGACTGACACCCAGGACGGCAGCGCCCAGCTCTTGCAAGCGAGGAAGGGCAGAGGTGAAGTCTACTGCTTCCCTGGTGCAGCCGCTGGTGTTGTCCCTGGGATAGAAGTAAAGGACCAGCCACCGTCCCTGATAATCCTTCAGACAGATTTCCTTCTCATCTGCGCCGGGCAGGCAGAATTGAGGAGCTAATTCTCCAATCTCGACCATATCTTGCTCACGAATTTGCTAATTGTCGGACAGAGATAAAATCTCTTCGACGACATGAGAGACCCATTGCATAGCTTCGCTTCGGAGGTCCCCTTTTCAAACCGCTGAAATCAGGCGATCCTGTAGATCCTCATCTGGCCATTATCGAATTCCTTCGAGAATCCATCTATGCTTTCGCCATTGACCATCTTGGTATAGATGGTATCCTTTTTCAGGTTAGACTTGATATCGAATCTGCCGGAAGGCCGGTCTTTGGGAATCCTCACATAGTCACTGAAATGCTCGCCTGCTGCCATCAATACTGGATAATACTTACCCAAATCATCAGACATCACAAGAGAATAAGTTGCTCCATACTTGGCAGCGATTTGTCTGGCAGATGTCGCATTCTCTGATACGAAGAAATCCGCTACATCCTTGACCTTTTCATCAGACTCATAAGGATACCACAGGGCATATTCTATCTTATGCCAGGGCTTTGTTGCGTCTACATAGCCAGCAATGGTATTCTTGATTTCTTTGGATGCTTCCTTGATTACAACTCCCCGTTCTCCGATCATCTCAATTCCGTCCGCATAATCCCACCAGGCCAGAACAACAGTATTCTTTCCTGTGTTGTTCGCCAGCCATTGATATCCTTCCACTGCTTTGGGGTCTTTCAGCAGCCAATCCATGGATTGCATGCTGCTGAACTCCATGTACATTCCAACGAATGCGGCAGCAACTACAATAACCAGTGCCGCTATGCCTTTTGTCCTGCTTCTTATGCCGTCTTGAGTTTTCATGGATACCTCCTGCGATGGAAAATAAGTCCTGGAAGGTCTCTTCATTTCCATTTTCCTTGGGCACCATCCCGTCCAGTGTCTGATGATTTCTGCAAATTGCATTAGGCCATCTCCTTAACCTTAGCAAATAATTCCTCTGCCAATTTGGTAGGATCAGCAGCTTCGTGAAGTGTGATGCCAATCTCATCTGAAAAATCCCAGAGCAATTCGACGCACTTTGCATACTCCTCGCATGACTCGCAGTCACCATCATGTTCATACCAGACCTGAAGGCCATGCTTGCCTGATACGAAGATGATTGCGTCAACACCAAGAGGAACGGAACGACCGAATAAGATGCCCATCTGCGGATTGATCTTTGATATATTGATTCTATTGGCCGCTGCCATCTCACACAAAGCGGTCTCAACCTTTTTATCTATTGATATAATGGCTTTCGAGACAGCTTGCCTCGATATCCCAAAGTTTGTGGCAATGCTTATATTGGGAATCTTGGAGCGCCTCAGCTTCCAGAACTCGAACTGTTTCTCGCTAATGAACAAATTCATATGTCAACTTTAATTGGTTGACAATAAATAGTTTTCCATTTAGGAACTAGGCGGGAATAGATTGATGATTGTGATATACTCCCTTGCCCTCCTGAAATAAAAGGAAAAGACCCAGAATGCAGACGTTCCTCAGCATTTCTCCCTCTGGAGATTTCCCCGCGCCAGTGAGAAGAGCGTCCCCATAGCGCACAGGCCGGCAAAGATGCCGAAGGCAACCTTGATGCTGACCATGAGCTCGTCAAGCTGCTCCGGCGCAATCTCCACATGCCCCATAATAACCGAGAAGATGAGCATGGCTACCCCCAGGCTCATCATCTGGCCAATGAGCCGCATGGTGCTCACCATCCCGGAAGCCATGCCATAATCGCTTTCCCCTACCGAACTCATGATGGCATTGGTATTGGGAGAGGAGAATAGCGCAAATCCCAGGCCGAGAAGGACAAGGCTTTCCAGGATGGTCTCTATCGCGGTCTCTGGCCTGAGAAAGCCAAGGCCAGTGAGACCCACCACGCACAGTCCCATGCCAATTGATGCCACAATCCGGGGCTCGATTCGGTCCGAGAGCCTCCCGGCGATCGGAGAGAAGACCGCCTGGACTATCGGCTGAGCCATGAGAATCGTTCCGGCAGTCTGGGGATCGTATCCCTTCATGTATTGCAGAAAGAGGCTGAGCAAAAATCCCACAGCAAATGTGGCACTGTAGTTGATAAGAGCAGCCAGATTTGAGAATAAAAAGACGGTGTTATGGCTGAAGACGCTGATCTTTATGACAGGATTAGGGGAACGGGCCTCCCAGCTCAGGAGCGCGGCCAACAGAGCCGCAGCTATTATCAGCAGATATGCTCCGGACCAATCAGGAATCAGTGATAGGCCGTACATCAGGCAGAACAGCGTCCCGCCATAGAGCGCAGAGCCCAGATAATCGAAGCTTCCCGATTCCCAGGGACGCCACTCCTCCCTGATAAACCTCTGAGCAAGAACGGAAACCAGGGCTGCGAGGATTGCCACGCCGGCATAGATGAACCTCCATCCGGCATGCTCGGTGATGATCCCGCCCAGGAATGGACCGGTGCTGGCCCCAAGATACACGATGGCCACATTGATTCCCAGAACGCGGCCCCGTTCATTGGCCGGAAATACCGCAGTTATGATGGCGATGCCCGTTCCAAAGATCATGGCGCTGCCCAGCCCCTCAACCACGCGAGAGGCAATGAGCATCTGCACCGAGGTAGCTGCGCTGCATAACATGGAAGAAACGACGATAATAAGCATGCCAATAACGAATATTTTTTTTCTCCCAACCATATCAGCTATCCGGCCAAATGGCACGACAAAGATGGCTGCGGATAGTAAAAATCCCGTCACCACCCAGCCGAGGAGCGCCTGGTCCGGAACCGCAAAGTCGGAGTTGATGGTGGGAAGGGCGACGTTTACAGATGATGCCAGGAACGGAGTGATGAAGGAAGCCAGGCAAATGGTGGCGAGCACAAGCCGATTATCATTCATTGCGATTTGAGATAGCGGCCCTCAAGTTCATAAAGCCATTTGTGGCGCTAAATTGGGATAGCACGAACCGCAGAAATGCAGACAATGGTGAAAAGCGCCGAGGGTGAGATTCGAACTCACGAGACCCTTGCGAGTCACCAGCTATCCAGGAGAAAATCACTCCAGGCTGGCGCCCTACCGCTAGACGACCTCGGCATATTTCAGATTGATCTTTCAGCGCCTGGCTGCACCAGATGCTGCTCGGGAAGCGTCCCTTTCGGCCAGCTTCCACGCCTTGGGATACGTGCCCGGCTCCATTATTACCCTTTCGGTCAGAACGGCAATTCCGCTCTTGCCCTCAAGCATCTCCCGGCTATTCATATTCGCCCGACCAATGCCTACTGCTTCTCCTTTCAGGGTAAAGAGGGCCACAGTGTCCCCCGGGTTTATTTCCGTCTCCAGGCGAAGGAGCCCGGGAAGGGCGAGGGGCGCGCCGTGGCAGACGGCATCCACGGCATTATCTGCTATAACCAGCGCGGGCAGATGCCGCAGGGCCGCCTCAACAGGCAATATGCAGCGCCGCAGTCCGGTCTCATCCCCGGTCTCCTTCCAGGCGGCATAGGCATCAGCCAGCTGGTGCAATGTGACGAGAGTCTCATCCTCCCGGAATGGCCCGGCTCGCGTACGGCGCAGCTCCTCCATGTTCGCGCCCGTGCCCAGGGCAAGGCCGATATCAAAGCATAGCTTGCGCATGTAGGTGCCTGCCTGGCAGCCCACGCGCATGAGAACGCGCTGCTCCTCAATCTCCATCACCTCCAGATAATAGATGGTGCGAATGCGCCGCTCCTTTACAACCGAGCTTTTTAAGGGGGGCTTTTGGAAGATGGGACCCATGAATTGCTTGCAGACATCGGAAAGAACCTTCCTGGGCTGCGGCTTATGAACGCGCATGAGGCAGATGTACTCCTTTCCCGCCAGGAGAAGAGTATCAACAATCCTAGTAGCGTCGCCCAGGAGAACAGGCAGAACGCCCGTCACCTTGGGGTCCAGTGTGCCGCTATGACCCGCTTTCTCCACATCCAGGATGCGCTTGACCCAGGCGGCGATCTCATGGCTGGTTGGCCCGGAGGTCTTGTCCAGATTGATGACCCCCAGGTTCAGGTGCATCTTAAGGCTGCGCTTCTCAGGAGACATGCCATAGGCAGGATCGGTCTTGCCGCTTCGCTTTACCAGCACAGATCTAATCCGGTCGGAAGGGAGAATTTGAGGATAAGTCCCGCTAATCGATGAGGAAAGGGATGAAAATGATTGAGAAGACGATGATGTAGATGAAGAAGTGCCCGCCGAGGAGCTGATACCGGTGCGCTCGTCTCTCCGGTCGGACCTCTTCTCAGCCCGATCAGGCCGATGAATCACGGACACGGGCGAGACCTCACGGCAGCGAGTACAATTGCCAGCGTGGCCGCTTCATCGAACGTACCGCTATCCACTACAAGGTCATAAGCTGAAAGGTCGCTGATATCAATATTATAATACATTTTATACCGCCGGGATTCACTCTCCTCTCGAGCGCGCGTCTCCTGCATGGCATCCTCAATCAGCTTTGCCTCGCGCTTAGCAATTCGCTCCGCCCTAGTGCGCAGATCTGCCTTAAGAAGAACTTTCAGGTCTGCCGGCAATAGATGCCCTGACAACCGGCCCTCAAAGATTCCTTCCCCATCTCTGGCCAGGACCTTTTGCGCATCATCAATGAGATAATCGATCTCAGGGCCTTTCTCGGCCAGGCGGTTCATTTCTCGAACGGTGATACTCTTCTCAGCCGCTATCTTGCGAAAGAGATCGCCGGAATTGATCCAGCGCAGCTTGAGCTGGGCAGAGAGAGATCGAGCCAGAGTCGAGGTGCCAGTTCCGGGAGCACCGCTGATGGTTATTATCATCTCTAGCTCATGCTCCCTATGTCCAGAGCCTTGCGGATAATCTGAGATACAGGCAGTGAACAGACGAAGTACCAGTAGAACCAGTAGAGGATCGGCCCAAGTACAGCAGCGTTGATGGGATGCGTGCCCCAGAACGGAAAGGTCATGGTAAGATCCGGGTTGGCTGATATGAAGCTGTAAAGCCACATGAAGAGCGGTATGGAGATGATGCCGATGTAAAGCATGGGCCGAAACTGCATCTGCATCATCTTGCCCTGCTCTGATACCACCTTCATCTGCTCATTCTGCATGGCTTGAATTTTAGCCTGATCTCCGGAGAGCTGCGCTTCCTTCATTCTCCTCTGCAGCGACTTCATCTTCTCCTGCTGAACTCTCAGATATTCCCAATCCATTGTGTACTTCTGAATCAGGCTGGCATACAGACCGGTAATCGCTGCTAAAATGAAGATCACCACATGAAATGGGACGATCTCGGGAAGCCATCCCAGCAGATAGCCGGTGGCCACACCCAGCTCGGTCCTCAATTCAGTGCTGATCATCACCCCGAAAAAAAAGACAAAGCCCACCGCCATGGCTGCTTTGTCCAGAGATTTGGTCAGCTGGGAATTCATGCCGTCGCTCCGAAGAACTTCTGCATCATGGGATACATCTCCTGAATCTGCTCGCTGGCTATCTGCTCATAGAGCCGATAGACGATGCTCACAGCCAGAAGCAATCCGGTGCCGCCTGCTCCACCCAATGTGCCCAAGAGGCTGGCAATCAAAGTCAAAATGCCTATGATTACGCCGCCAATGACAGTCACCTTGGGGATATACCTCTCCATAAGCTTCTCAATGGAGGCAGGATTTCTTCTGTAGCCCGGAACCTGCAGACCTGAGTTGTGAATCTTGGTAGCCACGCTCTTGGGGCCCATTCCAGTGGTCTCTATCCAGAAGATAGCAAAGATTATGCCGCCAATGATCAGGAAAGAAGCATCCACGATCACATGCAGAAAGATCTGCCATCCGGCAAGAGCGGAAAATCCCAATTCAGTCATTCCTGCGTGGGGTTGCACCATTCCCGGCATCCAGTCGCTGGGACCTCGCAGGGCAGAGAGGTAGTACATCAGTCCTGACACCGGCTGAGGCGATGAGCCGCTGATGGCTGCGCCGGTAGCGGAGTTTACCTTGGCCTCTGAGATGAATGTTCCCAAAATGCTGGAATAGCCAGTATAGGTGGTGATCACTCCCTGACCGGTTATCGTCGCCGTGGTTATCGTGCCAAGCTTGGCTGCCAGCAACGCACCGATCATTTCGATGTTGGCTTGAATGGCCCGCACCAGGATCATGGGAAGAACTGAGGCGTAAACGAGCTTTACGGGAAAGCGTCCCCGTGCTCCCCTCACCCGGCTATGAGCCAATGGTATCTCAATTCTGGTCGACTCCACCAGGACGACCAGAAGTATTATCGCTATGGTAGATATTAGGGCCAGAATTCCGCCTGTAACAAGAATGAATCTAAGCCCTTCCGCAGTGAAGAGAGTATCGAAGCTAATCAGCTGCAGTCGAACGATATCGATCCATTTCGGTATGATTCCTACAGGAAGCCCGGCGTCGCCGCTAGCCGGATTGATGATGCCCGTTACCAGCTGCTGGCTTATTCCCGCTACGATAAAGAGACCCACACCCGAACCGACGCCCCATTTTGAGACGACCTCATCCATGTAAACGATGAGAGATCCGCCTATGAAGACCTGAATAAAGATCAATAATGATATTATGCCCAGTGAGGTGCCGAGCGCACTGGCTAAACCTGCATCAGGAAGCAGATAGCCGCCCATTACCTGGGGCAGAGCCTCAACCGCTACCATGACAAAAACCAGGGCTTTCTGCGTGCCCTGATAGATGGCCTGATCTCGAGGCTCACTCAGATTGAGCTTGATGATCTGAGCACCAACAAGCAGCTGCAAGACGATGGAAGCAGTGACGATTGGACCGATGCCAAGGAGCATCATCGAGCCGAAGGATCCGGCAAAAAAGGCGCGATAAGCGCTGAATATATCAATGGAAGCCGTGGAAAGACCAAAAAGGGGTATATTTCCCAGGGTAAAGTAGAGCAGCAGTATGGCAAGAGTCCAGCTTAGCTTTCTCTTAAAATGGACATGCCCAGTGGGCCGCTCCACTGCGGGAAGCCGGCGCACAAAGGGCTCTATCGCATAAAAGAAACTCTGCTGGTTCATACTACTACTGCTTGACCACCAGCAGCCTCAATTTTGCTCTTTGCTGTCGCAGTGAATCCAGAAGCGCTAACATTAAGAGCCCTGGATACTTTGCCGCGACCCAATACCTTCATCTCGGAAAGCTCAATCTTGCCATCCGGCCCTGCCATCTGATCCAGCACGTCCACGTTGACCACCTCAGGCTTCTCGACCAGAGGCAGCTTCACAAATCCGTGCTTGCCCATCTCGGTTCCGAGAAGCATAGAGCGCATGAAGTGGTGCTTGCACTTCCCAGAATCTCCACGGCCGCCGCGAGTTCCGCCTCCGCGCATATTCTTGTGCTTGCCGTGATAGGTTCTATGCCCTCTCCTCTCTTTTGTCTTAGGTCTAACCATGGTTTTCTACCTCATCCTCTTGATAAGATCCGCTAAATCCGTGCGAAAACCGAGATCTCCGCCCTGTTGTGCGGTCTTTTTGATGGTCTTCAAACCCTTTCTGGCAGGGTGCAGCCTGAATATGGGCTTGATTTGCAGATCTTTCAGGCTTGTCTTGCCAGAAGTGATAGCGCTGGCCAATTCCTTAAAGGAGCCAAAGGAAGTGCTCTCCTTCAGGAACTGCTCTGTCAGCCGTCGGTTAGCGCTCAATCGTCCTCGCTTCTCGAGCAGCAGAGCCAGAGTGTCATCGTCTATCTTGCCCCAGGCTACATAGTCCTTGACCTTCTGGATCATGCCCCGATAATGTTCATCCTCTCTGACGACGACGCAATGATTGACACGATTGATATGCAGCATCGCCAAGGTGGACTTGATCTCCGGCCGAAGGTTCAGCTCACCTCTCAATCTCACGATGGCAAACATCTTCAGGCCCTCACAGTTACGGTATTGATTAGTGCATTGTAGGTAGCCTTGGCGAAGTTGATGGTCGTCCTGGTAGAGCCTGCCGTTCTTGTCCAGACATCCTTGATGCCTGCCATATCCATGACCTTCTTGGATGTCTCACCGGCTGCTATTCCAAGGCCGCGAGGCGCTGGAATGAGCACTACTCTCACGCTTCCGGATTCGCCTACTACCTGGTAGGGCACGGTGTGAGCCTGGCCGCAGCCGCATTCCCAGCTGCCGCATCCTCGGTTTACCTTCATAATATTGCGCTTGGCATTGTCGATGCCCTTCTTGATGGCTTTGCCGACTTGGACATCTTTTCCTTCGCCCAGCCCAATATAGCCGTCCCTGTTTCCAACAATAACAGTAGTTCTGAATTTGACTCTCCTTCCGGAGTCGGTCATCCTCTGAACCATGTTGATATCCAGAACCTCGTCCTCAAGCCCGGGTATCAGCACATCTATCAGGCCTGCCTCTTTAATGGGCAGACCTGAGGCCACTGCCTCATCGAAGGAAGTTACCTGGCCCTCATAGACGAGCTTGCCCAGCCTTGTCCTGGGGACCCACTCTTCCTGGTAAAAATCACGCTTCTTTTTCCGATCCATAAGTTCACCCCAGTATCTTCTCCCGAACCTGCTCGAATTGGGCCACGATATCTGCTCCTGTGTAATCCTTTATGTGCTGGCCGGAGATCCTCTCCTCATCTGGCAGGATTTCCTCGCCGTGGGGCACATTTACACCGGCATCGACGATGCCTTTTATGGCAGAATAAATTCGGTTGCCCTTAGTGGATGCATGCAGACCGATATCCGCAATTGCTTCATCTATTCCCAGCGCCAGCATCTTCTTGCCGAAGAGCAGGCCGGTCAGATAAGCGGCAGGCAAATTGCCCTTGCTGAAAGTATACCCATAGCTCTGCAGCTCTCGAGAATTAACCGTCAGAAGCGTCTTATCGCCTATCTGCTCTGCCACCACTAATTGCAGCATTGTATTGGCATTGCTCTTTCTGATAACAACACGGGGTTTCTTCGATAGTATTAGCTTGTATCTTACGTGATAATTGGTCTTGCCCTCTCTTCTTCTTCGGAAGGCGACTCTATATCTAGGTCCTGTGGCCAAGTCTATTCACCCCTGGCAAGGCCCTTAGCCTTGATGAATGAGTTCATGTGCGCCAGGCTTCTGTACTCGCCGCCCTTGGATTTGCGATAGAGCAAGCGGTAAGCATGGCGATCTATCTGGCCGCCAAGACGAAGCTCTCTGAGCCTCTTTCGCAGAGCCCGAATCTTGGTCATCCACTGCTCCTTCCTCGGGGACCGTGCTCCTTTAGGCCCTCTTCTATGGCCTGCTCCCTTGCAGTGTCCGTAAGCCCGCTTTATTGCCCTGGCCCTGATTCTGCCCCGGCTGTTGCCCTTCTTGGGCTTGGCCTTGATCTTTCCATCCTTTATCAGGGCGCGAATGTCCTCTCGGGTAATGGCTTCGGAAAGCTCGCTTGCAACCTCGGGATCGGGATTGATCCAGACCCGGCTCTCGCCGATCTTAAGCTCGGATGCCGCCAGGCGTCGTTGTGTTGTTAAGCCCGGCATATCTAGGCACCCCCCTTGGGATTGAGAATTTTTATTCCCGACGCAGTTGCTTTTGTCTGAATCTCCAGACGCTTCTTCATGCCAACACCTGACGCTATGCGCACCACAGACCCCTGCGCTCTTTCCAGCTCAGCCACGTTATTGACCAGCACCTCAGGAAGGCCGCATGGATGAAATCCCCTAACAGCCTTGGGGCTTCCATAGCCCACTCTGACCAGCTTGCCTTTAGCAGCTACCTGCTGCCGGAGCTTATTGTGCAGGCCGCGAGGCTTTCGCCAGCTGGTGCCAAGCCGCTTCTTTTTATGTGAATCATGAAAGTTGAACTCAGGTTTCTTTGACTTCTGCCTGGTCCTCACTCTCAGCAACCTCTCTGCCATCCTCGTCACCTCTTGTCCACCAGGTATATTCCGTCCTGGAATATCCTGATATCGAATCCATGCACCCTGGTAGCCTGCTCTATATTGGCCATCGTCTGGCCAACCTGCTCCTTATCGATGCCTGTTATCGTTACTTGGTCTTTGCCGATCTCGACCTTGGCGCCGGGCAGGATCTTGGCGGATCTAGCCTTCCTCTCGCCCAGGAAGTTGTTAATAATCAGCTCATCGGAGGCTTGCTTGAGCTGTATGGGAAAGTGAGAGTAAACGACCTTCATCTTGTACTCAAAACCCTGGCTTACACCAGCAATCATGTTGCTGAGGTGCGCTGCCAGTGTTCCCACCATTGCCCGGTGCTGCTTCCTATCGAGCCTGGAATTCACGATCATTCGAGAATCCTCTTTCGTGATATCTATCATGGGATAGCACAGCTGCCTGCTGACCTCGCCTTTTGGTCCTTTAACCGTGACCATGCTACCGTCTACGGTTACGGCAACTCCTTCTGGAATCTCTACCTGTCGTGCAATTTCTTTGACCATTGCGACCACCTAATATACGTAAGCCAGGAGCTGGCCGCCCAGCAATTGGGACCTGGCGTCGGAATGGGCCATGACTCCCTTACTGGTGCTCAATATCAGAACGCCAAAATTTCTGGCGGGGAGAAATCGCTTCTCCCATTTCTCCATCTCGGTCACCTTGGTTGAAAACCGGGGCTTAATCACGCCGCATCGGTTGATCCTTCCCAGGAGCTTCACTCGGAACATTCCCGACTTTCCGTCGTCAACAAATTCGAACTCGCCTATGTATCCTCTATCTGCCATGACCTTCAAGGCTCTTCCAATGAGCTTGGAGGCGGGATGAATGATACATTCAGGCTTGCCTACGCTCTCCGCGTTCTTTATTACGGACAGAGCATCGGCCAGTGGATCCAATAACATAAGTAGCCACCTATGAATATTTTTCGAAGCCCATCTCAGGGGCGATCTCTCGGAAGCACTGACGGCAAATGTATATCCCGTACTTTCTTATCAGGCCGTTTCTATTTCCACAGCGCTTGCACGGGTTTGACCCTCTTCCGAAGACCTTCTTTCCTTTCTTCATGCTGCCTCCAAGATCTCAATGCCGAACTTCTTTGAGACAAACTCGATTGAGTCGTCCTTATTCAGCCTCTGCCGGCTGGGAAGTTTCTTTTGGCACACACGCCGCATTGCAATCCGATAGCCTGCCCTCTTCAGAGCAACAGACACATCCATTCCGAATATGCCTATCTCTGGATCGTATCTCATTCCTGGAAAGTCGGTGTGCTCCTCGATGCCGAAGGAGAAATTGCCCTGATTGTCGAACTGGCTCTTTTTCAGGGTGCTTCCGGCTGCCTTAAGGGCTATGATAAGGAAATCCTCTGCAGACTTTCCTCTCAAGGTGAGCTTTGCACCGATAGGCTCTCTCTTCTTGATGCCGAAGGTTGGCAGGGTCTTCTTTGCAATAGAACGAACGGGTTGCTGTTTGGTAATGGCCTTCATGATGGATTCAGCATTCACCAGCCTCTGGCCGCTCTCTCCTACGCCTATGTGCACGACAACCTTATCGATCCGGGGAACTAAATTGGCATTCATCTAACAGCCCCCAGCTTGATGACAGGCTGATCGGTTCCGATCATGTAAACGTAGTCCTTGATGGTCTCAAACTCTTCGTCTCCAGAGATAATGATGCGGTTCTGCTGGGAGCCCTTAACGGTTATGATCTCCTTGATCTTACCCGTCTGGCCGGAATGCTTTCCGCCCACAACCATTGCCAGATTGCCTATCTTAAAACTGATCAGGTCTTCGATGTTCTTATCGGGCAGTGACAGGACCAGGGAATCGCCGACCTTATAGCTGCCTTCTACCAGCTTGTTTGAGCCGTCGGAGAGGTTGAGCTGCTGCTTTTTCCCCTTGAGGAAGGTTTTATTCTCAATTCGGGCCAGCTTTCTTACCTTGCCCGCCTCTAGAGTGCTGAGATAGAACATTCCCTTCTCATCTTTGAGCATTCTAAATTGCTGGTCATTTGAAGGAACAGCTATAACATCGAATATGCCGATAGGAAGCTTGTAATCCTTCTGGACCTTCCCGTCAACCAATACCTTGCCCTCATAGAGAATCCTCTTTGCCTCGCGGGCGTTATCTACCAGCTTAAGCATGTCTCGGACTACCACCAGGAGCGGTATGCTATTCTCAGAGCAATGAGGACCGGGACTGGACTTGGCTACCCATGCATGGGTCTTCTTTGCAATAGGCCAGCTTACGGGAACCGTTATTCTCTTTTGATGTCTGCTCATTACTATCGCCTCGCGAAGATCTTTTCCCTCTCGGAGTCTTCAAGAACGAGCTTGATTATCATGACATTGGAGGGATGAATTGTTCGAGGAACTTCAGTTCCGTCAGCCCGATAGTTGCTCACGCCTGCCACTTTGATGGTACACCTCTTGAGATCCACATCCTCGACCTCTCCTTCAGTGCCGGCGTGATCGCCACGCATTACCTTGACGGTATCGCCTTTGCGAAGCTGAGCATTGCGCTTCTTAAGTTCCTCACGCAGGGCTTTGCTCAAGGGTGCATGCATGTACTTTTGACGCTTGTGCAGCGGTGCGGTATACCTCGCCTTCCGCTGCTTCCTTGGCTGTTTTGTAATCATAATCATCACACAATCATGGATGCCGCGGAAGCGATCTTGCTGAATCTTTCTGCTACCTCGCGGGCTACGGGTCCCTTGACCTCGGAGCCCTTGGGAACGCCCTCATCATCTACAATTACTGCCGCATTATCCTCGAATTTGACCCTGAGTCCATCGGGCCTTCGAAACTCCTTTTTCTGGCGGATGATGACAGCTTTGAAGATCTGCTTTCGCATCTCCGGACTTCCCTTTTTCACAGATACTATGACCATGTCCCCAATCCCTGCGCAGGGCTGTCTGTTTTTCACGCCTCGATAGTTCTTGACTGAGATGACGTGTAGCGTCCGCGCACCTGTATTGTCTACACAATCCAGGTATGCGCCAGTGTTGATCGCCCTTGGGATCTTGGCCTTCTGTCCTCTCATTTCAGGACCTCCACCACTACAAAGGATTTGGTCTTGGAGAGGGGCCTACACTCCGCTATCTTGACACGATCCCCTTCCTTAGCATCGATGCACGGGGGATTGTGCGCATGGATCTTGGACTGCCTCTTCTCGAATCGTTCATATTTCGTTGCTTTCTTCTCGAACTTACGCATTACTACCACGGTACGGTCCATCTTGTCGCTGACCACGGTGCAGCTAAATACCTGGCCACGCACAGGCAGGCTACCATGGAAGGGACACTTGGGATCATTGCACTCCTTTTCCGGAGCGCTAACATCCAGTCCGATATCCCTCATAACTTCCACCTCGTTTTTTGCATTCTCTTGCTTATTCTGTTCTCTGGTTGTGAGATCAGTATTGATCCGAAGACGCTCACACTGTGCCCATCGGGCAATGTGAAGACCAGTCTAGTACCCTTCTTGGCAAGGCGCAACACCTTGGATTCCGTCTCCAAAAGGAGGGTATTCCTGGTCTCGTCCACAACCAGGGCCTTAAGCCCGGTCTGGCCGGGGTTGCTGCTAAAAGCAACTTGTACCTCAAGGCCGATAAGCTCGTGCCTTGCCAGGCTTTCAGGATTCAGGTTCACTCAGTTTCGCTCCGTTTGGAGCTCATTGAGCCCCTTCGCTCCGTTTGAACGGTTTTGATCCTGGCGAGCGTTCTGCGGAGGTCTCTGATTCTCCCCGGCTTTTCCGGGGCGCCACCTGCAGTAACGATGCCTCTCTCACGGATGAGCTCGCTTTCAAGCTTTCGCAGCTCCTCAGCAATCTCCTCCGCGTTCATGTTTCTGAGCTCATCAATCTTAAAGATCGCCATTTCGGATCACTCTACCTTGGCGCAAGGCTCGCTATCTGCCTTCTCTTCCGGGAGAGGGGCATCCTCTGCCACACCCTCGCTGCTCTTTACGTTTGAGTCATCCAGAGGTGACGGTGCAGCCACGGGCTCAGACTCCAGGAGCTGATCCAAGTCGCTCTTTTTCTCAGGAGCCTGCGCGGCCGCTGGTGCCGGTGCGGCGGGAGCCTTTGCCGGCTTTGCCTTTGCTTGCTCTACAGGGGCAGGAGCCGGGGGCGCTTGGATCATGAAGTCATCGGGAAGTCGCACGTCGGGGGAAATTATCCTGACCTGGCATCCAATTACGCCGAGCTTCTTGACGGCTACGGAGTAGCCCTTATCCACGAGCTCTATGGCTGGCTTTCCAGAGTGTTTGATATATCCGGAGATGAATTTCTCCGTCCGGGAGCGCGGGCCGGTTAGCTTGCCGCTGATGACAATCTCGCAACCCAATGCTCCGGCGTCCATCACCCTTCTCATCATGGACTGGCCTGCCTTTCGGAAGTACCAGCCACGCTCGAGGGATGACGCCAGGCGATTGGCTACAACTCTGCCGTTCAGGTCGCCGTGACCTACGTCCTGCACATCTATCTGGGGATTATCCAAATGGAATTTGCGATCCAGGTCGCGGGTGATCTTGCGGATCAATTTGCCGCCTTTTCCGATGACCATTCCCGGCTTTTCCGCATAGACGGTGATCTGAGTGCCCATAGGAGTGCGATTCATGACCATGCCGCCGTATCCTGCGCGTTCCAGCTCATCTGCCAGATACTCATTGACGAGTGCTTTGGAGAGGCCCTCTGCTACGAACTTCTTCTCGACAGACATCAGCTCTTCACCTCGGTTAGGACCATCTCAACAGAGACCGTCTCAGTGTTCTTGGGAGTTGCTCTTCCCATGGCACGGGGCATCCATCCCTGGATGGTCCTGCCCTTCTTGGTGCCAGCGTGGAAGATCCTCATTTTCTCGGATTCCATTCCCTTGTACTCGGCATTGGCAAGTGCATTTTCAAGGACGGCCAAGACCGCTTTGGCGGCCTTTTCCGGATATCTGCCGGCATCTGCCCCAACCAGGCCGTGCCTGTGGGCCACATTTCTTCTGTAGCGCTTGAAGGGAATAGCCCTCTTCAAGGCTATTACATCTTCCAGATAGGCACGGGCGAGGTTAGCTCTCATGCCTTTTAGAGTCCTGCAGATCTCGTGGGCATGCTTAGGTGAGATGTGAAGCTCCATCCCCATGGCCCTTGAAGAGCGTCCTGCAGGCGTAAGCGAATAATTCAATCTGCCCAATCTCACACCTCACTTCAGCGGCACATACTTGCTTGATCTGGTAGCGCCCACGCCTGCGGCACCGTGCTGCACGCGCGCTCTTGTGAGCGAGAACTCGCCGAAGAAGTGCCCGATCATCTCGGGCATGACCTCTACCTTTTCAAAGCTCTTGCCGTTATAGATCTCGAGATTTTTGCCCACCATATCAGGCATTATTATCATATTTCTGATGTGGGTTCGAACCGAGTCTTTGTTCTTCAGGCTTGTCATGAGTTTTTTGTTATCCTTGACAAGGCCTCTTTTGATCGTCCTGCGTTGCCGCGCTGGTAAGAGCCCGGCAAGCTCCTCTATGCTCAACTTGGCGAGGTCGGAAACCTTCCGGCCCCGATACAAGAATTCTTCCTTTCTCTTTGGAAGCTTGGATCCTGCTTTCTTAGCCAAAACCTATCACCTAGCGCTTACCGGTCTTCCTTGCTGCAATTGAACCTACCTTTCGGCCAGGGGGCGTGTTCCTGCTAACAGTCTTGGGCCGACCTGGATGCTGACGGCCGCCGCCTCCGAAGGGGTGGTCTACGGCGTTCATGGCAACACCCCTGACTATGGGCCACTTCTTGGCCTTGGACTGGAACTTAAAGAAGCTATTGCCTGCTTTGACCAGGGGTTTGTCCAGACGGCCTCCGCCGGCAACTACTCCAATGGTTGCCATGCATTTCGGCGAGAGCCACTTCATCTCACCGCTGGGCAGCTGGACGACGGTTTGGCCGGCATCATGAGCTACCAGAATAGCGCAGACTCCGGAGGCTCTGGCAAACTGGCCGCCGTGTCCTGGCAGGGACTCTACGTTGCAGATTGGTATGCCCTCGGGAATCTCGGCCAGAGGCAGAGTGTTGCCCGGCTCTATGGGAGCGGATATGCCGCATGAGATCTCCTGGCCCACATATATTCCCTCGGGAACCAGGATGTATCTCATCTCGCCGTTGTTCAGGGCGACAAGAGCAACGGGAGCCGACCTTGCCGGGTCTCTCATTATCTCCCTAATCTCGCCGCTTATAGTCTCACCGCTATCTACCTTGATATGTTTGATGTCTGCCCGGT
Source organism: Methanosaeta sp. PtaU1.Bin112 (assembly GCA_002067705.1). Classification (GTDB taxonomy): domain Archaea; phylum Halobacteriota; class Methanosarcinia; order Methanotrichales; family Methanotrichaceae; genus Methanothrix. The sequence continues at coordinate 38,998 of MVRL01000095.1, forward strand.
ACCTATGAGAGGGTGCCCTGTAATTCGGACCACCTGCACCTCTATTTTGAGATATGATTCTGTGTCCCATGTTTCCCACCTACAGCAGTCCTAGCCTTGTGGCAAGCTCGTTCGCGCTACCCTCTTTCGCCAGTTTCACTATGGCCTTCTTCTCTCCCTGGGAGGTTATCATAGTCCTGACTGACAGGACATCGATATCATAAAGGTCTTCCAGTGCTTTTTTGATCTCCGGCTTTGTGGACCTCATGTTCACCAGAAACTCCAGAGTATCATTGGAGTCGATCATGCCGGTGACCTTCTCTGTGACGTAGGGACTCTTGATAATCATTGTACTGCCTCCGCACCGCTCTTCTTAGCCAGCTTCTCCAGGGAAGACTCGGTCCAGACGGTCAGCCTTCCGGCTTTGGTCCCGGGCGCAAGCAGCTCGGCGTTGAGCTTCTCTACGGTTACAAAGTCCACGCCGGGCAGATTTCGGGCGGCTTTACCCAGGCCCTTGTCGTCTCCGGCGACGATGAGCAGGCTCTTTCTGCCTCTATACTTTCTTCCCCGCAGTTTGCCTTTGCCTGCACGGATGTGTCTTCCATCCTTTGCCCTCTGAACATCGTCCCAAAGGCCGGCGGCCTCCAGGAACTTGATGATCTCGGCGGTCTTGCTGACGGATTCGAGGTCGTTCTTGGCTACAAAGGGCAGCTCTCCTGCGAACTTATGGCCTCTTGCCTGCACCAATCCCTGTGATGCGGTAGCGGCGATCGCAGAGCGGATGGCCTTTCGCCTCTCCTTTTTGTTGATCTTTTCGCTGTAGTCGGCATTGGGCTGAGGGGCGTGTGATCTGCGGCCTCCTACGGCCATCGGGACGCCAGCAGCTTTTCTGCCGTTCTTCAGTCTGAGGACTCTGGAGACGCCGTGTCCCGGACCCCAGGATTGGGCCGAGGTATTCATGCCCGCATAGAAGTGAGGTCCATAGGCCTGGAGCCTGTTTGCCTGTGCGGACAGAACAGCCCTCTTGATGATGTCCGGCCGGTATTCCTCCTCGAAGACTGCGGGAAGATCGACCTGGCCGTTTGCTTTTCCTGTTAAATCAATGATGTTTGCTTTCATCGCCTAGACCCCCTGCTTGGACTCTTGGCTGACATAAAGGAACTCGGGCGCCTTCACGAAGTTGGCTCCTGGCCTTATGGCGTGTCTTATTCTGACCATCCTCTTGATGGGACCGGGAATGCTTCCCTTGATCAGGATATACTGGTTTCTCACCTGGCCGTAGCCGGGAAATCCGCCCTTCGGGTTAATCTGGGCGCTGTCGTTTCCGATGAACATCAGTCTCTTGTTGTACTCGGTTCTCTGGTGGTAGCCCATCTGGCCGAGCTGAGGTACGCGCCAGCTGATATGGGATGGGTGCCAGGGACCGAGGTTGCCCACGTGTCTCACCTTGCCGGTGCGGGCGTGCTTTCTCTTGGCGATGGCGATTCCCCAGCGCCTTACCGGACCCTGGGTGCCCTTGCCTTTGGTGACGGCAGATGCGTCCAGAAGGTCTCCGGTCTCAAATACGCTGGTGATCGGCACCTGCTGGCCCAGCAGTTTCTGGGCGAGGGCGAGGCGATCGAGCATTGAGCCGCCGTTCACCGGCATCTCCATCAGCTCGGGAGTCTTCTTGGGAACTCCTGTGATGAGCGTGGGATTGGTGTGAACGAGCACTCTGACATCTGCGATATCGTCGCCCAGCGCCCGCAGCGCATCTATGGAGCTGCCGTGGGTTTTCTTGGGAACGGTGACAGCGCGAGCCAGCTCCGGGCTGAGGTTATCAGACCAGGCTTCGCCCGCTGGGCGTAGCCCGCCGTTGTAGTTCTCGTAGGCGCGCACTGCCACGACATTCATGGGGGGCACCTCCAGAACGGTTACGGGCACGGAGATCTCCACGCCCTCGGTGAGGCTCTTCGGCCTGTCGTCGATCATCATGATGTGGGTCATGCCTGCCTTGTAACCGGCGAAGCCTGCCACTCTGGCCTTGTCCTCCTCAAGCCAGCTTCGGATTCTTGGGACCTCGCTCTTGGCCCTCTTTCTCGGGCTGTAGGCCAGCGAACCTCTTCTTGGTCGATGTATTGTTGCCATTTAGTCCTCCAAGCGCGCCAGGTTGAGAATGGCCAAGGTGGCAAAGACCGCCTCTTCAACGCGGACCGTCTCTGTTCCCTGGTGCGGGATGGTGTTTATCATTTCATATCTGTCCATTGACTGTTCGCTCAGGAATGCATCCACGCCTCGTGCTGGTGAGCCGAAGACCACCGCAAGGTTGCGCTTGCCGCCTGCGACATCCATCTGGGAGAGGAGCTCTGGCGTTATGCTTTTGCCCCGCCGCGAAGCGAGAGCTACGCGGCCGCCCCGCTCAGAAAATGAGGCAAGGCTGCCCTCAAGGCTCTCTGCTATCTCGGTCTCGTATCCCCAGTAAACGGGGATCTCCTTTTGGTCTACAGGCTCAGCGGCGAGCGGCTGCTGCGAAAAGATTCTGACATTAAGGCGCTGCCCTACCGAGTACCTGCTTTCGGTGCGAAGGGGTATTGGGCGATTGATTCCGATTTCCACCCAGACGCCGCTATCAGATCCGACGCTTTCAACGACAACTCCGACGCGAAACTCGCCAATCTTGAGCGATTCTGATTTTGAGTTTGTTGGGTGATGAGCGGTACGAAGCGGCGGCAGCATTCCGACGTGGCGCAGCTCCTCTCTGCGAGGAATGAGCGCCTTTCGCAGGTACTGCGGCGTTTCCATGTAACGCAGCACCAGGGAGATCAAACGCGAATCATTGTGCTGCTGATCGCGGTAGATCACGATGCGATTGTACTGGAAGACTGCTGCTGCCCGGGCGATCTGGCCGATCTTGAGCGTGTTTACACGCAAATCCCTGCTCTCCATTGTGAGAGAGGACGGGATATAGATGGCTCTCTCGCGCTGTCCGGTCATCAGGTTTCCTTGATGTGAAGAGAGAGGAGATATAAAAAGGTTTGGAGAGGGAAGTGGAATATCTCTAATATAGCGGAGCCGTCAGGATTTCACTGTATAGAGCTTAAAATCATCTATGTAGATCGGTGTAGAAGGATGCTCATACCAAGAAGCATCATTAAATGTGATTGCTCTAATTCCTTTGTAGGCCTCGGGATTGACATAACCCATTTCCGAAGGTGTCTTTCCATCGACAAACAGAATATCATTCACCCAAATCCAAGTAGCACCAGTGGCTACATCCATTTCTGATCTTACTTGATACCACTGATCGCCGGGTGGCTGAAGCATTTTATATGAATTTGATGTACTAGATGCAGGAATGGATATATTGCCATTTTCATCAAATCCGATTCCAGCCCACCCCCAACCCCAAGTTGCACCCTCTGGATTAAAGAATTGAGCAGATCCTTCATCCTTGGAATTTGCTCTTAAGTAAACATCGAACCCAATGCGTCCGCTTTCTGGCATGTTGAAGTAATAATCTATGTTTGCACCCCAGTTAGGTGCACCCCATGCCTGCAAAGATTTGGTTCCTGAATGAGCCGCATCCGAGGTTATTGCTTGATATTGATCACCCTTTCCATTATATTTTATCACGAACCCTGGCGGAAGCGTGCCCACACTGTATTTCTCGAAATCCGTTCGATATATTATAGTTGATGTATCAGGTACGCAATTGCCGTTCTTCCAGTGATAGTCACCAGAACAATCTCCGGTCCCGACCTCAACAGACTTGATCATTGAACTATTGGCACCCTTATCATCCTGCACAATCAAAATGACATCGTATCTACCTGCTACACTGTAGGTGTGCTCGGCTAATGACTTAGTGTACACCTCTGGCATGGCTTTACCAATACCGAAATCCCATAAGTATCTTTCGAGTTTCCCGTCAGGATCAGAGCTTGATGAGGCATTGAAGCTTACCTGCTCTCCTTTATTAGGCTCTGCGGGAACAATTGAAAAACTCGCTATTGGCGGCCGATTGATAAAGATCTCCTGTGAAATGATAGATCTTGCACCATCATTATCCCCTACAGATAACCTAATAATTTTATTTCCGCCCTCAGCATAGCCATGCATGGCGGTCTTATTGTTATCAACTGAGGAATTATCACCAAAGTCCCATGTATAGTCAACAATTTCGCCATCTTTATCCTCACTGAGCGCAGCCGTAAAGTTAACCAGCCTCCCCAGGCTCAAGTTGGCGCTATCAATGCCGATGCGAGCAATTGGGGGCTGGTTAATCTTTAGGAGATAATTCTTATGGCCCACGGCTCCATTCGTATCTGAAACTGTAAGGTTCACCCAGTACATACCCGCTTCATCATACACCTGCTTGGGAGGACTTACCAGATTAAATATCGCAGAATTGTTGTTAATTTCCCAATGGTATGCCAGATTCTTGCCATCTTCTTCATCCCAACTACCCGATGCATCAAATCTCACTTGAGAGCCCACCACGGGTATCTGCGGCGTGATGGTGAAGTTGGCCTGAGGCAGGCTATTTATTGTTATATTCCTGGAGCTGGTGCTAGCGGTATCCTCATTATCTTGAACCGTCAGGGATACTGTATAGAAACCACCTCGTGCATATGAATGTAATATTTCTGGAGTGCTTAGACTATCGGTCCTATTGCCATCCCCGAAATCCCATTTATAGGCAACAATTTTGCCTCCAATATCCTTGCTCTTTGAGGCGTTAAAAGTTATATTCTCCCTTTCAGCAGGCACGTCCAAAGACACAGAAAATTGCGCTGCAGGAGGATCATTCAAAGGCGTTAGAGGGACCTTTGGATAGCCTTCTTTGATAGAGATTGGCGTATTGTTTGTTGACCTGAATAAGGGCCCTCCGGGATGTTTTGCGAGTTCTGCACCGGTATTGGGGTCCCTCCACCAGTCCAGATTAAGCCATACATCGCCTGTGTCCAGATCGGTATGATAATTAATTTCTTGGACATTGTATTTCTTCTTGAGCCACCTTAGCATCCGCTCAACATCGCATTCTGAGCCGCTGAACGCACCTAAATAAACCTCGGTGTAAGCATGTCCACCATAAGGCCCGTATGCTAGAATGATCCTGGATGTGCCGCCAATTGACTCGATCAATGAAGCAAGCAGAATGGCAAAATCGTCGCAATCGCCCTGGCCAGAATACCTGCCTTCACCCTTCTCCAGACTCTTGTTGGAATATTGGAGAACTTCTATCCCCCTTTGGTCGCGCTTATAGCTCCAATTGCCAACCATGTATTCATAAATAGAACAGATCTGGTTAATGGTTCCATCGCCCGGATAATCCAGGATCAAACTGCTGCCTTTATCCTCGACAGCGGGATTGTCGACATTGAGTTTGATGTTAATCTCTTCCTTCATCTCATCGACGGTCTTTGTAGACATCTGCTTAGGTGGTTTGCTATTAGCACCTGCGCTGGCAACTACAGAGGTGACCATATCTTTGCCGTTGTATTCCGTGATATTTCCGCTCACCAGGGGCCGGCTCCCAAAATCGCCATAGGCATAAGCAACCTCCTTGGCTGATGCCGTAAAAGAGATAACGGCAATAACAACAGCAAGTATCAGGGGGCGAATTGCAGTCATTAAGTCTGAGATGGGTTTTCGAACATAAATTAGTTTTGCATTGCGAGTGTTACAGCAATGAATTACATAAGCATCAAATCAAGTAAGTTCTATTGCGATCAATTCCCATTAGCTTTCCTCTATATAAAATTTATTCATATAAGTTTTCTTTAACATGGTAAGCCTGATCGTACAAAACTATTTTTAGATGGTGACACCTATGAAGCCATGCACTTGAATATGAGGCAAGATTGATAATGAAGAGAATAATCTTATCGGCAATTGCGTTTGCTCTCTTTCTGGCTATTGTTGGCGGATGCGCCGCTCAGGACGAAAACAGCACGCTGCTTGAGGAACCATCGATAAACAGAGAGGTGGCGTTTCCGGAGGGAGAGGCAGGGCTTGCAGCCTACATCCTTACCGAACAGGCAATCGACCTTGAGAAGTTGAAGACGATCTTTTCCACAGTGAATGAGGTGGGCGACAACTACATAATGGGAGTTGTCCAGATTCCCGATTGGGGCGGAAACATCGCCGTTCATCTCTATGCCGACACGGACGGATGGATAGTCGCTTACCTCAAGAAGGACGAGCCGGTCTCCATGGTTATGCAGTGGGGCACCAGCGATGCTGATAATCCGACCATAGGAGTCATCAAATCGACCACCCTCGAGGACGCCCTGTACAAAGCAGGCGATGCTTCAGGTGTAGGCATTGTCTCCAACGCCATTAAGTACTACCATTTTGGATTTCCCAATGCCAATCGCATGATGATCATTGTAAAAGTGCAGGCTACAAAGGGATCGAGCATACATCAGATAGAGATTCCGGCGAACTATATGCTATTTGATTCGGCATACTACCATTATGAGTATTTTTATAGCTGGAGTAATAGTGAAAACTGGGGATATACAGGATCAACGCTCAAGATAGATGGATCAACCATTAGCGAAGCTTCCACAAAACTATTAGATAAAACTGGTTACGGCTGGTGGAGAGGGATGGACAGGTATAAGAGCGCAATGAATCCAGGAACACTCCATACAATACAGCTCGAACACCTAATTGCTGATCAAGGCTCAGCCGGTGTGGCCACAGTGCTGATCTACAGGGCCTACAAGTGATGGCGGATGAAGGCAGTTCTCCTCCTTTTTCTCTTGCTATCCACAATTATGGGCATTGCATCATCTGAGATCAATGTGAGCGGGGCGGATATGACCTACAATTCGACGCTGAATGAAGCTGACATTCAAACGCCGCTTCAGCCGGTTTCAGTCATCTTCATATACAATGATATCGGCAACGGCAACTATTCCCTGGAGCCGATACAGATCCCGACCGTCCCCATAGCTCTCAGTCGCATCTTTTCCTGGAATGAGGCATCAAAAAACACCAAGGCGCTTGAGAAGGGCAGCATTCCCACAGAAAAGAAGCTCTTGAGACGCATCTTCATTTTGCACGAGTTTGCCGGGTACCAGGAAGACCTGGCCTACCCAAAGGCTCTTTTCAATGATGTAATCCCGCCAGAGATCTCTGATGTAGAGGTTTACGACATATCATCAAGGGGGGCCAGAGTCAATTGGACCACAGATGAGTATGCCACAAGCTTGGTCAAGTACGGAAATAATCCCAACGCCTTTGAGTCAGAGAAAAGAGCGAGGATTCTTGCAGAAAACCACTCCATATTGCTGGACAGGCTCGAGCCGGTAACGAAATACTACTTCGCAGTAAACAGCATAGACAGAAGCGGGAACTCGGCCGAGAGCCAGGCCCTGGAGTTTGAGACTTCAGGGCCCTGATACGGCTACATCCGTGCTGTAAGTGACAGCTCCGGCACAAGATTGAACAACATCCTCCAACTCCGGATGACTGGTGGGATCCAGGTCTTCGGCCTTATCGAAAGCTGCATCTGCCTCGATATCGCGGCCAAGCTTCCTCAGGGCATTGCCTCTGTAAATCCATATATCAGCATAGGCGGAATTAGATAATTTATATTGAGGAGATAATTCAATGGCTGCCGTGAGCCAGATAAGCGCCTCCTCATATTCGCCTTTCGCAAAGAAGGACCTTCCTTTGCCAAATAGAGGTTTTGCATTCTTCCGATCTAGTAGGTAGCTCTTGTTGTAGGCCCCAATGGCCTCATCGCATCTGCCCAGATTGAAAAGCTCATCGCCCCTCTTTAGCCAAAATGTGCTATCATTACTGCTATTCACTGCTTCAGGTCCGGTTTCATAGGTATTGCCGCACGACATACATGGCGATGGAGAATCATATGTTAAGCTGCCACCTGCAAGAGCAGTCGTCTTATCATTAGCGAACTGTGCTGTGCCGATGGTCGAGCGAGAAGCACTCCCGCTGGATCCGCTGTAAGATCCTGTAAGAGAGGTATCGGATAATTCAGAAGTTGGAGTATTGTTGAAGGAAGTAGTGCTGATGATCGAGTGAGAAGCACTCTGGCTGGATCCACTGTAAGATCCTGTAAGAGAGGTATCGGATAATTCAGAAGTTGGAGTGGCGCTGAAGGAAGCAGTGCTGATGATCGAGTGCGGAGCACTCTGGCTGGATCCAGTATAAACTGCATCTGCAGTTGATCCAGTATAAGAATAGCCAGAATTTGCGGATAGGTCAACTGAATCTGGTTCAATAACGGAAAAATTCAAAGACATACTATCGTCTGAGCCATCTGAACCTGCATGATTGCCGTCTCTGACCTTGGACTCGATAATATGATTTCCTGCCTGATTTTTAGTTGGAGTCCAGTTCCAGAAAATGCTATTTGACCAGTCTTGCATTACCTGTCCGTCCAGAGAGAACTGGAATTGCAGCGGATCCTCCTCCGGATCAGATGCTTCTGCAGCCCATATTACTGGATTTTCTGCAACAAGAGGTCTTCCTAATATGGCATCTAAAGGATCAGCTCCTGCAATGATTAAAGCAAATAGGGCTGTCAGAACAGGAGGCTCGTTGGGAGTCAATCTGCCAGTTGCGATTCCTTCCAGGGTCAAGGGAATGACTTCAAAATCAACTGCCTTCGAGCTATCACCTTCAGAATCATGCTTTCCATCTCTAACTGAAGCTTCGATTCTATGCAAACCGACCTGCTCATTGGTTATCACCCACCTCCAGACAGAACTCTCTGACCAGTTCTGCATTATTTGCTCATCCAAGAGGAACAGAAATTGCAGAGGATCGCTTTCCTCATCAGATGCTCGCACAGTCCATGTTATAGTTGAGCCGGCCGTCTGAGGGCTTTTCCTATCCGGTTGAAGGATATCTACAATCGGTTTATTGTTGACGTCTTTCACTTCGATCATTTTGCTGAGCGAACCTGTGGCACCCTTATCATCCAAAACAGTGAGCGTAATATTATATTTATTATGTCTATGATATGTGTTCTCTGCAAATTCAGAATAATAAACCTCAGGTTCGGCTTTGCCAACACCGAAGTCCCACAAATATCTAAGGATCTTTCCGTCTGGATCATAGCTTTCTCTCGCATCGAAACTAACCGGCTCTCCTTTTTCAGGCTCCAGAGGAGCTAAGGAAAATTTCGCTATCGGAGGATGGTTTATGACAATAGACTGGGAAGTGTTGGATATGGCGCCATCGTTATCCTTTACAGATAACCTGACAGTCTTCTCTCCGCCCTCATGATATCTGTGAAAGGCGGTCTTATTGTGGTCAATTGTGCTATTATCGCCAAAATCCCAGGAATAGCCAATGATTTCGCCATCTAGATCTCCACTCATCCCCGCGGTAAAGTTTATCATCCTCCCCAGGCTCAGGTTGGCGCTATCAAGAGCAATGCGAGCAATGGGCAGCCGGTTTATCTTCATGAGATAATTTTTATGTCCCACAGCCCCATTTGTATCCGATACCGTGAGGTTGATCCAGTACAATCCCGCCTCATCATAAACCTGCCTGGCAGGGCAGGCCTGGGAAAATGTAGCGGAATTGTTGTTCATCTCCCAATGGTATGCCAGGTGCGTGCCGTCTTCCGCATCCAAGCTGGATGAAGCATCAAATCTCACCAGATCACCCACTTTGGGTCTCTGTGGCTCGATGGTGAAGTTGGCCTGAGGCGGATTATTTATCATTATTTTCTGAGAGCTGATGTTGACAGCACCCTCATCATCCCAGACGGTGAGGTTAACCATACATAAACCGCCTTTGGAGTAGATGTGAATGGCAGCAGGCTCGCTTATTTTCTCAGTTTTATTTCCATCTCCAAAATCCCACAAGTATGATTCAACCCTTCCTCCAATGTCCCAGCTACTCGATGCATTGAATGATGTGTTTTCACCGACAACTGGAGGCAATGGCGAAACGGAAAATTCAGCGATAGGCAGCTCATTCATGGGCTTTAAAGGAATCCAGGGAATGTCTTCTCTTATCCAGATTGGCACTTGCTCGGTCGCCCAAAAGAAAGGACCTCCCGGATGCTTTGTTAGGTCTTTCCCGGTATTGGGATCCTTCCACCAATCCAGGTTTAGCCAGACATCACCGTTTTGCAGGCTAGTATGGACGTTGATCTCTTTGACACCGTATTTTTTCTTGAGCCAGGTGATCATACGCCCTACATCGCTCTCCGGGCTGCCAGCTTTTCCCAGATAGACCTCAGCATAGGCATGACCGCCGCCCGGGCCATAAGCTAGAATTATCCGGGATGTACACCCGATCGACTCGACGAGCGAAGCCAGAAGTATGGAGAAATCATCGCAATCGCCCTGGCCTGAGTATTTCCCGTTGCCGTACTCCAGGCTCTGGTTGGAGTACTGGAAGACCTCAATTCCCCTGGGATCGCGCTTATAGCTCCAGTTGCCGACCATATATTCATAGATGGAGCATATTTGGCTGATTGTCCCATCGCCGGGATAGTCCAGAACCAAGCTGCAACCTCGATCAATAACAGCTGGATTGCGCACGTTGAGCTTGAGGTTGATCTCTGTCTTCATATTTTCTGCTCGTGTTAATGTCCTCTGCCAAGCCGCTCCGCCATCGTAGGAAGCGCTGGATATGTAAGAGGTGACAACATCAGTGCCATTGTACTCGGAGAGATTGCCGATCTCCAGGGGACGCCCTCCAAGATCGCCATAGGCATAGGCTGCCTCCTGGGCGCAAGCTAAAAGAGAATTGACCGCAAAAACAATAACGATCAAAGGAAGAACTGAGGACACGAATAGCTAATGGATTTGCAGAGATAAATCATTTTTGCAGCAAGAACTCGTCAAATAAATAATATTAAAAATTTATTAGGTTATCACCTTTGCGCTCTCGATCTTCACCTCTTTTGCCGGCCGGTCATTGGCTCCCGTCCTCACCTTGCCGATGCCGTCCACCACATCCATGCCCTCGATCACCTTTCCGAAGGCAGGATGCCTGGTGTCCAGGAAGTTGTTGTCCACCAGGTTGATGAAGAACTGGCTGCCGCCAGTGTTCGGCCCGGCATTGGCCATGCTGATGGTTCCCCGGTCGTTTCTGTTCTTGCGGCTGATCTCATCCTTGATGGCATAACCAGGTCCGCCCCGACCAGTGCCGGTGGGGTCTCCGCCCTGAATCATGAAGCCGTCTATGACCCGGTGGAAGATCACTCCGTCATAGAATCCCTTTTCCACAAGCTTCTGAAAGTTTCCAGATGTGATGGGCGTCTCTGCATAGAGCTGCAATGTGATGTCGCCCATATTGGTCTTGAGCAGTACCTTAACTCCTTCTGCGCTTGATGTTCCTTCTGCCATATCTATCAGTCCCATTTGCTTATCAGCTTATTGAATTTGTCCACTTGCGAATCTGTCCATTTGCAGAGTAATAAAATGAAAATGAAATCTTTAGGAGACCATCTTGGCCTCGATTATCTTGACCTCTTGAAGCGGCCGGTCGCTGGCATCGGTCTGCACCTTGCCAATGGCGTCAACAACATCCATGCCCGAGATCACCTTTCCGAAGACAGGATGCTTGCCGTCCAGGAAGCTGTTGTCCACCAGGTTTATAAAGAACTGGCTGCCGCCAGTGTTCGGTCCTGCATTGGCCATGCTGATGGTTCCCCGGTCGTTGCGATTGTGATTGGTAAACTCATCCTTGATGGTGTATCCCGGTCCGCCCATGCCCGTACCGGTGGGATCTCCGCCCTGAATCATGAAGCCGTTTATGACCCGGTGGAAGATAACTCCATTGTAGAAGCCCTTTTCCACCAGGCTCTTGAAATTTCCTGTGGTAATCGGCATGTCGTCGTAAAGCTGAATGGTGATATCTCCCATGCTGGTCTTCAAGAGAACTTTATTCGCCTTTTCTTCCGTAGGAGCCATGCATCCCGATAGAATTAACACCAGGATGATGAGAGGTAAAAGGAAAATGGTCTTCATCGAACGGACCAGTTGTAACCGGAATAAATTAAAACCTTTCTCACTTCTTCGCCCTCAAGTCTTCATCGCCCGGCTCTCATCGATCACAATGTAGTCCTTGATGGCCACCACAGAGGCGAAAGGAATGAGCACATACTTTCCGTCCTCACGGTACTTGGAGCGGTTCAGCTCCCGGGCAGGCTTGACCAGCAGGTCCACAAGCCCACCCGTCTGCACCTCAAAGACCACATCTTCAAGATGGCCCAATACCATGCCATCGATGTTTACAACCTCTTTTCCGGCAATGCTTGCCGAGAATACCTTTCCCATTCCCTTCACCTGTAGCCTATGAGCGAAGCCGGCTCAACCTTGATCCCGCCCTTGAACCGCTCGCCGATCCTCTCGTAGTAGCTGACCTGGCTCTCCTCCACGCTGGGCCTGACCTTCTTTAGAGATTCCCGGAACTGGTTCATCTCCACTCGTGACAAATTCTCTCGCAGGGCCAGCATGGCTGCCTCGCGGCAGAGCGAGTCTAGATCCGAGCCCACATAGCCTTCCGTCAGCTCAGCCAGCTCCTCCAGGTTCACATCCTCGCCCTTGGGCATATTTTCCGTCTTGATCTTGAGAATCTCATGCCGCCCCAGTTTGTCGGGCGGACCCACCATCAGCATGCGGTCAAACCTTCCCGACCTCAGAAGGGCCGGGTCGAGGATATCCGGCCGGTTGGTGGCTGCGATCACCACCACATCCTTGAGCGTCTCCAGGCCGTCCATCTCCGCTAGAAGCTGATTTACCACCCGCTCCATGACGTGGCTACCCTCATCCGTTCCCCGCATAGGTGCAATGGAGTCCAGCTCATCGAAGAATATGATAGTAGGTGAAACCTGCCTCGCTTTTCTGAAGATCTCCCGAATGGCCTTCTCGGACTCGCCCACCCACTTGGAGAGCATCTGCGGTCCGCGCACGCTGATGAAGTTGGCCGCAGTCTCATTGGCCACCGCCTGGGCGATCATGGTCTTTCCAGTGCCCGGCGGACCGTAGAGCAGAATTCCCTTGGGAGGACGGATGCCCATCTGCCGGAACTTCTCAGGCTGCTTGAGTGGCCATTCAATAGCTTCGATCAGCTCCTGCTTGAGCGATCCCAGGCCGCCCAGGTCGCTCCAGTGAACCCTTGGGACATCCACCAGGACCTCTCGCATGCTGGAGGGCTCAATCTCCTTGAGAGCTTCCTCAAAGTCGCCGCCTGTGACCATTATCTTATCCATGATCTCGGCAGGAATCTCGTCCTCAGTGGTCAGATCCGGCAGGTATCGTCGCAGGGCCCTCATGGCCGCCTCCTTGCAGAGCGCGTTTATGTCCGCTCCCACAAAGCCGTGCATTCTGTCCGCCAGGCTCTCCAGGTTCACATCGGCAGAGATGGGCATGCCGCGCATGTGGATCTGCAGGATCTCGATTCTTCCAGACCGATCAGGAACTCCTATCTCGATCTCCCGATCAAACCTTCCCGGCCGGCGCAGAGCCGGATCGATGGCCTCCTCCCGGTTGGTGGCTCCTATCACCACCACCTGGCCGCGTTCCTTCAGGCCGTCCATCATCGCCAGAAGCTGGGCCACCACCCGCCTCTCAACCTCACCTGTGACCTCGCTGCGCTTGGGAGCTATGGAGTCTATCTCGTCGATGAAGATGATGGAAGGAGCCGCCTTCTGGGCATCATCAAAGATCTCGCGAAGCCGCTGTTCGCTCTCTCCGTAGTACTTGGACATGATCTCCGGCCCGGCGATGGAGAAAAAATTGGCGCCGCACTCATTGGCCACCGCCTTGGCGATGAGAGTCTTTCCCGTGCCCGGAGGCCCATAGAGCAAAACGCCTTTTGGCGGCTCAATGCCCAGCTTTTGAAATACCTCGGGGTGTTTTATGGGCAGCTCAATGACCTCTCGTACCCGCTGCACCTCGGAGCGCAGGCCGCCCACGTTCTCATAGGTGGTTCCCGTTGCTTTGACGGAGAGAACGCTCTTGGCCGGTTTTTCCAGGAGAAGGATCTCGGTTCGTTCGCATATGATCACCACATCAGCAGGGTGGGTCTCGGTAACCACCAGAGGCACCGCCTCCATTCGCCCCACAAAAGGATGGGCTGCGGAGCTCATGATGGGCAGAATATCGCCGGCAACGACCGGCCTCTTCAGGGTCTGGCGGCGGATCATATCTGCCGCCTCATCTCCATAATGCATATTATGAGAGCCTGAGGGTGGGGCCAGGACAATGCGCTGAGCATCAGCAAATTTGGCTTTGCGTATCTTCACCTTGTCTCCGATGCCAACGCCTGCATTCTGACGAATGAATCCGTCTATCCTGATGTAATCCTGAGACCAGTCCTGTCGGTCGGCGCGCCAGACCTTGGCCGCAGTCAGCCTCTTTCCTTCAATTTCAATGATGTCTCCAGGAGAGAGGCGCAGAGTGAGCAGCGCATTGGGGTCCAGGCGAGCTATACCCCGGGCTGAGTCGTTGGGATAGGCTTTGGCCACCTTGAGGAGAATATCTTTCACTTCCCGCACACCTGCCTTTATTTTAACCCAATAGATATAAGTTTATCCGACCTCGAAGCTAATTTTATATATTATCAAGCATCGCTCGCGGTTTAGGCATCATTTTTTCAGGCCGGATGACGTGCCGGCAATTGGGCAACCTAAATAAGGCTTGAAGAGATAGGAATGCTTCATGAATGCTGCTCTCATGCAAGAACTGATAGCCGCCGCGCGCGGCGAAATAGAGGTTGATCTCCTCCTGGCGGGCGGCTCTATTGCCAATGTTCTCTCCGGCGAGATTTGCCGGTCGGATGTAGCGATCTTCAAGGGCCGGATTGCCGGCTTTGACTGCTGCAGCGCCGCCCAAGTTCTGGACATGAGCGGCAAGACCCTCGCTCCGGGATTTATCGACGGCCATGTTCACATTGAGAGCAGCATGGTCACAGTACCTGAGTTTGCCAGGGCGGTCGTTCCCAGGGGAACAACCACGGTGGTAGCCGACCCTCATGAGATCGCCAATGTCTGGGGGGAGGCGGGCATCAGATACATGCTCCGGTCGTCCAGGAATCTGCCCCTGAATGTCTTTGTCATGCTGCCCACCTGCGTTCCCGCCACCAATCTGGAGACTGCGGGGGCTAGCTTGGGCGCGGATGAGCTGGCCGGGATGATGCAGGATGAGGGAGTTCTCGGCCTGGCCGAGGTGATGAATTACCCTGGTGTGGTCTTCCGCGATCCCGAGGTCATGAAGAAGCTCTCTCTGGCAGGAGGAAGGCCGGTGGACGGGCATTGCCCAGGCCTCTCGGGCCGGGATCTATCCGCCTATGTCTCCGCAGGCATCCGGTCCGATCACGAGTGCACGTCAATAGATGAGGCCCGTGAGAAGCTGCGCTCCGGGATGTACATCATGCTCCGGGAGGGCAGCGCCGCCAAGAATCTGCTCGATCTGCTGCCGCTGGTCAGCAGCAAAAACGCCCGCCAATTCCTCTTCGTCTCGGACGACCGGCATCCGGCGGACATCCTGAGCGAGGGGCATATCGACTTCATGGTGAAGACGGCTATCGAGCAGGGCATGGACCCCATCATCGCCCTGCAGATTGCCAGCCTCAATGCCGCCCAGTGCTTCGGGCTGCGGGATCTGGGGGCAATTGCACCCGGCTACAGGGCTGACATTGCCATTCTGGATGAGCTCGAGCATCCCCGTGTGGTCAAGGTGATCAAAGATGGGAGAGTGGTGGCTGAGGATGGTGACCTGATCGCCAGGCTCTCCGCGCCAGCCAAGCCTGAGCACGAATCGATGCACATCAGCCCGCTGAGCCCGCAGTCATTCGAGATCCCAGCAGAAGAGGGGCCTGCCAGGGTTATCGGCATCGTTGCCCATCAGATCATCACCCGGTCGCTCCGGCTCCTGCCCAAAATTGTGCAGGGAAAGGTCGTCTCCGATCCAGACCGGGATATCCTGAAGATGGCAGTGATTGAGAGGCACAGGGCCACGGGAAATGTGGGCCTGGGACTGGTTCAGGGAACGGGCCTTATCAGAGGCGCCATCGCCACCTCGGTGGCTCATGATTCGCACAACGTCGCCGCCGTCGGAGTCTCGGATGAGGAGATGCTGGCCGCGGTCCAGGCCATTGAGCAGATGGGCGGCGGACTGGTGGCAGTGGCTGAAGGCAAGACTCTGGCGAGCCTGCCCCTGCCTGTGGCCGGGCTGCTCTCGGAGGGATACATGCGGGATGTGGCTGAGGAGATAGCAGAGTGCATCGATGCCGCTCACGATCTGGGAAGCAAGCTGGAGGATCCGTTCATGACCCTCTCATTTCTCTCTCTGCCGGTGATCCCGGAGCTGAAGCTGACGGATAGAGGGCTGGTGGACGTGGGGGAGTTTCGGCTGGTGGGGATGTTTGGGGAAGAAGGATAAAAGACATCGACGGTTTGACCTGTTGTGAGCGGCAATCCTTCTGAAAAACTCATTCCCAAGGCGAACGTACCGAGAAACTGGCCGAAACATCGATGACCGATTAGCGAACATCAGTAACACAGCGCTTCTGCCTGCCCAAGACCTAGCCACAGAGAGCGGAGATAAAGACCGGAGTTCATTTTGATCTGCGATGGATAGCAGCAAAGAAGCTATCTAGCCTCAGTTCATAGTTGATACTTTGATGCGCAGAATAGGCGGTATTATGCCAATAAATTCCTAATTTTCTCTAGCGATCTATTTGCCATATCTATCCCCAATGCTTCAGGATCCGTGATCTCCTCACGTTTTTGTTCCTCATATCGTTTCGGAAAATAGAGTTTTTCAAATTCATCCCTAGATCGGATCATTGATCTATTGGATTTCTTCATCGTCCTTGCACCTCCCATAGTAGTTCTCTCTGAATTGTGGATTTAATTCTCCTTCGAAATAGTGCTTTCTCTTAACCCATATAAATCCATCTCCCTTGGAAATTATGGCAACATCTATTGGTCCACCTACGGTTTCACTCACTGGACTTACCCGTCTCTTGAAAGAGGTCAAATTTACAAGAGATTCGGCCATTTTCGCCAATTCATCTTTCGGCAATCCGGATACCACATTTATAACAGAATTAGTATAATTATTTCTCCTATATTCATCTAATCTATTTGAAAGGTCATTAAGCAATGAGGCGCTTGCATCTCTAAGCTTCATTTCAAGCTGTTGTTTTTCTTGCTCAGAATATCCTTCGATGTTGTCAACAATTATTGAGGGGTATTTATCAAATATTTTAGAAATAAGACTATCTTTTACCGATTTGTATTTAGGATCAACTCCTTCCATAAACGCCATTACCATCTCGCTTTGAGCAAAAGGAATGATCGAAGCACCCATTTGGTAAGAAATCTTATTATTATGAATTATTTTGTATTTAACCTTATTATTAATAATCAATTCCAATCGATACGACATCAAAACGGGAAAAATATCATTATCACCGAAACCAGCAATAACAATCCCAGTATTTGTCGGCCCCTCCAACTCTCTAGAAAATTTTGATAAACACGAACATGCCATGTATTTCAGTTGATCTCTATGTTTTTTAGATAAAGGCAATTTCTCAAAAATAACACCAATTAGTTCATCAAAAACAGAACTATATTTTTCCAATACCTCATTTTCAAAATCATCTGGGATATCAGGAATCATTTCAGCTTTTTCCCAAATTGATCGTTGCTGTTTAAATATTTCAGTAATTATTTGATTAATACCACGTTTATTTAATTTCCCAAATTCTTTTATTTTAGACTCGACTTCATCTAAAAGTTTATTGTTAACATATATAAAATAACTAGCAAGCCACTCTTTCATGAAGGATTCCTGCATAGATTCGGGAAAAAGATTATCACCATTATCTATAAAATTCATAAAATCTCTGGCATAGTCCCCCAATTCAGGAAAAGAAGTTCTACATAGTTTGCTCCGATAAATTTTTATTATTGTTTCCCAAGGTACGCCCATAAAAGAAGCGGCTCCATAAATCATTATCCCAACAGGGTGGTATTTAGATAAGGTAAATATTTTATTTGCCGACGGAAAAATCTTAGGTATGCTCCCTGTTGTCATCGTGACAGCACTATCTGCGGCAAGTGCAATAGCTTCCTTGTTCATTAATGCTATTTCTGCAGTCATTGCTTTCCGCCTTTTTATTTTTTATATATTTGCATGACTCACTTGTTGAAAAAGCTTTCGGGATAATGAGCTTTGGACGAAAAGTCCATTTTGCAGAGGACTTTAAATGTATCTCGGTCTTTAAGCGCAATGCCTTTAACAGGCAAAGCTTTTTACTGAATCGTGCAGGGTCACCCTAACGCTCACCTGCAATCCCGATCGACCGCACCACAGTCGCCCAACCAGTCCTTATCCCTCTTAGCATGCAGGCGCTCCGGCAATCTTGTCCGACTAAATGCATGCAGCTAGTGCCATTTCATAGAAAGTTCACCTGATTTTCTATGGACTTCACAATTTTATGTCCACGATTTATATTTCTC
>MVRL01000096.1 GCA_002067705.1 Methanosaeta sp. PtaU1.Bin112
AACAGCCGGTCTCGCCTCAAATTCACGCACCAGGTGCAGAAGATAAACCCGGCGGGATCGGCTCCTGGTACTATGCACAGGCCGGAGAGATTAAGCATGTGACCTATCTTGCTGAAGGGAGAGGATCAGCACCCCTGCCCGCGCGCCTTCGTATTCCAGGATCAGCTCGGAAAGGTCTGGCGGTGGGAGGATTTCCTGCGCCAGGCACTGCAGGCTTTTATGATGGCGGGATGCTCAGCCTCGCTCCTATGGGTGATGGATTATTGCTATAGGATTCGGAGGTGAACGTGAGATCCGGTGCAATGAGGCTCGTTGCTACGGTAGTTGCTTCTTGCTGAGGGGTTGCCTCAAAGGAGTTAATTGAGAGAATTTTCTACTTGCCCAAGCAAGAATGCTTAATATTGGTGATGAATATGAAGATCAACTATATTATGGCCGGTACAAATTTAACAGGTGGAGTGAGAGTACTACTAGAAATTGCAAATAAATTAGTTGAAAGAGGCCATGAAGTAACAATAACAAGTTTTGGAGACAAAAAAGATCATTGCTGGTATCCGCTAAGGGCAAAGACGGTATACATAAGGAGATCGCCACTAAAGATGGTTCTAGGATATTTATCAAGAAAGTATGTAGACATAGGCGTATATCCGAATCAAGAGTACTTCGATCTAGCAAGGTCTATTCCGGAATGTGATATCAATGTAGCCACTTTTTGTTTTACTGCATTTTCCGCATTCATGAGCGGGAAGGGGAAAC
Source organism: Methanosaeta sp. PtaU1.Bin112 (assembly GCA_002067705.1). Lineage (GTDB taxonomy): Archaea > Halobacteriota > Methanosarcinia > Methanotrichales > Methanotrichaceae > Methanothrix. The sequence continues at coordinate 757 of MVRL01000096.1, forward strand.
TGTTTTACCATATGCAGCATCATGAACCCCTTTTCTTTGACGATCCGATTTTTAAAAGATTAGCTGAAGAGACTTACTATCTCCCCTTAAATAAGATATCAAATTCTATTTGGCTCAGAAATCAAATGAGGGAACTATACGGATATGATACGCCTGTTGTAAATCCCGCAATAGACCACAGCGTCTTTTATCCACGGGATGTAAATAGAGATACAAATAAATTTAAAATTTTATGTTTTGGTAAGCAGACCAGATGGAAGGGGTTTCCTGAAGTTCTGGACGCGATTAAGACCGTAACGAAAAATAGAGGCGATGTGGAGTTTGTTGCATATGGTATGAATAAGCCTAAATATCCTTCAGATATTCCCTATAAATTTATCCAATCTCCGTCGGATGAAGAACTTGCACGACTATATTCTTCAGCTGATCTGATGGTATGCCCTTCGTGGTATGAGAGCTTTCCTCTATTTCCTTTGGAGGCCATGGCATGTGGAGCGCCAGTTATCACCACGCCTTATGGAACGGAGGACTATGCCTTTCATGAGGAGAACTGTTTGGTAGTTCCCCCCAGAGATCCCAAAGCGATGAGCGAAGCGATTCTTGCATTATTGGATGACGAAGATGAAAGAGAAAGATTCAAAAAAGAAGGAATAAGGACGGCAAAACAGTTTACCTGGGATAATACTACAGATAAGGTTGAGCAGCTATTCAGAGATGCTTTGAAGGATAAGTGATACTTTGATGTCAGATGGCCAAAAAAGACGAGACGTCAATTCTATATCTATCTGCAGTTATAAGAAACCATCTTTCGGCATTCTCGGCGCAGGTTTGACCGGGCTGACCTTGGGATACCTGCTGGCTCAGAGGGGGGCAAGTGTCGAGCTTCTGGAGAAGGAGCACGAGTGTGGGGGCCTGATGAGATCCCTGAAGGAGCAGGGCTTCACCTTCGATTATGGCGGCTCACATATAATCTTCTCAAAGGATAAAGAGGCCCTGGACATGATGACCTGCCTTCTTGGAGAAAACAAGATAAAAAACAGAAGGAACACGAAAGTCCTCTACAAAGATCGCTATGTAAAGTACCCATTTGAGAATGGACTCTCTGACCTTCCAAGGGATGAGAACTTTGAGTGCCTTTACAGCTTCATCCAGAACCTGATTGCAAAGGAGAAAGGAGAGGTAAGCTCGCCGAGAAACCTCAGGGACTGGTTCTACTGCACCTTCGGTAAGGGTATAGCAGAGAAGTATCTCCTTCCCTACAACGAAAAGATATGGAAGCACCCAACCGAGCGCATGAGCCTAGAATGGGTCGAGAGAATCCCAAACCCGCCTGTGCAGGACATCATAAGATCATCCTTGGGGATAGGTACAGAGGGCTACACACACCAGCTGGTGTTTTATTATCCGAGAACTGGCGGCATCCAGTCGCTGATAGAGGCGCTGCAGGAAAGGATTGAGGATCGCATCCTCAGAGGCTTTGAGGTCAGAGCAATAAGAAAAGAGAATGGAAGATGGGTCGTCTCAGACGGCCTAAAGGAGAGGGTCTACGACAGGGTTGTTTCCACCATACCGATACCGGAATTGGTGGCAGTCCTTGATACACCGAAGGAGATCAAAGACGCAGTCAGCAGACTGAAGTACAACTCTCTTATCACTGTTATGATCGGCCTAGGCAGGCCGAAGGTTTGCGACCTGACGTGGCTGTACATACCTGCGAGGGATGTTCTGACGCACAGGGTAAGCTTCCCCTCCAACTATAGCCCTTATGTTGCGCCAGAGGGAAAGTCCTCTATCCTGGCAGAGATCACCTGCAACATCGGTGATGAGATATGGAGGATGGGCAACGAGGCGGTGATTGAGCGAGTGGTAGATGATCTGCATCGATTGAGTATAATAAATAAAGAGGAAGTCTGCTTCAGTGCTGTGAGGAGGCTGAAGTATGCCTATGTCATCAGCGACCTTGAGTACCAGGAGAACATGAGAGTGATCAAGGATTACATGCAGGAGATCGGAATAGATCTGCTCGGAAGGTTCTCGGAGTTCAAGTACCTGAACATGGATGGATGCATCCGAAATGTATTGAATTACCTGGCGAGGAATTCGAATCTGTATCAGGAGAGCACTTACGGATGTATATGAGTGCTATTAGAGATGGAGAAGACTCACGCCACCTGCACCTCTTCTGCCCGCAATCGCTACGCATAGCTGCAGAGCGCGCGGGCCTGCTGGTGCAGGTGATGCGCACGACGGCGAGGAGCGCACTGTGGATGCACGCCGCCAGCTCCTACGTCCGCCGCGATGGCGCTCTGCCAGGCGGCTCGCCTGAAAGGATAGGAGCTTCGCTTCGGTTGCAGGGGCTGGCATTTCTGGCGAGGGAGCACGGGCTTCGCGGGCCGGGAGAGGCGGGCGAGGAGATCGTGATGGTGGCGGGGAGGCGAGGATGATGGAAGAGAGATCTGATTTCAAGGGGGC